>NZ_BAABTE010000004.1:0-516467 GCF_040371715.1 Brucella sp. NBRC 14130
CCCGCCTTTACGTCTTCGTGTTCCGTGGAACGCCGCTTCTGGTCCAGATATTCATCATCTATTACGGCCTCAGCCAGTTTCCGGCCATCCGCTATTCCTTCCTGTGGCCCATCCTGCGCGAGCCCTACTGGTGTGCGATCATCGCGCTGACCTTGAACAATGCGGCCTATGCCAGCGAGATCATCCGCGGCGGCCTGCTGTCGGTGCCGCATGGCCAGATCGAAGCGGCGAAAGCTTGCGGCATGTCGTCCTTCACCTGCTTCCGCCGCATCATCATGCCGCTTGCCATCCGCCAGGCGCTGCCGGGTTATGGCAATGAGATGATCTCGATGATCAAGGCAACCTCGCTTGCATCGATCATCACGCTCATGGAAGTGACCGGCATCGCGGCAAAGCTGATCGCCGAGAGCTATCGAGCGATCGAAATCTTCGTGATCGCCGGTGCGATCTACCTTGCCATCAACTTCGTCCTGACCCGTGTGCTGATGTTTGCAGAATACAGGCTCACCCCTTATCTGCGCCAGCCCGTCGTCAAGCTCTCATCCGAAGGACAAACATCGTGAGCAAAATCGTCTCTCCCAATGCACCGGTGGCTCTGAAAGTCGAAAACCTGCGCAAGAGCTTTGGCGCCAATGAAGTACTGAAGGGCATTTCGCTAGAAGCGCGCGAAGGCGAGGTCATTTCGATCCTCGGTTCGTCCGGCTCCGGCAAGTCGACCTTCCTGCGCTGCATCAACCTTCTGGAGACACCATCCTCGGGCACGGTGACGGTTTCGGGCGAAACCATCCGCATGGCGAAGAATGCGAAGGGCGAAGCCTATCCGACCGACAAGAAGCAGGTTTCGCGCATCCGTTCGGAACTGGGCATGGTGTTCCAGAGCTTCAATCTGTGGTCGCACAAGACCATTCTGGAAAACATCATCGAAGCGCCGATCTATGTGCAGGGGCGTCCGCGCGCGGAATGCGTGGCGGAAGCAGAAGCACTGCTGGCAAAGGTCGGCATTGCCGACAAACGTGACTTCTATCCGGCGCACCTTTCGGGCGGACAGCAGCAGCGCGCGGCGATTGCGCGCGGACTGGCGATGAAGCCGAAGGTCATGCTGTTCGACGAGCCGACTTCGGCCCTTGATCCGGAACTGGTCGGTGAAGTGCTGCGCGTCATGCGCGGCCTTGCCGAAGAAGGCCGCACCATGCTGGTCGTGACCCATGAAATGGGCTTTGCACGTGACGTCTCCAACCGCGTCGTGTTTTTCCATCAGGGCCTGGTGGAAGAAGACGGAAAGCCCGAAGACGTCTTCGCCAACTCAAAGTCGGAACGCTTCCGTAAATTCATCAGCCACGAGAACGCTGCCTGATTATCGAAACTCTGTATTCCGGCGCCAGCCGGACAGAAACACCCGCAATAGGATAACTGTAATGAAGACCATCGGACTTTTCAAAGCCGTGTTCATTTCCGCTCTCGCTCTGACGAGCATTTCGGCCCATGCCGAGGAAAAGAAGTGGACGAAGATCACCATCGCCACGGAAGGCGCATTCCGTCCTTACAACTTCACCAAGCCCGATGGCTCGCTGGACGGCTATGAAGTCGAACTCTACAAGGATCTCTGCGCCCGCATGAAGGTCGAGTGCACACTGGTCGCACAGCCTTTTGACAGCATCATCCCGGCACTCAATGCCGGCAAATTCGATGCGATCATGGCCGGCCTCACGGCAACGCCGAAGCGCGAAGAAACCATCAGCTTCTCGATCTCCTACGGCCTGACGCCGCAGACTTTCGCAACGCTGAAGGACAGCCCTTACGCAAAGCTGCCGCACACCGGCGAGACCCTTTATCTGGCCAAGGACGAAGCGACCGCACAGAAGGCAATTGACGAAGTATCTGCCGAAATCAAGGGCCGCACCGTCGGCGTCCAGTCCGCTTCGCTCGGTCTGTCGCTTCTCGATAAGTACTTCAAGGACAATATCGACATCCGTGAATACAAGACCACGGAACAGCATGACCTGGACCTGAAGTCGGGTCGTGTCGATCTCGTCGTGGCTTCACTCGCTTACCTCACCGACGCTGCCAAGAAGCCGGGTAATGAAGACATCGTCATGACCGGCCCGTTCTTCAAGGGCGGCATTCTGGGCCGTGGCGTCGCCGTCGGCCTGCGCAAGGACGATACCGAACTGAAGAAGATGTTTGATGACGCCATTGAAGCCGCGAAGGCTGACGGCACGATCAAGCGTCTGTCGGAAAAGTGGTTCGGCTTCGACGTCACGCCATAATTTCTGAGTTACGCCTTATGTAAAGCGCCGCCTCCGGGCGGCGTTTTCATTTGCGCGCAAACCTTCACATTAAACCGGCGAACGCCTATAAGTCCGCCAGACGCTTATTGAGAGCCAGAAACTTGCTGTGAGAGTGTGATGGTAAAAATCGGTTTCGTGACTGTTTCCGACCGCGCAAGTCGCGGGGAATACGAAGATCAGAGCGGCCCGGCCATGGAAGCATGGATGAAAAGCGCAGTCGTCACACCTTATGAAACAGTCCGCCGGGTCATTCCGGACGGTATGGAATCGGTCCGCGACACGCTTATCGATCTTTGTGACAACGAAGCCTGTGATCTCATCCTGACGACGGGAGGCACCGGACCGAGCCCGCGTGATGAAACGCCGGAAGCCATGCAGGCCATCCTGCACAAGGAACTGCCGGGTTTTGGCGAACTGATGCGCCGCGTCAGCCTTGAACAAACCCCGACCGCCATCCTGTCCCGCCAGACGGCAGGCAGTCGCGGCAAGAGCTTCATTCTCAATCTTCCCGGCAAGCCTGCATCGATTGCCATGACCTTGCAGGCAATTTTTCCGGCGGTCCCTTATTGTCTCGACCTCATCGGGGCAGGGCGTATCGAAACCGATCCGGCCGTCGTGAAGGCGCATCGACCGGGCTGAACCATCGCTGGCAACATTTGCGCGGCTATTAGAATGCGTCATAGTCCTGCTGTCGCGATGAAAATGCGCAACCCAGCTTTGCGCTTTTGCATGATTTCCTGACTTGCTTTTCCCTGAGCCCGGACTGAATAATAGGGAAAAAGAAGGGGAAGTAAGTGAAGCCATTCGATGAGATGCTCAACCATGGCGGGAATGTCCGCCAGCCTTACGAATTTCTCAAGCAATGGCTCGACCAACAGGACCCGCACAAACTTCTGCAGAAAAGCGACGACGCCGAAAGCGTGTTCCGCAAGACGGGCATCACCTTCGCCGTCTATGGCGATCAGGAGGCGGGCGAACGCCTTATTCCGTTCGACATCATTCCGCGCATCATTTCAGGGCAGGAATGGCGGCGTCTGTCGCAGGGCATCGAACAGCGCGTGATGGCGCTGAACGCTTTCCTCGATGACATCTACCATCGTCAGGAGATTGTCAGGGCAGGGCGCATTCCCAAAGAGCTGATTTCCAGAAATGAAGCTTTCCTGCCGGAAATGATCGGCTTCCGCCCCCCGGGCAACGTCTACACCCATATTATCGGCGTCGATATCGTGCGCACAGCCGAAAACCAGTTCTATGTGCTGGAAGACAATGCCCGTACGCCATCCGGCGTTTCCTATATGCTGGAAAATCGCGAAACCATGATGCAGCTCTTTCCGGAGCTGTTCCAGAACGTCAAGGTTCGCCCGGTCGAGAATTATCCGCAATTGCTGCGCCAGTCACTGGCAAGCGTTGCGCCTCCCGGCACGCAAGATGTTCCGACCGTCGCGGTGCTGACACCGGGCATCTACAACTCCGCCTATTTTGAACATGCATTCCTTGCCGACCAGATGGGCGTCGAACTGGTCGAGGGAAGCGATCTGCGCGTTGTGGACGGACGTGTGGCGATGCGGACCACGCAAGGCTATCGCGCCATCGACGTGCTCTACCGGCGCGTGGATGATGCGTATCTCGACCCGCTGACATTCAGGCCGGATTCGACGCTCGGCGTTGCCGGTATCATGGATGTCTATCGGGCCGGGAATATCACGATTGCCAACGCACCGGGAACCGGCATCGCCGATGATAAGGCGATCTATTCCTACATGCCGGAAATCGTGGAGTTCTATACCGGCCGCAAGGCCATTCTCGAAAACGTTCCGACATGGCGCTGCTCCGAACCGGACAGCCTTGCTTATGTGCTCGACAACCTTGCCGAGCTTGTGGTCAAGGAGGTCCATGGCTCTGGCGGCTATGGAATGCTGGTCGGCCCCGCTTCGACAAAGGCCGAACGCGATGTTTTCACCGAGAAATTGAAAGCAAGGCCGCGCAACTATATCGCTCAACCCACACTGGCGCTTTCAACCACGCCCATCTTCACCAAGAGTGGGCTTGCACCGCGCCACGTCGATCTGCGCCCCTTCGTTCTGGTTTCGGACCGCATCCGCATAACACCGGGCGGACTTACGCGTGTGGCGTTGAAGGAGGGATCGCTCGTCGTGAATTCCAGTCAGGGTGGCGGCACCAAGGATACGTGGGTACTCGACGACTGAAACAATTGGATTGACGTGCTGCAACTGACGGCAAGATCAGGGCGCGAAGAGGGGAATGATTTATGCTTCTTGGCCGTACGGCAAACGGACTTTACTGGATGTTCCGCTATATAGAGCGGGCCGAAAACATGGCGCGCCTTGTCGATGCGGGACTTCGCATGGCACTGACGAAAACCTCAGATGCACCCGAAGAATGGTCATCGGTGGCGGTGTCGGCAGGCGCAAGTCAGGGCTTTTCGGCGAAATACGATGTCTATAACGCCGCCAATGTCGCCGATTTCCTGCTGCGCGATGCGGATAATCCGTCGAGCGTGATGACATGCTTTGAGACCGCGCGTTCCAATGCCCGCATGGTGCGCACGGCACTGACACGAGAAGCGTGGGAGAGCGTCAACGAAGCATGGATGTCGCTGAAAAAGTCGCTCTGCAAGCCGTTGAAGGAAAGCGACCTTCCGCAACTCCTCGACCAGATAAAGCGCGAAACGGCGCTTATTCGCGGCTCTTTCCACGGCACGATGCTGCGCAACGAAATCTTCGATTTTGCAAGCCTTGGCACGTTCATCGAACGCGCGGACAACACGGCCCGCATTCTCGATGTGAAATATTATGTTCTGCTGCCTGCGATTTCCTATGTCGGCACCACGCTCGACAATTACCAATGGGAGTCCATTCTCCGCTCGGTGTCCGCGCATCGTTCCTACCGTTGGGTCTATGATGGCGACTATCGTCCGGCACAGGTCGCGGACTATCTTATCTTGAACGGTCGCATGCCGCGTTCGCTTCATTATTGCTATCGCAGTATCGCAGAGCATCTCGACTACCTGTCGAAAGATTATGACAATCGCGCGGCCTGTCACGAGACAGCGGACAAAATCTATGCAAGCCTGCAAAATCAGGACATATCTGCGATCTTCGATATGGGCTTGCATGAATTCCTGACCGAGTTCATCACCCGCAACAACCGGCTCGGCAACGAGATCGCTGAAACCTATAATTTCTATTGAGGTCTTCGCTTGCTGCTCAATATCCGGCACGTTTCGCATTATCGCTACGACCACCCGGTTCCCTATGCGGTGCAGAGGGTGCGGCTGCGTCCGCCGACGGTGCCGGGCCAGGTCGTGAGACACTGGGAACTGAAAATTGAAGGCGGGGAGCCGGAGGTTTCCTATGTCGACGGTTTTGGCAACAAGACCGATCTGGTCCAGCACGCCCGCAATGTCAGTGAGATCGTCATAACGGCAAGCGGCAGCATCGATGTGGAAGACAGGGTCGGTGTGCTCGGGCCCGTATATGGCTTTGCACCGCTCTGGCTTTTCGAGCGTGAAACGCCGCTGACGATGCCGGGCGAGCGGATCAAGGATCTGGCTGGCGATCTCCCGACAGGGCAGGAACGGCTTGCCCTGATGCATGATCTGATGAACGCCATACACAAGGCGGTTGCCTATATGCCGGGAACGACGAGCGTTTCCACGGATGCCGAACATGCACTGAACGCCGGCAAGGGCGTTTGTCAGGATCACACCCATATCTTTCTTTCGACGGCGCGGCTTATCGGCGTTCCTGCCCGATATGTATCGGGATATCTGATGATGGAAGGCGTCGAGGAACAGACCGCAAGCCATGCCTGGGCCGAAGCTCATATCGACGGCCTTGGATGGGTGGGGTTCGATGCCGCCAACAATATCTGTCCGAATGACCGTTATGTGCGGATTGCAACCGGGCTGGACTATCGCGACGCGGCGCCGATCTCGGGCGTCCGGCTCGGCGGTGCTGCGGAAAGTCTTGCGGTTCACATCAATGTAGGGCAGTGATCCTGCTGAATAGCCAGTTGCCTGCCGGATATTGCTTATGACCTATTGCGTTGGAATGAAAATCGATCGCGGCCTTGTGTTCATGTCCGATACGCGGACGAATGCCGGGCTCGACAATATCTCCGTTTTCTCGAAGATGCGAAGCTGGTCCAAGCCGGGTGAACGTATGATCGTTCTGCTTTCAGCAGGCAATCTCGCGACAACCCAGGCGGTGGCAAGTCTTCTGGAAGAACGTATGAAGGCTCCTGCAGACCGGCACCCGTCGGTCTTTGATGCGGCCTCCATGTTCCAGGTCGCACGTCTTGTCGGCGATACGGTCAAGGAAGTCATCCAGAACTCCGCCACCGGCGGCCAGAACGCCGATGCATTTGGCGCCTCGTTCATTCTCGGCGGGCAGATCAAGGGCGGCCAGCCGCGCCTTTTCTATATCTACCCGGAAGGCAATTTCATCGAGAGCTCCGCAGACACGCCTTTCTTCCAGATTGGCGAGAACAAGTACGGCAAACCCATCCTCGTCCGCGCCTATCAGGAGCAGATGAGTTTCGAGGAGGCGGTAAAGCTGCTGCTCGTCTCGTTCGACTCCACGCTGAAAGCCAATCTTTCGGTGGGACTTCCGCTCGACATGCAGATATACGAAGCCGACAGTTTCGCGCATGGCGCACGCCAACGGTTCGAGGCTACCGATCCTTATTATCAGACAGTATCGGAAAGCTGGTCGGAAGCGCTGAAATCGGCGCTGGAGCAATTGCCGCCCTTCAGCTTCGAGGACGGGAAATAAGAAGGCCGGGCAAAGCGCCCGGCCTTTTCGCATCGCGTCAGTCCTTCGTTACGGTCTGGACATAGTTGGCGTCGGCAACCATGTTGAAATCGTGCACATTCGGAGCCGTCACAGCTGTTTCGATCTGCTGATAGATGATCGCGAACGGGCTGGTTTCCTGAAACTTCTTCTGGAGGTCGTGATACATTTCCTCACGCTTGGCCGTATCGCGCTCTTCAGCGGCAGCCATGGTTTCCGCCGTCAACTCCGGAATATCCCAATGGGCCTGCCATGCGCTCGTGCGCATTGAGACGTCTTCGCCATTGTTGGGATTGTTGGTGAAGGTGACCGCATTGGTGTGCGGGTCCCAATAATCCGGCCCCCAGATGCCAAGCGCCATCTGATGCTTGCGTGCGCGAACCTTGGTGGTCGTCAGCCGGCCGTCTCCCTGCAGGATTTCCACCTGAACGCCCGCCTTGCCCATGGTCTGCTGGATGCTTTCCGCGATGCCGACAAATGGCTGCGTGTTGCGCACGTCGAGCGTCACCTTGAAGCCGTCCTTGAGACCTGCATTTGCAAGCAACTCCTTGGCTTTATCGACATCATAGGAGAACGGCTTGTCACCGACAGCGCCGAACATGCCGAGAGGCAGGAAGGACTGATGCGTGCGTCCGATACCGTTGATGAGTTTCGCTTCGATCGTATCGTAATCGATCAGGTATTTGAGCGCCTGCCTGACTTCGGGCTTTGCAAGTTCAGGCACATTCTGGTTGGCCACCAGATAGTAGACGCGGCCCTTTGGTGCGTTGAGGACGTGATACTTCTGGTTCTTGCTCAGCTCTTCAATGTCGCCGGGTTCCAGATTGCGCGCAATGTCGATATCGCCCGCCTCAAGGAGCAGGCGCTGTGAAACACCCTCCTTCACATGGCGATAGATGACGCGCTTCATCGCCGGTTTTGCATCGGAATAGTTTTCGTTGCGCTCGAGAAGCAGCACTTCATTGGCACGCCATTGCTTGAGCGCCAAGGGACCGGAACCGGCATAGTTGTTCTTCAGCCATTCGTAACCGAAGTCGGTTTCGTAGGGGTAATCCTTGGTCTTTTCCGCTTTCTGCTCATGTTCCTTCACCAGCTTGCTGTCGACAATCGACGCCACGCTGGAGGTGAGACAGTTCAGGACGAAACTTGGCGCAAATGCCTTGCCCGTAGTGAAAACAAGCGTTTCGTCATCGGTCGCGACGATGTTCTGATCGGCGTTTTCCCGGGTGAGGCCAAACTGGCTCAGAATGAATGCCGGGCTCTTGTCCAGCTTGATGGCGCGCTGCAGCGAATAGGCGGCGTCCTGCGCGGTCAACGGGTTGCCGGAGGCGAATTTCAGCCCCTTGCGGATTTTGAACGTAATCGACTTGCCATCGTCGGAGAAGGTCCAGCTTTCGGCAATCTGCGGGACGATCTTGGTCGGGTCCTTGGTATCGGTCGTGATGAGCCGCTCATAGGTGCTGGTCAGGATTTCGGATGTGGTGATCTCGAAGATCTCAGCCGGGTCGAGTGAAATGACATCATCGATGCTCATCGCTATGACGAGCGTGTCGGCCGGTGTTGCGGCTTCCACCGCTTTTGGCGACGCTGACAGAAACAGAGTGATCGCGAGCGCAGCCGGCATGGATGCGCGCAGCAGCTTCCGTGCAACGCCGCGCTTGTTGCGGGCTGCCTTCGAGATATGAGCAAATGGCGGTATTACGGTTGTCATGCAACTTCCCCCTTCGGACCGCGCAATCTGCACATGTCGTGCAATTGCGGCCCGTTCTGATGAAGCTTCACGAGCTTGTCGCTTGGTTGCGACTCTCTTGAAGCATCCCCATTACATCCAGCTTTTGGAGAGGGGACAACGGCCTGATGAAATATTTTACCGCCGGAAAGAAAAAGCCGGAGGAAACTCCTCCGGCCCGATCTTTTTCAATACAATGAACGATTAGAAGAAAACCTTGAAACGGTCGCCGTCGTCCATGAAAGCCTTTTCGCCGAAAGGCTGTTCGTTTGAGCCGAACGGCATCTGGGCGCGGAGTTTCCACGAGGCTGGAATGTCCCAGGTCTGGGCAACTTCCTGATCGATCAGCGGGTTGTAGTGCTGGAGGCTGGCGCCAATATTAGCATTGGCGAGCGCGGTCCATACCGAATGCTGTGCCATGCCGCCGGACTGTTCGGACCAGACCGGGAAGTTGTCAGCATAAAGCGGGAAATTTTCCTGAAGCCCCTTAACAACGCTCTGGTCTTCATAGAACAGAACCGTACCGGCACCGGCAGCGAAGCTGTCGACCTTGGCTTCTGTCTGCGCGAAAGCGTCGGCCGGAACGATCTGGCGAAGCGTTTCCTTCACGATGCTCCACAGCTTGTCGCTCTCGGCGCCAAACAGGATCACGGCACGCGAGCTCTGCGAGTTGAAGGACGAAGGGGTGTGCTTGACCGCTTCGCGGATCAGCTCGGCCACATCTTCGTTCGACAGCGGAAGGGACTTGCCCAGAGCATACTGCGTACGGCGCTTCTTGATGGAATTCAGCAGGGAATTATTCATGACTGGGTCCTGTGTTTCAGCGGTCTGGCAGGCTGTCTGGCTTGGGATTTTCGAGGCAGCCTGTTGGGATAATGTTGGGCTAGATATTGTTATTCGGGCGGTTGAGGCCAGCCCGTGTTTCTGAAACACACTGTCAACGATACGTGGCTGATTTCTTCTGACTGTTTACTTTCCCGCCATGCGCCTGGAGCTAATACGAGTTCATTGTCCGTCAGCCCCACGGCAATTCTCCCGGTTTTGCGGGGTTTACAAGAGCGGTTCTTTATTGGAATCTAACTAAATTAGTGAGATTTATAGGGCGGGTTTTGACGGCGCTCTATTCGGGTCGTTGTCGGGAATTGGGATGAGGTCACGATAGTTTGAAGTCATTTATCATCATCGGCGCCGGGGCAAGCGGCATCATTCTGGCTGCACAGTTGCTCGGGCGTTCACCGGAATCGTCTGTGCGAATTTTCGAGCGGTCGGGCAGGTTGGGAGCGGGGATCGCTTACGCGACGGAAAATCCCAGCCATCTGCTTAATGTGCGCGCCAGCAATATGAGCGCGTTTCCCGACCAGCCGGATCACTTCCTCAACTGGTTGCAGGAGAGCGGCGACCGGTGGGAACCGCACAGTTTTGCGCCGCGCAAAGTCTATCGCGCCTATCTGGAGCATCTGATTGAGCCTTATCTCTCTGTCGGCAGCTCACGATTGACGGTCGAAAGGACAGGCGTCGTCGATGTGGCGCTCAAAGCTGGCAGGCCGGCGGTTGTAAGCGAAACTGGCGAAACCTTCGTGGCGGATGCGGTCATTCTGGCGACGGGCAATGAGGCCGCTATTGCGAAATCAGGTGGCCAGATTGCTGAATACTGGGCGAGCAACGGCTATTTCGATGTGCCGACAGATGCACCTGTGGCGATATTTGGTACAGGCCTCTCGATGATCGACAGCGTGTTGTCGCTGCTCGATAATGGACATCGTGCGGAAATATATGCCATTTCGCGCCGTGGGCTTCTTCCGGCACGCCATGCCCCTGCGCAGGTTTTTCCCGTCGCAGCCGACGACCTTCCGGTCTCGCTCGGGCTTTCCAAGCTCATGCGACGCGTGCGCACCATGATGGCGGAAGCGGAAAGATCGGGTTCCGGCTGGCGCGGCGTGTTGGACGGTCTGCGGCCGCATACACAGCATGTCTGGGCGGGGTTGCCGACCTCACAGCGTCGCAGTTTCCTCCGGCATCTGCGCCCATGGTGGGATGTCCATCGTCACCGCATGGCTCCTGCCGTGGCGGATCGCATCGAATCTGCCATGAAGCACGGACAACTCAAAATCACGGCCGGTCATCTCGTTTCAGTGCGCGGCGAAGGGGAAGGGATGGAAATCCGTTATCGCCCGCGTCGCAGCGAGAAGATCGAAAAGCAGCATGTCGCGACCGTCATTGATTGCCGTGGCGGAAATCCGCGTTTCTCGACAACCCGCAATGCGGCTTTGATCGGCCTCATGGAGCATGGGCTGGCCCGGCCGGATGCGCTCGATCTCGGATTGGATGTTACCCGCGACCTTCAGCTTCTCAATGCGCGAGGCGAACCATCAGGTCCGTTCTTCGCAATCGGGCCGGTCACGAAAGGCGCATTCTGGGAGGTCACAGCCGTACCGGATATCCGCGTTCAGGCCGAGCGGCTATCAGCGATCTTGCTTGAAGGATAAGAACCTCTCCAAAGCCATTACTGCGGCAATCGCCCCGATAAGATCATGTCATTCGGCTGAAAGATATTCGGGGCAATATGTCCAATCGTCGGGCATCGCGGTCCGCAGCAACCGACAAATTATAGATTTTCCGGCAAGAGGAACCATAAAATGATTCAAATTCGCGCGATAAGCCATTGAAAGCTATTGCCATAATGTTCCGTGGCCCGTCATAATAACGCCATCGGAACATATGATTCCTCTCTACAACTTGCCGGAGCGATTCTGTTGCTGTTTTCTTGAGCGGTGCCTGCTTCGGATCAACCTTGACTTCGGCTAGGAGGCCTGTGGCGCATGACGATGGACGGCAGAATGCTTTTCCTGCTTGTCCTTCTACCATTTCTCGGCAGCGCCATAACCGGACTATTCAGGGGGGCGGATCGTAGCGGTTCGGCCTGGTTTACGGCAGCGATTGCGCTTGTCGCCTTTATCGTCACCGCCAGCCTTTATCCTATCGTTTCGGACGGCAAGGTACTTCGCGGCACCGTGGAGTGGCTCTCGGCCTATGGTCTCAATGTCACCTTCCGGATGGACGGCTTTGCCTGGCTTTTCGCGATGCTCATCACGGGTATCGGGCTTCTGGTCGTCATTTACGCGCGTTACTACATGTCCCCGGAAGACCCGGTGCCGAGGTTCTTCTCGTTCCTTTTGTCCTTCATGGGATCGATGCTTGGTGTGGTTCTGTCGGGCAATCTGATATTGCTTGCGGTATTCTGGGAACTGACCAGCATCTTCTCGTTTCTGCTGATCGGGTACTGGTATCACAATGCCAGCGCCCGCGATGGCGCGCGCATGGCGCTGACAGTGACCGGCATAGGCGGTTTCTGTCTGCTGGCAGGCGTTCTGATCCTGGGGCATATCGTCGGCAGCTACGATCTCGACAAGGTCCTGGTAGCGGGCAACCTCGTTCGCACGCATCCGCTCTACAGCGTGGCGCTGATCCTGATCCTGCTTGGCGCATTCACCAAAAGCGCGCAGTTTCCGTTCCATTTCTGGCTTCCGAACGCCATGGCAGCGCCGACGCCGGTATCGGCCTATCTGCATTCGGCAACAATGGTGAAGGCTGGCGTTTTTCTGCTTGCCCGCCTCTGGCCGGTTTTGAGCGGGACCGAGGAGTGGTTCTGGATCGTCGGTTCGGCGGGCCTGATCACCCTTCTGATCGCAAGTTTCTTTGCGGTTTTCCAGCAGGATCTCAAGGGTCTGCTCGCCTATTCGACCATCAGCAATCTTGGCCTCATCACCGTTCTGCTCAGCCTTGGCAGTCCTCTGGCAGCAGTCGCCGCGATCTTCCACATGGTCAACCATGCGATCTTCAAGGCATCGCTTTTCATGGCCGCCGGCATCATCGATCACGAAACCGGCACGCGTGACATGCGCCGGCTGAGCGGGCTCCTGCGCCCCATGCCCTATACGGCGACGCTTGCCATGGTGGCGAGCGCGGCCATGGCCGGTGTCCCGCTGCTCAACGGGTTCATTTCCAAGGAAATGTTCTTCGCGGAAGCGGTCGAAACCCATATGGCCTCCTGGCTCGACACGATCACGCCTTACGTGGCCACCATCGCGGGCATCTTCACGGTCGCCTATTCGGTGCGCTTCATCTATTCGACGTTCTTCGGACCGCCGCCGCATGATCTGCCGCATGAGCCGCATGAACCGCCGCACTGGATGCGCCGTCCTATCGAGCTTCTGGTTCTGCTTTGCCTGTTGATCGGCATCATTCCGGGACTGTCGATCGGGCCGTTCCTGCATTCGGCTGTGCTGTCGGTGCTGGGGCATGCGACGCCGGAATACAGCCTTTCGGTCTGGCACGGTTTCAACCTGCCGCTGATGATGAGTATCGTGGCCATGATCGGCGGCATTCTTCTGCACTGGATGCTGAAGAACTATCTCGCGACGAGCGAAGACGGCCCTCCGCTTTTCCGGCACTTGCAGGGGCAGCGTATTTTCGAGCGTGTTCTTGTAACCCTGTCGTGGAACTGGGCGCGCAAGGCGGAAGCTTTCCTCAGCACGCGCCGTCTGCAACCACAGCTCCGTATCGTGGTCGCGGTGGCGGTGCTTGCCGCCGCCTGGCCGATTTTCGCCTCCGGCTTGCAATCCGGTTCGCTTGGTCCGCAGCCGGTGGACCCGATCTTCGCCGGACTTTGGATACTTGGCGGGGCCTGCGCCGTCGGGGCGGCCTATCAGGCCAAATATCACCGGCTGGCAGCGCTTATCCTTCTGGGCGGGGCGGGGCTTATCACCTGCATCACCTTCGTCTGGCTGTCTGCGCCCGATCTTGCGGTAACGCAGTTGCTCGTTGAGATCGTAACCACCGTCCTGCTGCTGCTTGGGCTTCGCTGGCTCCCGAAGCGTTGGGAAGATCCCGATCCGCTTCCGGTGCAGATCGGCCCGCGCATCCGCCGTTATCGCGACCTGTTGCTCGCCATCGGCAGCGGGGCAGGTGTGGCTGTCATCGCCTATGCCGTGATGACGCGCCTGTCGCCCAGCAGCATCGGCGATTATTTCCTCGAAAACGCCTATTCGGGCGGCGGCGGCAAGAATGTCGTCAATGTCATTCTGGTCGATTTCCGCGCCTTTGATACGTTTGGCGAAATCGCCGTCCTTGGTATTGTCGGTCTTACGGTCTTTGCACTGCTGCGACGTTTTCGTCCGGCGCCCGACACGACCGGATCGACCGCCCAACAGAAAATACAGGACGCCTATGACGAGGCAGCGCCCGACCGCAAGGCAGGTGAAACACTGGCCGATTATCTGGCCGTGCCGTCCGTCATCATGCAATGGCTTTTCCCGGTGATCGTCGTGCTGGCAGTGCATCTGTTCCTGCGTGGCCATGATCTGCCGGGTGGCGGGTTTGCGGCCGGTATCACGCTCGCAATCGCATTTCTGCTGCAATATCTGGCGTCAGGCGCGCGCGTTGTGGAGGACCGCCTGCGCATCCTGCCCCTGCGCTGGATCGGGATGGGCCTGCTATTGGCCGGTGCAACAGGCGCGGGATCGTGGTTCTTCGGCTATCCGTTCCTCACAACCTTCTTCCAGTATACGGAGATACCGCATATCGGAAAAATGCCGACAGCCAGTGCGCTGCTGTTCGATCTTGGAGTCTTCACCCTCGTGGTCGGCGCTACGGTGCTCGTTTTGATCGCGCTCGCGCACCAATCGCTCCGCAAACACCGTGTCGAGAAACTGGCCGCAACGAAGGAGGAGAACTGATGGAACTCGTTCTTGCTCTGGCAATCGGCGTGTTGATGGCATCCGGCGTGTGGCTGATCCTTCGCCCGCGCACCTTCCAGGTGGCGATCGGCCTGTCGCTGATTTCCTACGCGGTCAATCTCTTCATCTTTTCGATGGGGCGGCTTCGCACCAATGCGGCTCCCGTACTCGATAACGGTGTTGACGTTCAGGCCACGCAATATACCGATCCTGTGCCGCAGGCGCTTGTTCTGACCGCCATCGTCATAGGCTTCGCAATGACCGCGCTTTTCCTTGTCGTGCTGCTCGCCTCACGCGGGTTGACACGTACGGACCACGTGGACGGCAAGGAGAATTGATGTTGGACTGGAAAACACATCTCATCGTTGCGCCAATCGTCCTGCCGCTTGTCACGGCGGCCGTCCTGCTGCTGTTCGATGAGCGCAAGCGCAAGCTCAAGATGGCCATCAACTCCATTTCGACCCTGGGGTTGATCGCGATTGCCATCACGCTTGCAGGCATGGCGAGCGAAAGGGCGCCCGATGCTCTGGTCTACCTGATCGGCAACTGGCCCGCGCCATTCGGCATCGTTCTGGTGCTTGATCGCCTCGCGGCCCTCATGCTCGTGCTGACAAGCCTGCTCGGCATGGCATCGCTCAGCTTTGCGCTTGCCCATTGGCACAAGGCCAGTCCGCATTTCCATACGATATTCCAGCTTTTGCTGATGGGACTGAACGGCGCATTCCTGACCGGCGACCTGTTCAACCTTTTCGTGTTCTTCGAAGTCATGCTGGCTGCGTCCTACGGGCTGGCGCTACACGGATCCGGTCCGGCGCGCGTGAAGGCCGGCATGCATTATATCGCCGTCAACCTCGTCGCCTCGTCGCTGTTCCTGATCGGCGTCAGCCTGATCTACGGTGTGACCGGCACATTGAACATGGCTGATCTTGCGCAGAAGATTTCGCAGGTCGCGCCCGAAGATCGTATGCTGCTTGAAGCAGGCGCCGCGGTTCTGGGCGTAGCGTTCCTCGTCAAGGCAGGCATGTGGCCGCTCAATTTCTGGCTCGCGCCAACCTATACTGCAGCAGCAGCACCGGTTGCGGCGGTCTTCGCCATCATGAGCAAGGTCGGTATCTACGTCCTTCTGCGCCTGTCGCCGCTGATGTTCGGCATCGGTGCCGGTTCATCCTATGGCTTCGGCAATGACTGGCTCTATTTCGGCGGGATGGTAACGCTTGCCTTCGGCCTGATCGGCGTCGTCGCATCGCAGGCGATGGGACGTCTCGCCAGCTATAGCATTCTAGTATCCTCCGGCACCTTGCTGGCCGCCATCGGCAGCGGCAACACCGCCATGACAGGTGCTGCACTTTTCTACATGGTCAGTTCGACACTCACCATTGCCGCATTTTTCCTGCTGATCGAATTGATCGAGCGCGGGCAGGACGCAGCCGCCAACGTTCTCGCCGTTACCATGGAAGCCTATGGTGACGATGAGGAGGAGGAAGAAGAGGATGAGATCGGCGCAGTATTGCCCGCGACCCTTGCCGTTCTCGGCACGTTCTTCGGAATTTGCGCGATATTGCTGATCGGTCTTCCGCCGTTTTCGGGCTTCATCGCCAAATTCCTGATCCTGGCGGCGGTGTTCAACGGAGAAGGTGCAACCCCGCAGCTTGCAATGCCGGTCAGCCCGGCAAGCTGGGCACTGGTTGCGCTTGTTCTCCTATCCGGCCTGTCGGCCCTTATCGCGATGACACGTACCGGCATCCGTACCTTCTGGGCTTCGCTCGAAGGTAACGTACCGCGTGTTCTGGTGCGCGAAGTCGTGCCGATCGCAGGACTTCTGGCAATCTGTCTGGCGTTGACGATCGCAGCCGGTCCGGCGATGCGTTACATGGACGAAACGGCGCGTTCGCTGCACAATCCTGCATCCTATATCAGCAGCGTTCTCAATGCGCCGCGCGCTGGCATGCAAACGGAGGAGGCACAGTGAAGAGAATCCTGCCTTATCCGCTTCTGTTCGCCTCGCTGCTTCTGTTCTGGCTGCTTTTAAATGGCTTCACACGGGCGCAGTTCCTGCTCGGTGCGATCATCGCAATCATTGCATGCCTCATCATGACGGCCTTGCAGCCGCAGAAGAACCATATTCGCTCAATCCCGACCATGCTCTGGCTGTTCGGAGCCATAAGCTATGACATACTGCAATCGAATATCGCCGTTGCGGGGATCATCCTGTCGCGCAAGCGCAAGCGGCGTCCGGGCTTCGTCGTCATCCAGCTCGATCTGGAAAACCGGACTGCGCTTGCTGTCCTCGCCTGCATAATCACCGCGACGCCAGGCACGGCATGGGTGGATTATAACGCCGCAAGGCGCGAACTGACGATCCACGTGCTCGATCTGGACGATGCGCAGGCGTGGCGAGATACGATCAAGGGGCGGTATGAGCAGCCGCTCATCAAGATATTTGCAGTCGCCGACACCGTCGAAGAGGAGAAATCCGCATGAGCGCAGTCATCATCTTCTGGTCCCTGCTTTTCGCTCAGCTGATGCTTCTTGGCGCCATGGCCTGCGCAGTCTACAGGCTTCTGGTCGGTCCGCGCGCACAGGATCGCATTCTCGCGACCGATGCGCTTTACCTCAATGCGTTGCTGCTGCTGATTACATTCGGCATACGCACGGGCAGCATCATCTATTTCGAAGCCTCGCTGATCATCGCTCTTCTGGGCTTTGTCGCTACCGTGGCGCTGTCCAAATTCCTCATGCGCGGGGAGGTGATCGAATGATCAATGCAGGCGAAATTCCCGTCTGGGCGGCTGTCATCATTTCATTTTTCCTGCTGGGCGGCGCGTTCCTGACGCTTGTCGGATGCATCGGCCTCGTCCGCTTCAAGAGCTTTTATGAGCGTGTTCATGCGCCCACGCTCGGCTCATCGTTCGGAGCGGGCGGGATCCTGATCGCGTCGATTATATTTTTCTCCATCTTGCAATCGAAGCCGATTCTGCATGAAGTGGTCATTACCGTCTTTGTGGTTGTCACAACGCCGGTAACGCTCATGCTGCTCAGCCGCGCCGTGATCCATCGCGACAGAACGCAGGACAGCAAGGAGCTGCCTTCATCTTCCGACCCGCTATAGTCGGTTTGATGTTCGAGGGTGCGGAGAGGGCGGAAAGCCAGCGTTTTCCGCCGCACCAAATGGGGAAAACCGCCTGTTCCGACAGGAGACGGCGGCTGTCGCTTCCGGGCTGACCGGAGACCTGTTTTGGAGTTCGCTTCAAGACCGGCTATCCTGCCGACCGGAAACTCTATCTGCCATTTGCCGAATCCCCTGCATCAATGCCCACCGACCGCGGAACGGGATGCAGCGGCCTATCGTCTTTTCGGGCATTTGGAGGAGTGTCCCGGGGCTGCGGCCAATTGTCCATTCGGGCCAGACCCGGGGACAAGCGGATTGAAGGAACAGACCATTTGAATTATCTGAATTTCAGTAATTTCTGAAAATTCAGAATTTACGGGAGAGAGAATTTTGGAATTGTCGCCAATCGTTCAATCGTTCGTGCTCCACTTCGGTGAGATGGGCAGCCGTTGGGGCATCAACCGCACCGTGGGGCAGATATATGCGCTGCTTTACATATCGCCTGACCCTCTTTGCGCCGACCAGATCGTCGACGCCCTCGGTGTGTCACGTTCGAACGTCTCCATGGGTATCCGCGAGTTGCAAGGCTGGAATCTGGTGTTGCTGAAGCACATTCCCGGTGATCGCCGCGATTTCTTCACGACGCCCGACGATGTGTGGCAGATTCTGCGCACCCTCGCCGAGGAGCGCAAGAAGCGCGAGATCGATCCCACGCTTACCGTTCTGCGCGAGATCCTGATGGAACAGCCGAAGGGCGAAAGCGATCTTTATGCGCAGGATCGCATGAAGGACATGTACGGCCTGATCGAAAGGCTGACCAACTGGTACGACGACGTCAAGCGGCTCGATACCGACCGTTTGACCAGTCTCCTGGCGCTTGGCGCCAAGGTGACCCGCTTCCTTGAGACCACGGACAGGATCGTGGCGCTGGGGCGCGGGCGAACATCGGCCAAAAAGGAGCCTAAGCGAGAGTGACATCCGTTGTCCCCCGAACGGAAACATTGACGGCAGAAGGCGGCGAAGCGGCAGGCATCCGGCAAAGTTCGCGCCGCCCGCAACGTCGTCCTGTCCCGTCCTTGCTGAAGCGGGGGGCATATCTTCAGGCATTGGCCGCACTTTTGTGGCTGCCGCAGGCGGGCATTCTCGCCTATGCGATCGGGCGGCTGGCCGATACCGGCTTCGACAGTTCCGTCTATTACAGTGCAGCAGGCGTCTTCATTCTCGGCTGCCTGCGCAGCATTCTCGACAGTGCCGGCGCGGCCAAGGCTTTCGATGCCGCCCGGCAAGAGCTTTCCCGACTGCGAACCAATGCCGTTGCGGCGCTTGCGGAGCGTTCGCCCCTCGATGTGTTGCGTCCATCATCCGGCGAGGCTGCAAGCATTCTTGCCGAACAAGCGGAAATGGTCGTTCCTTATCTTTCACGCTTCGTGCCGGTGCGCATTCGCGTCATGCTGGTTCCATTGGCCATACTTGCAGTCGTGCTCTGGTATTCGTGGGCTGCGGCGCTTGTCCTGATGGTTGCAGCCCCGCTGATACCGATATTCATGGCGCTGATCGGCTGGCGCGCAAAAGCGGCCAGTGAAAAGCAGCTTATCGCCCTTGGCGGCATGAACGGTTTTCTGCTCGACCGCCTGCGCGGCCTTGCCACCATCCGCACATTCCATGCCGTGGATGCTACCGCGAACCGGTTGCGCGAGAATGCGGAAACCCTGCGCTCAAAAACCATGTCTGTCCTGCGCATCGCATTTCTGTCGTCCGCTGTGCTTGAACTCTTCGCGGCCATCGGCGTCGCCATGGTCGCGGTCTACATTGGCTTTCATTTGCTGGGCCAGCTCAACTTCGGAGCATGGGGCCACAAGCTGACGTTGGCGGAAGGCCTTTTCGTCCTGCTTCTGTCGCCTGCGTTCTTTGAGCCGCTACGCGATCTTTCTGCCGTCTGGCATGACCGCGCTGCGGGTGAAGCTTCTATCGACGCGCTGGAAAAGCTTTCCGAACATCCGATGACCGTTGTCGGAAAGAGCGAAAGCCAGACAGCAATGAGTGGAACTCCTACGGTGGGCTTGCGCAATATCGGCTTCAGTTACGGGACGGGAGCCAAAGTTCTCAACGAATTCAGCCTCCACATCGAGGCTGGAGAACACGTAGCTCTGCTCGCGCCGAGTGGCTACGGAAAATCCACCATTCTGGCGCTCGTTGCCGGGCTGACGGCTCCGCAGGCTGGCCGGATCGAGATCGGCGGCGTGGCGCTGACAGATGAAACCGCAGCAGCACTTCGTGCAAGGATGAGCTGGATCGGACAGAAACCGCACATCTTTGCCGGATCGGCCCGTCAAAATATCTCCCTTGGCCGACACACCGACGTGGAAGCCACCAGAGCCGTTATCGACGACATGGCGCTTGGTCATGTTCTGGGCGTTACCGGCAACGGCCTGATTGGTGAAAACGGTGCCGGCATTTCCGGGGGCGAGGCCCTGCGGCTCGCGCTTTCCCGTGCGGCTGTCGATCCCGGTGCAGATATTCTCCTGGCTGATGAGCCGACTGCTCATCTTGATCAGGATACGGCAACGCTCATTGCCGACAGTCTTTTGAAGCTTGGCAGAGGCAAGACGCTGATCGTCGCTACCCATGACGAAACCCTTGCCCGCAGGATGGATCGCGTCGTCCGTCTGGATGGCGGCGTGAGCAACGATCCCCTTTGGCAGAGGAGGGCAGCCGAATGAATGGTTTCCAGTCATTGCAGCCAATCCTGCGGCTCTTTTTCCGCACTAAGGGAACAGCTCTCCTTGCCGGTATCGCAACGGCAACCGTAACGGTCCTCGCCGGCATTGCACTTCTTGGCCTGTCGGGATGGTTCATAACCGCTACGGCAATCGCAGGCTTGAGCATCGCCACGGCGGTTGTGTTCGACGTGTTCGCGCCCGCCGCCGGTATTCGCCTGCTTGCGATCCTGCGGACCGGTTCACGCTATCTGGAACGGCTCGTCACCCATGATGCGACGCTCGCGATCCTCGCGGCCCTGCGCGAAAAACTGTTCCGCAGCTGGGCGCGCCCAAGCGCTGCAAATACGCTGCTAAAACGTCCGGCGCGCCTTCTCTTCCGTCTGACCGCGGACATCGATGCGCTCGACTCGCTTTATCTGCGCGTGGTGGTGCCGGTTGGCGCTGCGCTTGCCACCGCCCTTGTTGCCGGTATCGCGCTCGGTCTGATGAACCCGTTTTTTGGGCTGGTGGTGGCGACCGTCCTACTTGCGGCTGGTCTTTGTATTCCGCTTGCAGCTGCCCGCCGTTCCGAAAAATCCATGCGCCGGCGCGCCAAGGGCACGGAAGCGCTGCGCGCCCGCACGGTCGATCTTGTGGCCGGTCAGACCGAACTTCTGATGGCCGGGCGGCTTGCAGATCGGAAGCTCGCATTGGCCCGCGCCGATGGTTACATCGCCGCATCGGATCGCAGGCTCAACCGCATAGAGATCGTTACCGGCGCCGGTTTCGGCATCGTTCACGCATCCCTGCTTGCAGGCGGCCTCGTCGCTGTTGGATTGTTGATGCGGTCCGAAACAATCGGAGCCCCCGTCGCAGCGCTCGGAATGCTCGTCATTCTTGGCGCGATGGAGCCTTTTTCCGCATTGCGGCGCGGCGCGATGGAACTTGGCCGCACAGTCCTCGCTGCGAAGCGCGTCGCGCCTCAACTGACGGATGAGGCCGAACCCGCAGCGCCGCAACGGCCAGCGAATGGCAAGGCGGTTCAGCTGAAAAGCGTTTCCGCTCGCCATGAGGGTGCCGAACGCGATGCCCTCAAAAATATCACGCTCGATATTGCTGCTGGTGAGCGTGTCGCCATCGTCGGCACAAGCGGCGCAGGCAAATCGACACTGTTCAGTCTGCTTGCAGGAGAAATTCAAGCAACGCAAGGCAGTGTCGCGGTGTTGCCGACACGCCTTCTCACACAGCGGACCGAGCTTTTTCAGGACAGCCTTCGTGATAATCTGCGTCTGGCGCGCGCCGATGCGGGCGATCACGAACTGATGGATGCGTTGGATGCTGCTGGCCTTGGGACATTTATCAGGGAATTGCCAGCTAGTCTGGATGCGATGCTGGGCGAGGGCGGTCTGGGGTTGTCGGGCGGGCAGGCCCGCCGTCTGGCCCTTGCGCGGCTGTTTCTGACCGATGCGCCGCTCTGGCTGCTGGATGAACCGACCGAAGGTCTCGACAGTGCGACGGCCGAGGATGTGCTTGAGCGCCTCAAGGCGCGGGCGGGTTCGCGCACATTGCTGATCGCCACGCATATCCGTCGCGAGGCGCGAATTTGTGAACGGATCATTGTTTTAAATCAAGGCGCTCTAATTGAGTCCGTAGGTAAGGAGACAGGGCGCTTTGACGAAATCCTCGAAAACATGAGGTGAGCGAACAGCACCGGGACGGTTAAGGCTCGTGTCGGTGGCTAAACCGGAACTTGGACCGGTAGTTGGAATTGAAGCGCGGGAAACGGGTTTTCAGGAACCCGCCCGCTTTCAAAGGGGGCAGCGCTGGAGCGCAGCTCATAACACCAGGAGGGCCGGATTTACCGGCTTAAAGAGATGGAACTCGATATTGTCTCCCTGTCGCGATTGCAGTTTGCGATCACGGCACTTTATCACTTCCTCTTCGTACCTCTGACCTTGGGTCTTTCCGTGCTGCTTGCCATCATGGAAACCGTTTACGTTATGACGGGGCGACTCATCTGGCGGCAGATGACGAAATTTTGGGGTACGCTGTTTGGCATCAACTTCGTGATGGGCGTCGCGACGGGCATCGTGATGGAATTCCAGTTCGGCATGAACTGGAGCTATTACAGCCACTATGTCGGCGACATCTTCGGCGCACCGCTCGCCATTGAAGGCCTCATGGCATTCTTCCTCGAAGCGACCTTCGTGGGCCTGTTCTTCTTCGGATGGGATCGCCTGTCGAAAGTCGGGCACCTCATGGCGACCTATGCGGTTGCGGCCGGTTCCAACTTCTCGGCGCTATGGATTCTGATCGCCAATGGCTGGATGCAGAATCCGGTCGGATCGGCGTTCAATCCCGAAACCATGCGCATGGAAATCTCCGATTTCTTCGCCGTGCTGATGAACCCGGTCGCTCAGGCAAAGTTCGTGCATACGGTATCAGCCGGTTATGTCACGGCAGCCATTTTCGTCCTTGGTATTTCCGCCTGGTATCTCCTCAAGGGGCGTTCGGTAGAGCTTGCCAAGCGTTCCATCACCATCGCGGCTTCCTTCGGTCTGGCCGCCTCGCTTTCGGTTGTCGTTCTCGGCGATGAAAGCGGCTATCTGGCCAATGAACATCAGAAGATGAAGATCGCGGCCATCGAAGCCATGTGGGAAACGGAACCGGCACCTGCGCCGTTTACGGTCTTCGGCTTCCCCAATCAGGAGGCGCGCGAAACCCATTTCGCGGTGCGTATTCCATGGGTCATGGGCCTGATCGGCACCCGCTCTCTTACGACCCCGATCCAGGGCATCAACGATCTGGTTCAGAATGCGGAAAACCATATCAGGAACGGTATCGTCGCCTATGACGCCTTGCAGAAAATCCGTGAGGTTGGCGATACAAACGCCGTTCCGCAGGAAGTGAAGGACGTTTTTGCCGATAACAGCCAATGGATGGGCTATGCGCTACTGCTGAAGCGCTATGTCGACGATCCGCGTCAGGCAACCGACGCGCAGATCACGCAGGCAGCCAACGACACGGTTCCCGGCGTGCTGCCCCTCTTCTGGGCATTCCGCATCATGGTGGGCATCGGCTTCTTCCTGATCCTGCTGACGGGCACATTCTTCGTGCTGTCCGCCCGTCGCAAGCTCGACCGTTATCCCTTCCTGCTGCGGGTAGCCGTATTTGCTATACCGCTGCCGTGGATTGCAGCCGAAATGGGCTGGATCGTGGCCGAGTTCGGCCGTCAGCCCTGGGTCATCGAAGGTATATTGCCGACGGCGGTCGGCGTATCAAACCTCGGGGCGTCCACAGTGCTGCTGACGATCCTTGGTTTTGTGGCGATCTATACGGTTCTCTTCATCATCGAGATGGGCCTGATGATCCGCGCCATCAAGGCCGGACCTGAACCCGACAGCAAGCCGGAAGCGATTCTCGCCCCGGCCAGCATCGCACCTGCGGAGTAAGGATCATGATACTCAGCGATTTGTTGGACTATGAAACCCTGCGCATCATCTGGTGGGTACTGCTCGGTGTATTGCTGATTGCCTTTGCAGCGATGGACGGGTTCGATCTCGGCGTGGACATTCTCATGCCGGTGGTCGGCAAGACCGATGTGGAACGGCGCATCATCATCAACACGATCGGCCCGGTCTGGGAAGGCAATCAGGTCTGGTTGATTCTGGGCGGCGGCGCCATTTTCGCCGCCTGGCCACCGCTCTACGCGGTGTCCTTCTCGGGCTTCTATCTGGCGATGTTTGCCATCCTGTTCGCACTTATCCTGCGTCCGGTCGGCTTCAAGTATCGCTCCAAGCGGGACAGCGAAGCCTGGAGAAAGGGCTGGGACTGGGCGCTGTTCATCGGCGGTTTCGTGCCTGCCCTCATCTTCGGCGTTGCCGTCGGCAACGTCCTGCAGGGCATTCCCTTCCGGCTCGCCGACGACCTTCAGATATTCTACGAAGGTTCGTTCTTCGGCCTGCTCAATCCGTTCGCGCTGCTTTGCGGTGTGCTTTCAGTCACGATGCTCTCCATGCATGGCGCCTCGTGGCTGGTCCTGAAGACGACCGGGGAAGTTCAAGCGCGCGCGCGGTTCTATGGCAGCATCGCGTCGCTTCTGACCGTTGTCCTTTATGTTCTGGCCGGGGTGATCAGCTGGCTCTGGATTTCGGGCTACCGCATCACAAGCGCCGTCGTCACGGACGGCCCGTCCAATCCGCTGCGCAAGACGGTGGAACTGGATCACGGCGCATGGTTCGCCAATTATGCGAACTATCCAATCCTGCTAATCGCTCCGGCGCTCGGCATCCTTGGAGCGCTTGCGGTCTTCGTCGCGCTGCGCAGCCATCGTGAAGTCGCGCCGCTGCTGTTTGGAAAGCTGTCGATTTTCGGCATCATTTCATCGGTCGGCGTGTCGATGTTCCCGTTCATTCTGCCATCGTCGCTCGATCCGCGCGCCAGCCTGACGGTATGGGATTCGTCTTCCAGCCATATGACGCTGTTCATCATGCTGGTGGTGACGCTCATCTTCCTGCCGCTGATCGTGGTCTACACGTCCTGGGTCTACAAGGTTCTGTGGGGCAAGGTCGAAAAGGACATGATCGAAGACGACAGCAACCACGCCTATTAGAGCGGTTCCGGTTCAAACGGAGCCGCTGGAGCGCTCTATCTCTTTGTTTTACGCATTGTCCTACGCAAAACCGCTTCGCACTTTTGCTGGAAATGCTCTAATCGGAAAGGAAGCAAGATGTGGTATTTTTCCTGGTTACTGGGGCTTCCGCTTGCAGCAGCTTTCGCCGTGCTCAATGCCATGTGGTACGAGCTGATGGACGACCGGGCGCGCAGACGCCTGTCGGCGGATCCGACGGCGGATATGGCCCGCGAAGGCAAGAAACATCATTGAACGAACCAAAACGGCCCGGAAACGGGCCGTTTTCATTGATAAACTCATTCAAGGCTGCGGTATCGTCAGCTCCGCGACGAAATCATAGGCATCGCCGCGATAGAGCGATTTTGTAAATTCGACCACGCGGCCAGAGGGCAGATAGGAAATCCGCTCGATGGACAGGCCAGCGTCTCCCTCCTTGACGCCGAGAATGCGTGCATCCGGGTCCTTGATGTTGCAGGCGGCGATGCGCTGGACAGCACGAACGGGGCGAAACCCGTTACGGCTCAGTTCGGCATAGAGCGAACCCTTGACCGCATCCGGATCGGGCAGGATTTCACTCGAGAGGCTGGCCCGTTCGATGGCCAGCGGCAGATCGCTCGCCATGCGCAGGCGGCCAAGGCGGGCAACGCGGGTTTCCGAGGAAACGCCCAGTTTCATCATTTCCTCGGGCGAGGGATAGTAAAGACCGCGTTCCAGCCATTTGGATTGCGTTGTGATGCCGCGTCGCGCCATGTCTTCGGTGAACGAGGTCAGCATGGAAAGCGACTGCTGCACCCGCTCACTCGGACGCACGACGAAAGTGCCGGAACCGTGGCGGCGCACCAGAAGCCCGGCCTTGACCAGATCGTCCACGGCCTTGCGCACCGTGACGCGGCTGATATTGGCATATTCGGCGATGTCGCGTTCCGGCGGCAGGGCTTCGCCGTCAATCAGTTGTCCGGCGCGGATCGCGGCTTCCAGCGATTGGCGCAACTGCATGTAGAGCGGCCCTCCGGAAGAAGGGGCGGAACCTTGCAGGTTCTTGGGAAGGAAAGCGCCGAAATTTCCGCTCATTCGCGCGCCCTTCCATTTTGCGGCCCATATCGCTTGAGAGCGAGCTGAAGCGCGCCCGTCAATGCATCCGCCGCGGGGGCGACCAGAAGCGCCTGCTGGTGGGGAGGCAGCCATTCCACATAGAGTGGCGCCATGCCGCCAAGCAGGCTGATGCGTTCGGCACCCTGATTGATCAGCATGTCGAGCGTTTCGCTGATATAACCGGCGGAGCGCTCCAGCAGCATACGCGCGGTTTCATCGCCTTCACTGGCATATTGGAAAACACGCGGAGCATATTTGCCAAAGTCGCCGGGTTTCGCCGTCCAGGCGAACTCGACCAGATTGTCGGGGTTATTGTCGAACTCATCGAGGAGATCGGTCGTCAGGCGCGTGCGCCGATGAATGCCGTCATGCACAAGCAGGCTTTCCTGCAGCAGGCTTTGACCAAGCCGCGCGCCGCTGCCGAGGTCGCCCAAGGGAAACCCCCAGCCGCCGACCGAATGGATGCGGCCGTTCCGCCGCGTGATATAGGCCGTACCGGTTCCAAGAATGGCGACGATACCATCCTGGTCGCCAAGCGCGCCTTGGAGCGCAATCACGCCGTCGAATTCCACATCGGAGTGCGCAAAGGGCAGGCCGCGTTCTATCGGTACGCCCGCACCCTCGACATTGCCGCCGGCAAGGCCAAGAACCGCGTGGCTGGTTGCATAGTGCGCCCTGTCCAGCCCGGCATCGTCAAAAGCGTTGTCGACCGCCGCGATCACATTGATCAGCGCCGTCTGCGGATCGGTGACAATATTGGCAGAGCCGCTGCGCCCCGAACCCAGAATCGCACCATCGCTGCCCGCCACAACAGCACGGCATCCGGTGCCACCGCCATCAACGCCAATGAAGAATTCAGTCATGAAGATACCTCCGGCTTGAAGATACCAAAAAAATACCATTAACCAAGCAGATTTGTCGGCTTGTGAAAATTTTGATTAATTTATTGAAACAATTAAGGAAAAAAAGCCGCTCTGAATTTTTCTGCGCGAAAGCTGTAAACTTCTCTGGACAATTGGTACGTTTTTGGCATTAATTTCAGCAGAAGGGGAGCGCAGTGCCGCTGAGGGCGTGGGTCACGCGGATTTGGGATGGAGACAACCGGCGGGGGCCCGGTACAATCCCGTAACGCGAGGAGCGATCGTACCGAAGCGGTCTGGCGTGCTTTCGCCTCTTTTGCGCATCCGCGCTCAAAAAACGGGAGAAGGTCAAATGGTTCGTAATACGTTCAAACTCATGCTGCTGGGTTCCACGCTTCTGGCGTCGGGATCGGCTGCGCTGGCCGAAGACGTTACGCTGACGGTTGAAAGCTGGCGTAACGACGATCTGCAGATATGGCAGGAAAAGATCATTCCGGCTTTCGAAGCCAAGAATCCTGGCATCAAGATCAATTTCGCACCAAGCGCGCCAACCGAATTCAACGCGGCCCTCAATGCCAAGCTCGACGCCGGTTCGGGCGGCGACCTCATTTCCTGCCGTCCTTTCGACACTTCGCTTGAGCTCTTCAACAAGGGCAAGCTCGCCGATCTCACCGATCTGGAAGGCATGAAGAACTTCTCCGACGTCGCCAAGTCCGCCTGGACCACCGACGACGGTTCCAAGACCTTCTGCGTGCCGATGGCTTCGGTCATTCACGGCTTCATCTACAATCAGGAAGCCTTCGACAAGCTGGGTCTTAAGGTTCCGGCAACGGAAGCCGAATTCTTCGACGTTCTCGAAAAGATCAAGGCAGACGGCAACTACATCCCGATGGCCATGGGCACGAAGGACATGTGGGAAGCCGCAACCATGGGCTACCAGAACATCGGCCCGACCTACTGGAAGGGCGAAGAGGGCCGCAAGGCACTGATCGCCGGCACGCAGAGGCTGACCGATCCGCAATGGGTCGAGCCGTTCAAGGTTCTTGCCAAGTGGAAGGACTATCTGGGCGACGGTTTCGAAGCGCAGACCTATCCGGACAGCCAGAACCTGTTCACCCTCGGTCGTGCGGCCATCTATCCGGCTGGCTCGTGGGAAATCGGCCTGTTCAATACGCAGGCGCAGTTCAAGATGGGCGCGTTCCCGCCGCCGGTCAAGAATGCAGGCGACACCTGCTACATCTCCGACCACAACGACATCGGCCTCGGCCTCAACGCTTCGAGCAAGCACGCAGAACAGGCAAAGGTGTTCCTGAACTGGGTTGCTTCGCCTGAATTCGCTGAAATCTACGCCAACGCGCTGCCGGGCTTCTTCAGCCTGAACTCGACCGCGGTGAAGATGAGCGATCCGCTGGCGCAGGAATTTGTTTCCTGGCGCGAAAAGTGCAAGCCGACCATTCGTTCGACCTACCAGATTCTGTCGCGCGGCACGCCGAACCTCGAAAATGAAACCTGGGTTCAGTCGGCCAACGTCATCAACGGCACCGTAACGCCGGAAGACGCTGCGAAGAAGTTGCAGGAAGGCCTCGACAGCTGGTTCAAGCCTGCGAAATAAAAACGCGGGGCTTTATGGGCGGCGATCGCGGGGGCGCGCCGCCCATATCTTTTCGTCTGGCGCATCGACATGCCGTTTTGCATTCGGTGCATTCCGTGTCAGTTTAAAATGACGCGAGCGTGCGGGGAGGGGAAAGCCCGGCTTTCTCCGGTTGCACGCTTTTTCGTGAGAAAGAACGCCAGCCATCGGTTTTATGCATTTCCGAAGCAAGCGGTGCATCCTCTGCTGGAAATGCTCTTGAAGAGCGAATGCCTATATGAGCCAATCTGCCGACATGACAGGTATCGTGCACAAGCGCCCGAGGCGCTGGCATATACTTGTGTTTCTTCTGCCCTGCGTCCTGATCTACACGGCAGTGATGGTCCTGCCCCTGATCGAGACCTTGCGGCAGGCATTCTTCAATGTCGTCGACGGACAGCGCACTTTCGTGGGGTTCGCGAATTTCCAGGCACTTTTCGGCGATCCGAACTGGTCGCGTGATTTCTGGAATGCCTTGAAAAACAACTTCATATTCTTCTGCATTCACATGCTCGTTCAAAACCCGATCGGCATTCTGCTGGCGGCCATGCTGTCGCTGCCGAAGCTGCGTTTCGCCGCCTTCTACCGCACGGCGATCTTTCTTCCGACGCTGCTGTCCTTCGTTATCGTCGGCTTCATCTGGAAACTGATCCTGTCGCCGATCTGGGGCGTGGCTCCATGGATGATGGATCTCGTCGGGCTTAAATGGCTGTTCGGCCCGTGGCTCGGCAAGGCCGATACGGCTCTCGTCACAGTGTCTCTCGTCTCCGTCTGGCAGTTCGTCGGTATTCCAATGATGCTGATCTACGCGGCGCTGCTCAATATTCCCGATGAAATCATCGAGGCGGCTGAATGCGACGGCATTACCGGCTGGAGCCAGTTCTTCAAGATCAAGCTGCCGCTGATCCTGCCATCCATCGGCCTGATCTCCGTGATGACCTTCGTTGCCAACTTCAATGCGTTCGATCTCATCTATTCGATGCAGGGCGCGCTGGCAGGACCGGACAAGTCGACCGATATTCTGGGCACGTTCCTTTACCGCACTTTCTTCGGCTTCCAGCTGCAGCTTGGCAATCCCTCGATGGGCGCGACCATCGCCGCCGTGATGTTCCTCATCATTCTGGCAGGCGTGTCGCTCTACCTGTTCGGCATCCAGCGCCGCATGCGCCGCTATCAGTTCTGAGGACGAGACCATGTCGAAAGCACGCACATCGCCCCTTCGCACCACGCTCGTCCATGCGGCCCTGATCTTCTACATGCTGATCGCCGTGTTTCCGGTGGCCCTGACGCTGATCAATTCCTTCAAGGACCGCAATGCAATCTTCCGCACGCCGTTGCAGTTTCCGACACCGGAAAGTTTCAGTCTCATCGGTTATGAGACGGTTCTGAAGCAGGGTTCGTTTCTGACCTACTTCCAGAACAGCGCCATCGTTACCGTGGTCAGCATTTTCTTCGTGATCCTGTTCGGAGCAATGGCAGCCTTCGCGCTCGCCGAATACCGCTTCAAGGGCAATACGCTGATGGGCCTCTATCTCGCCATTGGCATCATGATCCCGATCCGGCTCGGCACGGTGGCCCTGCTGCAGGGCATGGTGGCGGTTGGTCTGGTCAATACGCTGACGGCGCTTATCCTCGTCTATACCGCGCAGGGCCTGCCGCTGGCGATCTTCATCCTGTCGGAATTCATGCGAACCGTGTCCGATGATTTGAAGAATGCCGGACGAATAGACGGCATGTCGGAATATGCCATCTTCTTCAAGCTGGTGCTGCCGCTGATCCGGCCTGCCATGGCGACCGTCGCCGTCTTCACCATGATCCCGATCTGGAATGACCTCTGGTTCCCGCTGATCCTCGCGCCAAGCGAAGCCACCAAGACGGTAACGCTCGGTTCGCAGCTCTTCATCGGTCAGTTCGTCACCAACTGGAACGCTGTTCTTTCGGCCCTTTCACTGGCGATGTTCCCGATCCTCATCCTCTATGTTCTCTTCTCGCGGCAGCTGATCCGCGGCATTACCGCGGGAGCTGTAAAATGAGTTCTGCAATGCAAAATCCTGTTCGTGTTCTTTCCGCCGGTCTCGGCAATATGGGCCGCAGTCATGCGCTCGCCTATCATCGCAATCCCGGTTTTGAGATTGTCGGTCTCGTCAATCGCACCAAGGTTGCGGTTCCGGACGAGCTGGCGGGCTATGAAATTCATCCTTCCTTCCTGGAAGCATTAAAGGAACTGAAGCCCGATCTCGCCTGCGTCGCCACCTATTCGGAAAGCCATGCGGATTATGCCGTCGCCGCGATGGAGCAGGGTGCGCATGTGTTCGTGGAAAAGCCGCTTGCAACGACGGTCGAAGATGCGCGCCGCGTGATCGACTGCGCGCGGGCCAACGGACGCAAGCTCGTCATCGGCTATATCCTGCGCCATCATCCGTCATGGATGCGGCTCATCTCCGAGGCGCGCCAGCTGGGCGGGCCTTACGTCTTCCGCATGAACCTCAACCAGCAGTCCAGCGGCGCGACCTGGGAAACCCACAAGAACCTGATGAACACCACGTCGCCCATCGTCGACTGCGGTGTGCATTATGTGGACGTCATGTGCCAGATCACCGACGCCAAGCCCGTGGAAGTGCGCGGCATGGGCCTGCGCCTTTCCGACGAGATCAAGCCGGACATGTATAATTACGGCCATCTACAGGTGCTGTTCGATGACGGTACGGTGGGCTGGTACGAGGCAGGCTGGGGTCCGATGATGTCGGAGACCGCCTTCTTCGTGAAGGACGTCATCTCGCCCAATGGCTGCGTCTCGATCGTCATGAACGAGGCCGTGACGAAATCCGACGATGTGGACGCGCATACCAAGACCTCGACCATCCGCGTTCACCGCGCCGAGCGTGGAGCCGATGGCAAGTTCCTGAAGCCGGATACGGACCTCTCCATGGCCGATGAACCGGGGCATCAGGAATTGTGTGAACGCGAGCAGGCCTACATGCTGAAGGCCATTCGCGAGGATATCGATCTCAACCGCCATATGGATGACGCGCTGCAATCGCTGCGCATCTGCCTTGCTGCGGATGAAAGTGTGCGCACCGGCAAGCCGGTCAAATTGTAAGGGAATTTGATACGTGGGATCGCTGCTACTCAAATCGGTACACAAGCGCTACGGTGCGCAGGAAGTCCTGAAAGACATTAATCTGGAAGTGCAGGACGGGGAATTCATCATCTTCGTCGGGCCGTCCGGTTGCGGGAAGTCAACGCTACTGCGTTCCATCGCGGGGCTGGAAGACGTTTCCTCCGGGCAGGTAGTCATCAATGGCGAGGACGTAACCGTGACGCCGCCCTCCAAGCGCGGCATTGCGATGGTGTTCCAGTCCTATGCGCTTTATCCGCACCTGTCGGTCAAGGACAATATGGGACTTGGCCTCAAGCAGGCAGGCACGCCGAAAGCCGAAATCGAAACGCGCGTTTCGAAGGCTTCCGCCATGTTGTCGCTCGACCCGTATCTGCAACGGCGACCGGCGGAAATGTCGGGCGGCCAGCGCCAGCGTGTCGCCATCGGCCGCGCACTGGTGCGCGAACCGGAACTGTTCTTGTTCGACGAACCGCTGTCGAACCTCGATGCGGCACTTCGCGTCCAGACCCGGCTTGAGATCGCCAAGCTGCACCGCGAGCTGAAGGCGACGATGATCTATGTCACGCACGATCAGGTCGAGGCCATGACGCTGGCGGACCGCATCGTCGTTCTCAATGCCGGTCGCATCGAGCAGGTGGGCTCGCCGATGGAGCTCTATAACAAGCCCGATAATCTCTTTGTCGCGGGCTTTATCGGTTCGCCGCAGATGAATTTCGTTGACGGCACCCGCATCGGCGACGAAGGGGCGAAGACGGTCGGTATCCGGCCCGAGCATATTTCCGTCAGCCGCGACAGCGGCAGATGGAAAGGCAAGGTCATCCATGCCGAACATCTTGGCGCCGACACGATCCTTTACGTCGAAACAGAAGCAGCGGGTCTGATCACAGTGCGGCTCTTCGGCGAGCATCACTACAATGAAGACGACGTGATCTTCATCACGCCCGATGACGGCAAGGTGCATCGGTTCGATGCGACCGGCAAGGCGATCCGCTAGAGCCAAATGTCGTAGTGTCTATTGAAGCCGTACCCTCGCGGGTGCGGCTTTTCTTTTGGAGAATCGGCGCCGCCCGGTGGCTGCAAATCGTGCCGGGCACATATGGACAAAACGCCTCAGACGGTTTCATGAGTGATGGCAACACGACCCGCACGAGCCGGAATAGTACCAATGGGTACTGACGTTATCGTCAATCAAAAGCAATAATGTTGCGATATTTGGATGCTAAACATTCGAGTTGAAATCCCTTTTAAATCGCGGAACTAAGCTTGTTTCGTCCGATGGACGTCGCCCCCGGTCGGGGTAGGAGCGAACCCGTTTCACGAAAGAGTGCCAAGGGGCACGAAAAATAATCTTGCTTTATTTTTGAACCCGTTCCACCCTGAATGCGGATGGTGCCGAAGGAGGAAATCGGCGCCATGTCGCATGGGAGGAGCAAGATCGGCGGCGTGATATTCACGCGCCGAAAGCGGGTCGGGGGCTCCGGAACCAGTCTTAGATTTTCCCGTTCGACATTCCGTAAATTTGCGAGGCCAATGGCCAGGCCAGTTTCGAGGGTTCCCCGCATGAGCGATGATGTCGTACTATCCCTGCATGTTCCCGAGCCGGAATGGCGGCCAGGTGACGCGCCGGATTTTTCCCATGTCAAAATCCCGCGCGCGGGCAGCGTCCGCAGGCCAGAGATCGATGAAAAACCGGAAGCGATGCGCGATCTGGCTTTCAGCATCATCCGCGTTCTCAATCGTGATGGCGAGGCGGTTGGCCCATGGGCGGGAACGCTTACCGACGACGAACTGAAAGAGGGCCTTCGCCACATGATGATCCTGCGCGCCTATGATGCGCGCATGATGATGGCGCAGCGCCAGGGCAAGACATCATTCTATATGCAGCATCTGGGCGAGGAGGCGGTAAGCTGCGCTTTCCGTAAAGCGCTGCGCAAGGGCGACATGAATTTCCCGACCTATCGTCAGGCCGGACTGCTCATTGCTGACGATTACCCGCTCGTCACCATGATGAACCAGATTTTCTCCAATGAGCACGATCCGCTGAAAGGCCGTCAGCTTCCGGTGATGTATTCCTCGAAGGAGCACGGCTTCTTCACCATCTCCGGCAATCTTGCAACGCAATATACGCAGGCCGTCGGCTGGGCCATGGCGTCCGCCATCAGCCACGATACGAAGATCGCCGCCGCATGGATCGGCGATGGCTCGACAGCCGAAAGCGACTTCCACGCGGCACTGGTCTTTGCTTCGACCTACAAGGCCCCGGTGGTGATGAATATCGTCAACAACCAGTGGGCCATTTCCACCTTCCAGGGCATTGCGCGCGGCGGATCCGGCACTTTCGCCGCACGCGGCCACGGTTTCGGCATTCCGGCGCTTCGTGTTGATGGCAACGACTATCTGGCCGTCCATGCGGTTGCAAAATGGGCGGTGGAACGCGCTCGGCGCAATCTCGGGCCAACCATCATCGAATATGTGACCTATCGCGCTGGCGGGCATTCCACCTCGGATGATCCGTCCGCCTATCGTCCCAAGGCCGAAAGCGATGCATGGCCACTTGGCGACCCGATCCTGCGACTGAAAAACCATCTTATCAAGCGCGGTGTCTGGTCGGACGAGCGTCACAAGCAGGCGGAAGCCGAGGTGATGGATCTGGTGGTGGCCGCACAGCGCGAGGCGGAAGCCATTGGCACGCTGCATGACGGGCGCAAGCCATCCATGCGCGACATGTTCGAGGATGTCTATGCTGAAACGCCGCCGCATCTTATCCGCCAGCGCCAGGAAGCGGGGTTTTAATCCATGAGCAAGATGACCATGATCGAGGCGATCCAGAACGCCCACGACATTGCCATGGAACGCGACAAGAATGTCGTCGTGTTCGGTGAGGATGTGGGTTATTTCGGCGGTGTTTTCCGCTGTACGGCTGGCCTCCAGAAGAAATACGGCAAGGAACGCTGCTTCGATGCGCCGATCAGCGAGCTTGGCATCGTGGGCACTGCCATCGGCATGGCGGCTTACGGCCTTCGCCCGTGCATTGAAGTGCAGTTTGCGGACTATGTTTACCCGGCCTATGACCAGATCGTTTCGGAAGCGGCGCGCCTGCGCTATCGCTCGGCGGGCGAATTCACCTGTCCTATCGTGATCCGCATGCCTTCCGGAGGCGGCATCTATGGCGGGCAGACGCACAGCCAGAGCCCGGAGGCGCTGTTCACGCACGTGTCGGGCCTGAAAACCGTCATGCCATCCACCCCTGCCGATGCGAAGGGACTGCTGCTGGCGGCGATCGAAGACCCGGATCCGGTTATCATGTTCGAGCCGAAGCGCCTTTATAACGGGCCTTTCGACGGGCATCATGATCGCCCGGTGACCTCGTGGAAAAAGCATGATCTCGGCGATGTGCCGGAAGGCTATTACACCGTGCCGCTTGGCAAGGCCGCTATTCGCCGCGAAGGCAGTGACGTGACAGTGCTTGCCTATGGCACGATGGTTCATGTGGCGCTTGCTGCCGCCGGGGAAACCGGCGTCGATGCGGAAGTGATCGATCTTCGCACGCTTTTGCCGCTCGACACCGACACCATCATGGCTTCGGTGAAGAAGACCGGGCGCTGCGTGATCGTGCACGAGGCGACGCTGACCTGCGGCTATGGCGCGGAGCTTGCGGCTCTCGTGCAGCGTGATTGCTTCTACCATCTGGAAGCGCCGATCATCCGCGTCACAGGATGGGATACGCCTTATCCGCATGCGCAGGAGTGGGCCTATTTCCCCGGTCCGGACCGGGTGGGCCGCGCGCTTACATCGATCATGGAAGCTTGAGGGGGCGAAGCAAATGGCACATTTTACGATCAAGCTCCCCGATGTAGGTGAAGGCGTTGCCGAGGCCGAACTCGTCGAATGGCATGTGAAGGTCGGCGATGTCGTGCGCGAGGATGATCTTCTTGCCGCCGTCATGACCGACAAGGCAACGGTGGAAATTCCCTCGTCGCGCGCTGGCAAGGTTATCGCCATCAATGGCGAGGTAGGCGAGAAGATCGCGGTCGGGTCCGAACTGGTCCGTCTGGAGATCGAGGGCGGCTCGCCGGAGGAAAAGGCTGAGGAAAAGCCGGTTCCGGCGGCAGCGCAAGCGGCCAAACCCCAACCGGCGCCAGCGCCTGAAACACCTGTTCTGTTGCAGACGCCGGTTCCTCCGAAACCCGCTGCACCCAAGCGTGAAGCCGCAGGCAGCGCCTTCTCCGGCGCGGGGCCGGTTCGCCAGGAAGGTGAAAAGCCGCTTGCCACGCCTTCTGTCCGTCTGCGGGCTCGCGACGGGGGCGTCGATCTGCGCCGGGTTCGCGGCACCGGACCGGCAGGACGCATCACGCATGACGATCTCGATCTCTATTTCCAGCAGGAAATCGGCGCGGCTCCCGTTCTATCCGGCTACGCGACCGACACCTCGGTCAACGAGATCAAGGTCATCGGCCTTCGCCGCAAGATTGCCGAACGCATGGCGGAAGCGAAACGCCACATTCCGCATATTACTATCGTCGAAGAGGTCGATGTCACGCAGTTGGAAGAACTGCGCAATGGTCTCAATAATGAGAAGAAGGAAGGTCGTCCACGCCTGACGCTGTTGCCGTTCATCATCCGGGCAATGGTGAAAGCCGTGAAGGAACAGCCCGGCCTCAACGCGCATTTCGATGACGAAGCGGACATCATCCGCCAGTTCGGCGGCGTGCATGTCGGCATTGCCACACAGACGCCGAACGGCCTGATCGTGCCGGTGGTGCGCCACGCGGAAAGCATGAGCGTATTTGCGGCGGCTTCGGAATTGTCGCGCGTGACCGATGCCGCCCGCAACGGCACCGCCAAGCGGGAGGAACTGACCGGTTCCACCATCACCATCACGTCGCTTGGGGCTCTCGGCGCAATCGCCACGACGCCGATCATCAATCGTCCGGAAGTCGCGATTGTGGGCATCAACAAGATGGCCGTGCGTCCGATGTGGGACGGGGTGCAGTTCGTGCCGCGCAAGATGATGAACCTGTCATGCAGTTTCGACCACCGCGTGATCGACGGCTGGGATGCGGCGGTCTTCGTGCAGAAGCTGAAAAGCCTTCTGGAAGCGCCTGCGATGATTTTTGTAGAAGGCTGATCGAATGAGCGAGATTTCCTGCAAACTCCTGATCATCGGCGGCGGCCCCGGCGGCTATGTCTGCGGCATCCGGGCGGGCCAGCTTGGCATCGATACGGTGCTGGTGGAGAAGACGCGTCTTGGCGGCACCTGCCTCAATGTGGGCTGCATCCCGTCCAAGGCGCTGATCCATGCGGCCGACGAATTTCACCGGCTTTCCGTCTTTGCATCCCAGGGCGCGCTCGGTATTTCCGCCGAGAACCCGGCCATCGATTTCGCCAGAACGCTCGAATGGAAAGACGGCATCGTCAACCGTCTCAACAGCGGCGTTGCCGGTCTCCTGAAACGCTCGCGTGTACGCATGTTCCATGGACAGGCGCGTTTTCTCGACGGAAAGACCGTTCTCGTTGAAACCGATACGGGTCGCCAGACGATCCACGCCGAAAACATCGTGATCGCGACCGGCTCGGTTCCGGTTGAAATTCAGGCGCTGCCTTTCGGCGGAAAGGTCATTTCATCCACCGAAGCGCTGTCGCTGGAAAAGATACCTGAAAAGCTCGCCATTGTCGGCGGCGGCTATATCGGGCTTGAGATCGGCACTGCCTTTGCCAAGCTTGGTGCGAAGGTCACCGTGGTCGAGGCGACCGACCGCATCTTGCCGCAATATGATGCGGAACTCACGCGGCCCATCATGGCGCGCCTGAAGGCGCTCGGCGTCGAAGTCCTGACCGGCACTTCCGCCAAGGGACTTTCACAGGATGAGGCCGGGCTGGAAGTCCTGACCGCCGATGGAACCACGAAAACCATCGAGGCAGACAGGATACTTGTTACGGTAGGCCGCAAGCCGCAGACCGATGGCTGGGGCTTGAGCGAAATCCGGCTGGATATGGATGGGCGTTTCATCCGGATTGACGAGCGCTGCCGCACCTCCATGCGCGGCGTCTACGCCATCGGCGACGTGACCGGCGAGCCGATGCTTGCGCATCGCGCCATGGCGCAGGGCGAGATGGTGGCGGAGATCATTGCCGGCGGCAATCAGGTATGGGACAAGCGCTACATCCCTGCCGTCTGCTTCACCGATCCCGAAATCGTCACTGTCGGCCTGTTGCCGGATGAAGCCCGCAAGGCTGGCCATGAAATTCAGGTCGGCGTCTTCCCGTTCCAGGCCAATGGCCGGGCCATGACCGTCGAGCGTGAAGACGGCATGATCCGTGTCGTCGCACGTGCGGATAACCACCTGATCCTTGGTATTCAGGCCGTCGGGGTCGGCATATCCGAGCTTTCATCTTCCTTCGCGCAAGCCGTGGAGATGGGCGCAAGGCTGGAAGACATCGCAGCAACGATCCACGCGCATCCGACATTGAGCGAGGGTTTTGTCGAAGCCAGCATGAAGGCGCTCGGTCACGCCTTACATGTTTGATGATTTACGCTCGTGCCGCCAGAGAAAAATGGCGGCACCGGCAACCATGGCGGCAAGCGCGAACCAGGTGATTGCATAGGAAAGATGGCTGTTGCGGAATTTCACGACCGTCAGACCGCCGATGGGCAGCGCTCCGGCAGCGGAATTTGCATCGGCATCGATGAAATAGGGCGCGACCTGACCCAGATTGAGCTTCTGCGCAAAGGCTGCGACATCGCGCGAGTTCCAGTCGTTACGCGCCGGATCATTCGGACGGAGGAAAAACCCGTCCGGTTCCGGCATGCGCAGTAGTCCGGTTACGGTCGTTTCCCCGGCAATCTGCGTTTCGTGGCGCGAAGACGGATCGCGCCTGTCGCTCGGAACAAAGCCGCGATTGATGAAAGTCAGCGCACCGTCGGGCGAGCGCATCGGGGTCAGAACCCAATAGCCCGCGCCGCGTTCGGTCAGCGCATGAACCAGTACTTCCTTGTCATTCAGATAGGTTCCGGTCAGCTTGACGCGGCGGTACTCGTCATCCTTCTGGTTGACATTGGCCCAGTCGTCCCGTCCGGGTGCGGCGACCGGCTCGGCATGGACCCGCGCATCGACCCGTTCGATAAGATCGACCTTCCATTGCAGGCGCTCTACCTGCCAGATGCCAAGACCCATGAATAGAACGAAGAAAACCGCGCCCAGCACCGAAAACAGGCCGATGAAGAAACGCGAGGAAGACTTCTGGACGGGTTTTTCATTCTTGGGGGAGGGCATCATCCTGTCCTTCAATCACGGCAGCTACAAAGCCTGATAGAGAAAGTGGCCTTCTATAGCAAAAATGCAATGGCGAGAAAGGGCAGAACCACAAAAGAACGTGATCGCTGAACTTGTCATCCGCGAGCCGGATTTCCCATAGTGGCGGAAGAGAGAATCGCACCATTTCTGGAAGTGGCTGAATATGACGGATTGCATCGTTGTGGGTGCCGGTTTGGTGGGTGTCGGCACAGCGCTCGCCTTGCAGGAAAGCGGCTGGTCGGTGCTTCTTGTGGACCGAAGCGGTCCGGGAACCGAAACGAGCTATGGCAATGCTGGAATAATCCAGACAGAGGCCGTCAGCCCCTATGCCTTGCCACGCGCCCCTCTGGAACTGCTGAGGGCGGCGTTCGGCGCCAATAATCAGGTCGCATGGCGGCTTCGCGACATGCCACGCCAGGTCGGCCCGTTGTGGCGCTACTGGCATAATTCGGAAGCGGGACGTCACCGCACGGCATCGCAGTTCTATGCACGCATGATCCGGCGCGCTGCCGATGATCATGCGCCGCTGATCGAAGCGGCGGGCGCTGAAAACCTTATCAGGCGGACGGGACTGCGCGAACTGCATCGGTCTGCCCGATCGTTCGAGCTTTCCGCACGTGACGCGGAGCTGAAAAAGCAAGAATTCGGCGTCGCCAGCGTCATCGAGGACGGCAAGGCAGTCAGCGCTGCCGAACCATCCTTGAAGGCAAATCTGGCCGGAGCGATTCACTGGACCGATCCCTGGTCATGTTCCGATCCCGGTGCGCTCGTCCAGTCCTATGCCAACCTGTTCGTCAAGCGCGGCGGCACTTTCGTGCACGGTGATGCGCGAAGCTTGCGGCAGGATGGTTCCGGCTGGCAGGTTGATACGGCGGACGGTCCGCATGCGGGACGCCACGTCGTGCTCGCCCTCGGCCCGTGGAGCCCGGAAATCCTTCGCACTTTCGGCTATAAAATTCCGCTGGTTATCAAACGGGGATACCATCAGCATTTCTCCGGTACGGGACCAAAGGTGCCTGTTCTCGATGTGAGCAATTCGACCGTTGCAACACCCATGCGCGCCGGGTTGCGCATCCTGACCGGGGCTGAGCTGACGCCTCTCGGCAGCGTGGCGCGACACGAGCAGCTGAACAGGTCTATCAAGGCCATAAGCGAGCTTTTCGATATAGGCGCACCCGTGGAGCATACGCCCTGGTTCGGCAGCCGACCCTGCATGCCGCGAATGCTGCCAGTCGTTGGAGAAGCCCCGCGACACAAGGGATTATGGCTGAATTTCGGGCACGGGCATCAGGGGTTCACGCTTGGGCCGACAACAGGGCGGATTCTGGCGGACCGTATGACCGGGGAACCAGAGGACGCGAAGCTCTACGGCGCGCTCGCTCTTCCGCACTGAACAGCCTGGCCAAAAAATTACAGCGCCTGCCGCATTCGTGACGAATGCGTGGCGCTGGGAAAAATCTCAGTATATCGCTTGGTTATCAGGCAAGTTTATGGATTTTACGTCTGCGGTGTGAATAGCCGCCCTTCGACAGGCGCAATACGTTGCAGACCTGTGTCTTGTCTTCGGAAGGCTTTGGCATCTGTTCATGAATGCGCCGCAGAATCTGCTGCGTAACTGTGCGTTCCTTATCGCTCGCTGCTGGACCGATAATAATGCTTTTCATCGATCATTCTCCCTATATTCTGGGCACGAGACGGCTTCCGAGGCTGCCTCGACCGATTATCAAGAATGTACGAATGAACTAAGTATTAACCAATTTTTATGTCTTGACAAGCGCATCGGCGCAACACTCTGCAACCCATTGCAAAGCATGAAGAAAAGCCGAATCGCGGGCGCGATCCGGCTTCATTCTGTCATGGCTCTCTGGTCAGTCGCGGTTGCCGGTCAGGATCTCGCGCTTTCCAACATGGTTGGCCGGGCCGACCAGTCCGTCCTTTTCCATCCGCTCGACGAGGGAGGCGGCACGATTATAGCCGATACCGAGGCGGCGCTGGATATAGGAGGTGGAGCACTTCTTGTCGCGCATCACCACCTTGACGGCCTGCTCATACACGTCGTCGCCATCTTCCGAGCCCATCGCGGTTGCGTCGAACACAGCCGCTTCCTGCGTTGCGTCTTCTTCTTCCTCGTCTTCCGTGACAGTCGCCAGATAATCCGGGCGTCCCTGTTCCTTCAGGTGATTGACCACCTTTTCCACTTCCTCGTCGGAAACGAACGGACCATGGACACGGACGATGCGTCCGCCGCCTGCCATGTGCAGCATGTCGCCCTGACCGAGAAGCTGCTCGGCACCCATTTCACCAAGGATAGTGCGGCTGTCGATCTTCGAGGTGACCTGGAAGGAGATGCGGGTGGGGAAGTTGGCCTTGATCGTACCGGTAATAACGTCGACCGAGGGGCGCTGCGTTGCCATGATGAGGTGGATGCCAGCGGCGCGAGCCATCTGGGCAAGACGCTGGACTGCGCCTTCGATATCCTTGCCTGCAACCATCATCAGGTCGGCCATCTCGTCGATGATGACCACGATGTAAGGCATTGGCGTCAGGTCGAGTTCTTCCTGAATATAGGTAGCTTCACCCGTTTCCTTGTCGAAGCCGGACTGGACCGTGCACATCACGGTTTCGCCCTTGCCCTTGGCGGACGCAGCGCGGGCATTGAAGCCCTCGATGTTGCGCACGCCTAGGCGGGCCATCTTGCGATAGCGTTCTTCCATCTCGCGCACGGCCCATTTCAGGGCAACCACGGCCTTTTTCGGGTCGGTGACAACCGGCGTCAGCAGGTGCGGAATGCCGTCATAGATGGACAGTTCCAGCATCTTCGGATCGACCATGATCAGGCGGCATTCTTCCGGCTTGAAGCGGTAGAGCAGCGACAGGATCATCGTGTTGATGGCAACCGACTTGCCTGAACCGGTGGTGCCAGCCACCAGAAGGTGGGGCATCTTTGCCAGTTCCGCGATGATAGGCTCGCCGCCGATCCCCTTGCCGAGGCAAAGCGGCAGGCGATAGTTCGATGCCTCGAAGGTGCGGCTGTCGATCATTTCGCGCAAGTAGACGGTTTCACGGTTGGCGTTCGGCAGTTCGATACCGATGACATTGCGGCCCGGAACGACCGCAACGCGGGCGGAAAGCGCCGACATGGAGCGGGCTATATCGTCCGCCAGACCGATGACACGCGAGGATTTGACACCGGGCGCCGGTTCAAACTCATAGAGCGTGACGACCGGGCCGGGGCGGACATGGATGATCTCACCGCGCACGCCGAAATCTTCCAGCACGCTTTCGAGAAGCCCGGCGCTGCGTTCCAGCATTTCCTGCGTGATGACATTTCCGTCCTGTTCGGGCGGCATCTGCAACAGGTCGCGCGGCGGGAACTCATAAGCGCCGTGCATGACAGGCGCTTCCGCACGGGGGAGGGGCTGCGGCTGGTAAAGCGCGATCGAAGGCGCGGCTTTTGCAACCGGCGCAGGCGCTTCAACCACCGGCTCGGCAACTTCCACGTCCTCGACGACATGTTCTTCTGCTTCCGGAACGGTCAGCACGATTTCATCTTCGGTGGCTTCACCGGCGACTTCCGGCGCAATCTCCGGCTCGGCTGCGACAGGCTGTGGCGCAGGCGCTTCCACTTCTTTCACAGCAACGGGCTGCGGTGCAGCCACTTCGACCGGAACAGGGGCAACCGGCGTCTCCGCGACTGGCTCGACAGGGGCGGCGACAACCGGTTCAGGTTGCTTGTTCCATTCGCGAATGCGGAACTGCGCCAGAATGGATTCGACCGTTGGCAAAGGCTTGCGCGGTTCCGCCGGAACAGCCGAAACGAGAGGCTCCGCAGGCACCAGCGCAGTATCGACGCCGCAGCCTTCCCAGAAGGCAAAGTCGGAAAGATAGGTGAATGCCGACGGCTGCTCGGAAGTTGCAGGCTCGGTTACAACAGCGACAACTTCCGGGACGGCTTCTACAGGCGGCGTGACGACAGCAACAGGGACCGCAGGCATTGCAGGCGGAACGGGCGCCACCGGCGAACGAACCATGCCCTGCGATACGGTTTTCTGGAGTTCCGCAACAGCCATGGGCTGCTCTTCGGCAACCTTTTCAACGCTGATCACTGGCGCCGCGTCGGCTGCATGCGCCTGCGTCCGCTCATTGATGCTCGGCAGTTCTTCGCCCCGGCGACGCATAAGCTCGACTTCCGGCGTGCGGGTAAAGCGAACATTCTCACCGAGCGAGAAATGAATTTTCCAGGCATCATCGCTGGCAGGATTGTGGGTTCCCGTCTGGCCGCGAGGCTGCTTCGGGTCCTGAGCGTTCTCTGCACGATTTCCTGTCGATGGGGGGAAATTTTCTCTCAAATTACGCATGATACCTGAACCATAGATACTGTCGCCTGAATGAGCCCAAGTAATAAAAAATGAAGGTTAACAACCCCCTTCCGAAACAGCGCAGACGACAGAAATTTCTTGCAGCCAAATCGTGCCGCTGGAAGGCGGTTCGCAACGCATATCACCATCGGTTGCAACACAAAACAAAATAATAACAGATTGATAAAGAGGTTTCTTATATTGATTTATACGAAGTCGAACAATTACAGGTAGCGACGGCGGCCTGTTAATTTTGCCATTCCGCGCATTGCCGGAGGTAAATGCCGCTGACGCGGGCAGACTCACCCGTCAGTCCCGTGCCAGTGCGATGACGGGGTCGAGTCTTGAAGCGTTTCGGGCCGGAATGAAGCCGAAACCGATGCCGATCAGGCTGGAGCAGACAAGCGCAACCACGATGGATGCCGGCGAATAGATCAACTGGAACATCGAGTTGAACTGCGCGAACAGCAGGCCGAAACCGACGGCGATGAGCACGCCCAGAACCCCGCCGATCAGGCAGACCAGAATCGCCTCGATCAGGAATTGCTGCAGGATGTCGCTCTGGCGTGCGCCGATCGCCATGCGGACGCCGATCTCGTTGATTCTTTCCGACACGGCGACGAGCATGATGTTCATCACTCCGATGCCGCCAACGAAAAGCGATATGCCGGCGATGCTCGATACGAGAAGGGCAAGCGTCGCAGTGGTGGCCTGAATTGTCTTTTGCAGGCTGTCGGTGTTGAAGATCGAGAAATCCTTTTCGCCATGCCGCTTGGTCAGGAATGCCGTTATCAGCTTTTCCGCTTCAGACGGATCCATCGTGTCGGCGACGCGCACCAGGATCATCTGCAGGGAACGCGAGCCGGTCATGCGTGTCTGCACGGTGGTGTAAGGGACATAGACTTCGAGCCGCTGCGCGCCGCCCATGCCGCGTTCCTCGGCCTTGACCACGCCGACGATCCGTACCGGCACCTTGCTCAGAAGGATGGTCTTGCCGACGACCGAACCCGCTTCGTGAGGAAAGAGCGTCTTCCGGGCGGTTTCATCGACCACCGCCACCTGCGCCAGATCGTTGACGTTGCGCTGATCGAAAAAGCGGCCTTCGAGCAGCTTGCTGTTGCGGGTAACGAAATAATCTGCGCCGACGCCGCTCACGGAAACGCTGACTTCCTTGTCCTCGACGCGGATTGTCGAGCTGGTCGAACTGGACGGCGTTGCCGCCAGAACGTAGGGCAGCTTCGCGATTTCGGTCGCATCCGCCAGATTGAGCGTGGTGATAAGCGCGGCTTTCAGGTCGCCAAATCCCTTGCCGGGGCTGATATAGAGCGTATTGGTGCCCAGATCGCTGATCTGCTCGAGGATCTGCTTCTGCGACCCCTGTCCCAGTGCAACCACGCAGACAACCGATGCCGTGCCGATGATAATGCCGAGCATGGTCAGAAATGTGCGGAGACGGTGCGCGTTCATCGAGCGTAGCGCCATCGAAAACGCCTCGTTGAAGCGATCCCACATCCCGGCGAAAAGCCTTGGCCGGGCGGCAGCCTGTTCAACCGGCACGGACGTCGCAGGGCGTTCGGTTTCACCGTTTCTCGTATCGGAGATGATTTCGCCGTCGCGAATTTCGATGATGCGCTGCGCACGGGCGGCGACCTGCCGGTCATGCGTCACGATGACGATGGTGCGCCCTTCACGGTTGAGCTCCTGAAGGATGCCGAGAACTTCTTCACCACTATGGCTGTCGAGCGCGCCGGTCGGTTCGTCGGCAAGGATGACCTCCGCATCGTTGATGAGCGCGCGGGCGATGGAAACGCGCTGCTGCTGTCCGCCGGAAAGCTGGCTCGGGCGATGGTGCGTGCGTTCGCCCATCCCGAGCCGTTGCAGGATCATGCGGGCTTTCTGACGCCGTTCTTCCTTTTTCTGGCCTGCATATATGGCGGGAATTTCGACATTGCCCACCGCATCCAGCTCGCCCAGCAGATGATAGCGCTGGAAGATGAAGCCGAAATGCTCGCGCCGCAACTGCGCCAGCTCATCGGCTTCAAGTTCCGATGTGGCGCGGCCGGAAATCAGATACTCGCCTTCAGATGGCCGGTCCAGGCAGCCGAGAATGTTCATTAGCGTCGATTTGCCCGAACCGGACGCACCGATGATCGCCACCATCTCGCCCCGCTCGATGGTCAGGTTCACATGGTTCAGAACCGTCGTGAAGTCGTCGCCCGAGGGGTAATGCCGGGAGACGCCCTTGAGCGAGAGCAGCGGCGCATCAGCCATGTCAGCTACCAGCCGGGGCGGGGGCCGCGACCTGATTGTCGGTCACGACCTTGTCCCCTTCGTTCAGGCCCGAACGAATTTCTATATTCACCTTGTCGGTAATGCCGGTTTCGACGGTCCGTTCTTCGATCTTGCCAGCGCCGGTCACGACGCGCACCTTGGCCTTGCCGGGTTCGTCCGTGTCTTGCAGAGCGGTTACGGGCGCGATCAAGGCGTCTTTTGCCCGTGCGAGCACGATATGAACCTCGGTGGTCATATAGGTCCTGAGCAGCCCATCCGGATTGGGAACCGTGAAAATGCCCTTGTAATAAATGGCGGAAGCGGTGGCAGTGCTGGAGGACGAACTTACTGCCGTAGTCGTGAAGCTCTTGTCGCTGACGATGGAATCCGGTGCGGGTTCGATCTTTTCCAGCTCGGCATCGTAACGCTTCGAATTTTGTCCCGATATGGTGAAATAAAGCGGCATCCCCTCGCGAACCTGCGTCACGTCCGCTTCCGAAATATCCGCCTCCACCCTCATGGTGTCGAGCTGGCCCAGAATGGCGATTGTCGGCGCGCTCTGCTGCGCGTTGACGGTCTGGCCTTCCTGAACCACGGTCGCGAGGATCGTTCCATCGATGGGCGCGGTTATGCGGGTATAGGCGAGATTGGTCTCGGCGATCTGCACCTCGACCTTCGCGGCAGCGATTGCCGCTTCGCTGTTCTCGACCTGCGCTTCCTTCACCTTCACGGTGCTGACCGCCTTGTCGTAATCGGCGCGCGCTACGGCATTTTTGCCGATCATCATCTGGTTGCGCGCCAGATCCTGCCGGGCCATTTCCAGATCGGCAAGATTCTGGGCGCGGGTGGCTTCGTTCTGGCGAAGTGACGCCTGGGCCTTGTTCAGTTCGTTCTGCTGGTTGGTCGAGTCGATCAGGGCGACGACCTCTCCGGCCTTTATCTGCTGGCCCGGTTTCACTTTCAGGGAAAGAATGCGGCCCGTCGCCTGAGCGCCGATTGCGACCAGATTTTTGGGCCGCAGCGTGCCAGTGGCAAGAACCGAGCTTTCAATCTCGCCGCGCCTGATCTCTGTCGTGGCGGGCAGAGGCTCTTCCTTGGTCAGCGCACGAACGACGAAATAGCCGACGATCAGCAACGCGATGAGGACCGCCAGCCACAGGCGCCAGCGAAAACGGCGTTTCGACTTGGGTTTCATAGTGGTCTCTTATCGGTTGTCAGCGGAGGAATCCGTGTCGTTTTGACGATGCGGGGGCCTGTATAGCCGTCAACGACTTCCGGCTTCGCAACGTCGATGATGCCGTTCCAACCGCCGCCAAGCGCTTTCTGCAAGGCAACATAGTTCAGCACAAGTTCGGTCCGCGCTTGACTGAGCTCGGTTTCCGCGCCGAGAAGATCGCGTTGCGCCGTCAACACGTCCACGAAGCTCTTGGTGCCCGCCCTGTACTGCTCCAGCGTCAACTCGTTGATCTTCCGGCTGTTGCTCACGATTTTCTGCAGTTGTCCGACGCGCAGACGGTTCTGGTTGAGCGACACGCTGGCATTTTCGACTTCGCTCAGCGCCGTCAGGATGACCTTGCGATAGGCGATGAAGGACTGGTCGCGCGCAGCGCGCGCGGCATCCACATCCGCGCTCAATCTCCCGCCCTGGAAGATCGGGACGGTCAGGCTTGGGCCGAAGTTCCAGCTGATCGTCGACAGCTTTCCTAGATCGCCGAAATTGGCGCCGCCCGTATTGATGCCCCCCGTGAGGGAAACACTCGGATAGAGCAGGGCCTGCTTCTGGCCGACACTGGCATTGGAACTTGCATAATCGCGTTCGGCTGCACGGACATCGGGGCGGCTCAGCAACAGATCGGCCGGAAGTCCGGCTGATATCTTGCCCGGAATTGGCGGGACCGGACGCGGCTTGTCCAGAACACTGGCCAGCGAAGATGAAGACCGCCCGGTCAGGACGGACAGTTGGTTCAGATACTGGGCATAGTTGATCCGCAGTCCCGGCACCTGGGATTCTGTCCTGCTGGCCTGCGTTTCCGCATTCAGAAGATCGACCTGAGAAATCTGGCCAGCTTCAAGCTGGCTGCGGGTCAGTGCAACGGTCTGTCGCTGGGAAGCGGCATTGCGTTGCGCAATGGCAATATCGGCCTGCGCACCGCGCAACCGGGCATAATTGGTGGCGATATCGCCGATCAGCGTGACGAGCGCCGCCCGCAATTGTTCATTTGCGGATTCGACATTGTAATAGGCAGCTTCCACGCCGCGCTTGTTGCCGCCGAAAAGATCGAGTTCCCACGTGGTGTTGAAGCCCATGCTCGACTGATTGGTGGCGAATGTCGCCGGGGAGTCAGATCGCTTGTAGCTCCCGTCGCCATCAAGCTTCGGATAAAGCGCGCCGCCCGCCGAAGTGTAATTGGCGCGAGCCTGCCGCACCTTTGCCTTCGCAGTCGCGACATCGGGGCTGCCTGCAATACCGTCCGCTATCAGCTGATCCAGAACCGGGTCCTTCAGCTTTTTCCACCAGTCGCCCAGTTGCGGGGTACGGCTGTCAGCCCTGCTGTTCCAACCGGCAGGCGTCACCACATTCGGCGTCTGATAATCGGGACCAACAGTGACGCACGCCGCCAGCATTGGCAGGATGCTTCCTAATACAGTCAGGCGAACAAGCGATATCGTCAATAAATGGGTCCTGAAATTCCGGTGCTGTCCTCGGACGGTATTCACCCACCGAAAACAAGACGCCCTTATATCTGCAACGGCAGCACCCAGGCACCCCAAGCTCGTGGGAGTATACCTTGGGGCACGTCGAGTCGCGTTTGGGTGGCATAATGCCATCCTTCGCCTTCGACCATCAGCGGATGATCGAAGTCAATTGTGGCAATGCACAGGAAATATCAGGATTGTGTGTGGAAGCCGTCAACTTCCGCCAAGGTCTAGCCTCTGTCGTTTTCCAGCCAGTCGGCAAGCGAGCGGCGGTTTGCGGCGCGCCCGCGCATCGGTTCGGCCATGCACATGGAATTGAGAACGGCTTCCTGCGTAGACTCAACTGCCGCGCGGAACAAGGTATCGATGCGGTTTTCATTGAGCACGGCAATCTCGACCACATCACGTGCTTCATCGTGATCGAATGTCACCGCCGTCGAAAAGCCGATGGCGATATCGCCGCTTCCATGGCCCCAGAAGGCGCCGAGACGCGCCAGCCCTGCGCCGCAGCGGCGCGTCACGCGCTTCAACTGGCGGTGTTCCATCGGAACATCGGTCGCGAGCACCAGAATGACGGAACCCTTTTCCGGCTGCGCTTCGGCCTTGGGCGAGGGCCTGCGTCCATCGGGAAGAACCAGATCACCGGCGCGACCGAAATTGGTCAGCGCCAGAACGCCGAGATGATGCACCTTGCCGCCCAGTTCGAACTGGCGCGAGGAGGTGCCGATGCCGCCCTTGAAGCCGAAACAGCTCATGCCTGTGCCTGCACCGACATTGCCTTCGCCAACAGTCGTTTCAGCAAACTTCAGAGCTTCCCTTGCGTCAGCTTCCGTAACGGCCATCGCCTGAATGTCATTGAGCGGGCCATCATTGCATTCCAGAACGACCGGATTGACGGTTGCCGTGGTGCGGCCAATATCGGGATTGGCCGCAATCGCCTCGCGGATCAATGCATTGGCGCAGGTTCCGACGCCGAACGTATTGGTCAGCAGGATGGGCGTTTCCAGCGTGCCCAGTTCCTCGACCTGCACGAGACCGGTGCTCTTGCCGAACCCGTTGATGACATCGCAAGCGGCCAGCACCTTGCGGCGATACAGGTTGCCGTCATGCGGGATGATCGCCGTCACGCCGGTGTTGATGTCGCCGCTGCGCAAGGTGCGGTGCCCCACGCGCACGCCCGGCACATCGGTGATGGCGTTAGTCTCGCCCGGCTGCATGATGCCGCAAATGATGCCGTAGTCGCGTGCCTTGCCTGTCATGGTCATTTTCCGTTGATGCTAGAGCATTTCCAGCAAAAGTGCGAAGCGGTTTTGCGTAGGATAATGCGACAAAACAAATAGATAGAGCATTTCCAATGATTCAAGGAAACAGGAAATGCTCTAGGGGCAGGGCGTCAAAGACGCCCGGCCTCGATGATGCGTTTGAGGAAAGCCTGCGTGCGCTCCCCTTGCGGATTGCCGAAAATCTGCGACGGAGGGCCTTCTTCATAGACCTTGCCGTTTTGCAGGAAACAGACCTTGTCCGCAACCTCGCGCGCAAAACCCATTTCATGCGTGGCCAGAACCATGGTCATGCCCTTCTTGGCAAGATCGCGCACAATGTCCAGCACTTCCGACACCAGTTCCGGATCGAGCGCCGAAGTGATTTCGTCGAGCAGCAGCAGCGTCGGGTCCATCAGCAGGGCGCGCACGATGGCGACGCGCTGTTGCTGCCCGCCGGACAGGCGGTCCGGATATTCCTTCGCCTTGTGATCGAGCCCGATGCGTGCGAGCAGCGCCAGACCTTTTTCCTGGGCTTCCTTCACCGGCATGCCCAGCACCTTCGTCGGGCCAAGGGTGACATTTTCCATCACCGTCATGTGCGGGAACAGATTGTAGCCCTGGAACACGATGCCGATCTCCCGGCGCAGAATGTCGAGGTCGACGCCCGGCCCGGTTACCCGGTCGCCGTGCAGGCGGATTTCGCCTTCGTCGATGGTTTCCAGCCGGTTGATGCAGCGCAACAATGTGGACTTGCCGCAGCCCGAAGGACCGATCAGGCACACGACCTGATGTTCCTCGATGGTGAGGCTGATGCCGGACAGAACTTCCAGCGCGCCATAGCGCTTATATGCCTTGTCGATTTCTACGAGTGCCATTGTCCGTCCCCTTACATGCTCGAGCGCATTTTTCTGCGATCACGTTCGATCAGGCGATCGACAAAGCGGGCCTGCGGAATGGTGATGACGATGAACAGGATGGCGACAGTGGTGACAGCCGACAGGTTGAAGTAGTTTGCCGCGATGATCTTCGACTGGTTGAAGGCATCGATGGTGCCGATGATGGCGACCAGCGCGGTATCTTTCTGCAGGCTGATGCAATTGTTCATCAGCGGCGGAATGATGCCGCGCACGGCAAGCGGCACAACCACATAGCGCATGGTGCGCGCATAGGAGAGGCCGAGCGAACGCGCCGCCGCAATCTGGCTTGGGTGCACGCTTTCAATGCCCGCGCGATAGACTTCCGACGTATAGGCGCCGTAGGTCAGCGTCAGCGCGATGATGGCATAGGCGTTGGACGACAGGTCTTTCAGGATCGGCAGGCCGGTCAGCGGCAGGCCGAAACCGATGAGATAGATCGTGATGATGGCTGGAAGCCCGCGAAACAGATCGCTGTAAAGCGTTGCAAGCACGCGGATCGGCTTGCCAGCCTTGCCCGGCAGGGTGCGCGCAATGGCGATGACGAGCGCCCAGACGAGGATGAGTATGGCCGAGACGAAGAAGATGACGATATTCGTGCCGAAGGCCTTCAGCACCGTGCCCGCCGATTTGGCGATCAGGCTGACGTCGAAGAAGGTCCGGCTGACGGCTGCGTCATTGACGATCATGAACCACGCGCCGGCGCAGATGATGAGGACCGCCACCGCATAGGAAATCACCTGCCAGGAAAGGTCGGACGCCTTTGCACCGAGTTCGCGGCCCCGGTAAATGTCCGCGCTCTTTCCGGATTCGCCCGAAATCTGCACGGCGCGCCATGCGAACCACAGGACGGCGAGCGGCGCCAGCAGCAAGGCCGTGCCGACCGCGACGACGGGCAGTTCGGGCCAGCCCTGCGAAATCGTATAGGCCGAAACGCTATAGACCGTCTGGCCCGCAGCCAGAAGGGTGAGGAAGGAAAAGACGAAAGCGAACAGGGAACGACCGCCATGGGTGCGAACCTTGTTTCGGACACGCCATTGCCGCGCGCGTTCCGCGCCTGCATCCGGTGCCGGATAAGACATGATTTATTCTCGCTGAAACAGTATGGGGAACAGTCGGTCCGGGCCGCAACCGGCGTTGCGGCTGCGACCCGGGAACCGTCAGATCAAGGCTTCCAGAGCGGAACGTCGGAAGGCGACGTACCCCAGGATGGAAGCAGATAGGCGGCTTCGAGCTTCTTCAGCGTGCCGTCCTTTTCCATGTCCTCGATCAGCTGATCGATGACTTTCTTGTTTTCCGAACCCTTCGGGTAGATGCCTGCGGTCTGGCCGCCGGACTCATACTTGCCGACGACCGCCAGCTTTCCGTTGGAATTGTGCACCTGTCCCAGAATGATCGAAAGATCAGTCATCACGGCATCGACCTTGCCTGCGGCAAGGGCGGTGAACATCGACGCCGTATCGTCGAACACGTCGAGGCTTGCGACCTTCAGCGTGTCCTGTGCGAACGGAACCAGCGTCGTACCGGCCTGCGTGCCGATCTTCCCGGTCTTCATGTCGGCTTCCGTCACCGGCTTGTCGGCGCGCGCGGCGACACCGTAGGCGGAACTCATGTAAGGAACCGAGAAATCCACGACCTTCTTGCGCGGTTCGGTGACCGAGATCAACGCGAGCGCGATGTCGTAATCCTTGTTCTGTCCGGCCACGATGGAATCGAATGAGGCGTTGACGAGCTTTACCTTGTCGAGGCCCAGACGATGCGCGATGTTGACGGCCATGCAGAATTCATAGCCGTCCTTGATGGTATCGGGCGTATCGCCGTTGAACTGGCCAAGGGCGGGCAGGTTGATGATGACGGTGAACTGTCCGTCGACCGCCGGATTGATCTTGGCCGAACCCTTTTCACCGGTCAGCGGGCAGTCGCCGTAACCTTCGGTGGCTGCCGATGCGGTTCCCGCACCTGCCAGCGCTGCCGCGCTGGCAAAAAGTGCACCATAGGCTGTCTGTTTCAGTAGTCTTTTTATTGTCATTTTCCCCTCTTGCTTTCATTTTTTGAGGTTAAGGTTGAAATACCGGCTCCGCTCCCGTGCGAGCCATGTCCATGTAGATCTCCTGCAGACGGCGGGTGAGTGGCCCGGGCTTGCCGTCAGAGACCGTGTGATCCTGAATGCCGATGATCGGCGTCACGAAGCTCGATGCGCTCGTGAGGAATGCTTCCTTGGCGGCCTTTGCCTCATCGACCGTGAACAGGCGCTCCTCGATGCGAAGGTTCTGTTCTTCCGCGATCTTGATAACGGCGCGGCGCGTGCAGCCTGGCAGGATGGCATGCGAGTTCGGCCGCGTTACCAGCACATTGTCAGCGGTGATGATGAATGCCGTCGAGGAGCCGCCTTCGGTGACGAAGCCGTCTTCGACCAGCCAGACCTCGTGGAACCCCTTGCTCTTGGCCTGTTTCTTCGCCAGCACCTGCGCCAGAAGCATGACGGTCTTGATGTCGCGGCGCGCCCAGCGCGTATCCGGCGCAACGTCCACCCGCACGCCGTTCTGGACCGATGGCGCATTGGCGAGGTTCTTCGCCTGCGTGAACATGACGAAATTGGGCTTGATGTCATCCGTGTAGACGAAATCGCGTTCGGCTTCGCCGCGCGTCACCTGCATATAGACGACGCCTTCGTGCAGCTTGTTGCGGACGATGAGTTCGATCTGCGCGGCGCGGATCGCATCCAGCGAGGCGGGCAATGGTATTCCGAGTTCCTTGACGGAACGCTCCAGACGAGCCAGGTGAAGTTCGTTATCGACGAGACGGCCATCGATGACAGCGCTGACTTCGTAAATCCCGTCACCAAAAAGAAAGCCGCGATCGAACACCGACACTTTCGCTTCATTCTCAGCGACGAAAGCGCCGTTCAAATAAATTACCCTGGCCAAAACACGTCCTCGGACATCTGTGTGATTGATTGGTCCGGACGGTAGGAAAAAACTTTTGGAGCGGCCAATGCTATGTTTTGCAATAACTATGCAGAAATTGCATAAGGGGCAGGGGCGGCGAAACAAACGCGAGCGGCAGTATGAGAGACGGAAGATCGCCTCTCATACTTCAGGCATCGGCGCGGCCAACAGCCTTTCAAATCATTGCGCGGGGCGGGAGAGGGGGAGCCCTTTCTTGCCAGCGTAGAAGACCAGAATCGTTGCTCCCTCCTTGCCGGTATAACCCCGGTGAGCAATATCAACCGTTTCCGGCAGCACCTCTCCCGCCTTCAAGGTGCGTTTTTCACCGGTGGATTTTTTCTCCACGGTTAGAACCCCCTCCAAGACGTAGCCAACATTCGGGGCCGGATGTTCATGCCACGCCAGACGTGTGAAAGGTGAAATGGTAATTTTCAAAATAGAGAGCTGAGGCGTACCTTCCGGATAGGACTTGTAAACCGTCCCATCCCACGATTGTTCGGACTCCAGTAGTTTTTCACTCTTCACGCCGGGGGTGTTATTGGCATCCGCATGAGCGGACAAGGAACAAACAGAGAGAAAGAATACAAAAAACACAGACTATAAATATATAAGCGCATTATCATCCTTCCACGGTGGAAAAATCGTTTCTCGGATTACGTAATGATATATACATTCGGCATGACTTGCCGCAACACCTATATATTTGACTGGTATTTCAATTTTTACACTACCTATATTCAATTCCCACTATGACAGATCACCTGCATTTGAATTGAATAATCGCCCAAAAACTTTCAAATCTATTTACATATACATTTTCATGAGAACATCTGCGAAATCGGGTTTCGGCATGGTGAGCCGATGACGTTTTCATTTGCAATTAGTGTAGAAGAAAATAAGCGCTAATTATGATCATACGCATCACCTCCCCCTTGAGAAGGCCCGCCCCATGGAACTGAAATGGCTGGAAGACTTCATCGCGCTGGCGGCAACGTCGAGTTTCTCGCGCGCGGCAGATACCCGTCATGTGACGCAATCCGCGTTTTCCCGCCGCATCAAGCAGCTTGAACTCTGGCTGGGCGTCACACTGGTCAACCGGGCGACATTTCCGGCCGAACTTACCCGCGAGGGACGGACCTTCCTGCCTGTCGCGCAGGAGACCGTTCGCCAGTTCTACAACACACGCAAGGCGCTACAGCCGAGCCGCGAGGTTCAAAACCCCGTCCTCACATTTTCAGCGCTGCACACGCTGACGGTCACCTTCTTCCCCCACTGGCTGAAGCAGATCGAGAATGACATTGGCGGCATACGCTCACTGCTCAGTCCGGATCGTGGCGGCTTCGAGGACAACATAGCGACGCTGACGGAAGGGGAGGTGCATTTCTTCCTGACCTATGCGCACAGTTCGGTGCCGATCCTCATCGACCGCACGCAATTTCCCTATATCGTGCTTGGCACGGAACGGCTGTTGCCCGTCTCGCGCCCTTCGCCCGCAGGGCCGACGCTCGACCACGCCATTGCCAGCGGAGAACCGCTGCCATATCTGAGCTATGGCGACTTTTCCTTCTTCGGGGCCGTATTGTCGCAGAAATTTGCATCTGGCAACGCGTTTGAGCGTCAGGTAGTCCACGAGAACACCATGTCGATCGGCCTCAAGGCCATGGCGGTTGCCGACTGGGGCACCGCCTGGCTGCCGGAGAGCCTCATCTACGACGAATTGCGGCGAGGCGAGCTCGTACCGGCTTCTGCCGATCCCTACTGGGACGTCACTGTCGAAATCCGCATCTATCGTCATGATGCAGCACTTCCGGCCCATGCGGAAAGCTTCTGGGAATATTTGCAGGCAAAAGATCGGGCAATATCCGAAAAGGGCGATTGACAGCACCCCGCCGTCAGCGCTGTAAAAGGCAACATATCTTCAGCCGGTAGCAGGGGACACATCGCGGCATGAAAGTTACCATTGAACAGACGCTCGATCAGGCAGGTACGGGCGCATTTCAACGCGGTCTTCTGGGCGTGTTCGGTCTGGTCTGGGCCGCCGACGCCATGCAGGTGCTGGCGGTCGGCTTTACCGGCGCATCCATCGCGCGGACATTCGGGCTCACCATCCCGCAGGCATTGCAGACCGGCACGCTGTTTTTCCTCGGCATGCTGATCGGCGCTGCCGCATTCGGCAGGCTGGCGGACAAATACGGTCGTCGTCGCGTGCTTCTGGTTACCGTCGCCTGCGATGCCGTGTTCGGGTTGCTTTCGGCGTTCGCGCCAAATTTCGGCATTCTGCTTGCCCTGCGCTTCATGACGGGTGTGGCAGTGGGTGGAACCTTGCCGGTCGACTATGCGATGATGGCGGAATTCCTGCCCGCGAGGAACCGTGGCCGCTGGCTCGTGATGCTGGAAGGTTTCTGGGCGGTCGGCACGGTTATCATTGCGCTTGCGGCCTGGGCGACAAGTCTCGCGGGCGTCGAGGATGCATGGCGCTATATCTTCATCGTCACGGCAGCCCCGGCTCTTATCGGCATCTGGCTGCGCCTCTGGGTGCCGGAATCCCCGATGCATCTTCTCAAGTCGGAACGCCCGGAAGAAGCGAAATCGGTCATGAACCGCGTGCTTCGCCGCAACGGCAAGCCGGAACTGCCGCCGAAAGCCCGCCTCGAAGCGCCGCTCATGGTCACGAATGAAAAGCTGCTCTCGCCCAATCTGCGCCAGCGCACGCTGACGACACTGGCGATCTGGTTCCTTGTTTCGGTTTCCTATTACGGCATTTTCACCTGGATACCGGCAAAGCTCGCCGGTGACGGCTTCGGCTTTGTCCGCGGCTACGGCTTCCTTGTCGTGGTTGCACTGGCGCAATTGCCGGGCTACGCGCTTGCCGCCTATGGGGTCGAGGCGTGGGGGCGCAAGAAGACGCTGATTGCCTTCCTGTTCATCAGCGCTGCCGCCTGCGCGCTCTTTACCGTCGCCAACAGTTCGGCAGTTGTGGGTGCGTCCATTCTCATCATGAGCTTTGCGCTGCTTGGCACATGGGGCGCGCTCTATGCCTTCACGCCGGAGCTTTATCCGACCGGATTGCGCGCAAGCGGAATGGGAGCGGCAGGCGCGATGGCTCGCCTTGGCGGTCTGCTCGCGCCATCCGCGCTGGCGCTCGTCATCAGCCAGAGCTTCTATGTGGCAGTAGCACTGTTTGCGGGACTTCTGGCGCTGGCCGGCATCATCGCCTTCTTCATCGATGTGGAAACGCGGCAGAAGGCGCTCGACTGACGATCAGGCCCGGAAGCCAATCCGCTTCCGGCTTGTTCAGCTATGCTGTATTCGCCAGCCACTGACTTCGGTAGGCGGCATAGGCCTCGTTGCCTGGCTTGAATATCCTGCCATGTTTCTCGGGAACGGTTGCGCCTGCAAGCAATCCGGCGCCAAGCGCGGTGCCGGTCGATCCCGTGACCGCTTCAACATCGCGGCCCGTAAAGTTCGCGAGGGCTTCAAGATAGGTCACGTTTCCGGCAAACGGACCTTCGACAATGACAGGGCCATCGGCACCCAACAGCCGAAGACAGGTTTCCGTCATCAGCGCGGCATAGATGCAGGCCGCAACATGGCGCTTCGCATCGCTGGCCGTCTCCGCATTGATCCAGCGAAGGCTGGAATGCGGGTAGGGGCCGCAGCCGGGAACGGCTGAAGGCAGCGCCATGATCCGCCGCTCCAGCACCCGCGCCACAATATCAGGCAATTCGGCGGCCGGAGGCACGGACAATCCCTCGGTCATGAGGTCGAATTCGCGCCCGCCCATGTAACGGGCAGAAGGCACCGCTCTTCCATAGGCATCCACATTGGCCAGCGTGTCGCGCGCGGGGTCCAGCCCGTCGAGGTTGCCGCCAACGGCAAAACTGACGACCCATGTCCCGGTCGAAACGACGGAAAACGGACCTTCGCGATCCATCAGATGCGCCAGCAGCGACGCGTTGGAATCGTGGATGCCGCAATGAACCGGCACAGACCGGCTCAGGCCGATTTTCTCGGCAATTTCAGGAAGCACGTCGCCGAGCGCATCGAAGGCGGAGCGAAGCGGCGGAAATTTCTCGCGGATGTCCAGCCGGTCAACGAGGTGCGAGAAGGCGGATTCCTTCGGCAGCCATAGATCGGTGTGGCACCCGAGCGACGTCACTTCCGTAGCCGCTATGCCGGTCAGGCGCCACGCCCAATATTGGGGGTAGGTGAATATGAAATGGGTTCGCGTAAAATCGTCTGGAAACGCGGTCTTCAGAAAATGAAGCTGCGCACCAAGGTTGAGGCCGAGCGAAAGCGACGGGGAAAACGTATCCTTGAAATCGGGTTTGATGGCGGCATAGGCGGCACGGATTTCTGCCGGATAGTCGAGTTCATAATCGAGGACAGGCATCGCCAGAGTGCCGTCCGCCGCGACAAGGGCGGCTGATGCGCCATGCGTCGTGATTGAAATGGCGTCGAAGCCCGGATCTCGGGCAAAAGCTGCAAGACTTTTCAGGAAAAAGCGCCACAGCCCATCAATGTCATAATGCGGATAGGGACCATGGCGCAGCACCGTATTGGGCATGCGGCTGGCGGCAATCTCTTCGCCGCTCGCGGCATCAAGCACAACGACTTTGGCATTTGTCTTGCCGATATCCAGAATGGCAATGTGTTTCATGGGCGCTTCATGGCATATGAAAGACAGGCTTGAGGTCCACCGAAACCGGCGAGTTGTCCGGATTGGTCGCCATGATGTCGGCCATATGCGCCCACCACTTTTTCATCACCGGATGATCGGGCAGGGCGGCCATGCCGTGATTGGCACTGCGCGTCAGCACGCCGAACAGGGCATTGCTCTCCTCATCGAAATAGATGGCATAGTCCGACACGCCAGCCTTGTGCAGGAGTTCCACCAGTTCCGGCCATATCGCGTCATGGCGGCGGCGATATTCCGCTTCCATGCCGGGGTTTAGCTTCATGCGAAATGCATAGCGTTCACTGGTCATGCCGCGCGCCTCGCCCTGAGCTGCCTGATGAGGATGGGCAGTGAAATGGTGACGATCAGAAGCAGGCCGATGAAGATCGACATGACGATGCCCGGCACGTTGAGAAGACCAAGGCCGAAGGTCACGAGGCCCATCACGAAGGCGGCGATCACCACGCCGACGATCGTGCCCGAGCCGCCGAGGATCGACACGCCGCCAAGCACCACCATGGTGACGATTTCCAGTTCCCAGCCCTGCGCGATGGACGGCCGCGTGGAGCCGAGGCGCGAGGTGAGGCAGACGGCGGCGATACCGCTCATCACCCCGGTCATCAGGAAAAGCACGAACTTGGTTTTCTCCACCGGAATGCCGGAAAAGCGCGACGCAAATTCATTGTTGCCGATGGCATAGATGCGGCGCCCGAAACTGGTCCGGTGCAGGAGCACGCCGAACAGCACGGCAAAGAGCACAAACAGCGCGAATTCGAACGAGATCACCCAGAACACATAGCCCTGTCCGAAATAGGCAAAGCTCTCCGGATAGCCGCCAAAGGCCTGATCGCCGAGCACGATATAGGAAATGCCCCGAAACAGGCTCATCGTGCCGATGGTGACCACGATGGAGGGCAGTTTCAGCCCGGCAACCAGCCCGCCATTGATCGCGCCGCAGACAAGACCCGTGCCGATGCCGATGACGACGAGGCCGGGAGTGCCGACGCCAGCCTGCGCCGCCGCGCCCATGGCCGTGGAGGCAAGCGCGATGATGGCGGCGACCGAAAGGTCGATTTCACCGGAAATGATCAGAAGCGTCATCGCGAAGGCGATCAGTGCCTTTTCGGTGAAATTGAACGTGGCGTCCGACAGGTTCCAGGCATTGAGGAAATAGGGCGAGGCGAAGGAATTGGCGATGAAGATCGCAATCGCCACGCCAAGCAGGAGCATTTCCCAGCTTGCGAAGATGCGCGAGAAAGGCGTTCCGAGCCGGTCGGGAATGTGACGGCGCTGTTCGTTATTCATGCCGCAGCCTCCTCATAAGTCTTTGCGGCCTTGTCGCGCAGGATGATGCGTCCGCGCCGCTTTTCCTGCCGCGCATTGAAGATCACGGCCAGAATGATGACGGAACCGGAGATCGCCATCTGCCAGAAGGGCGATATGTCGATGACCGGCAGGGCGTTCTTGATGACGCCGAGGAAAAGCGCGCCCAGCACCGCACCGGCAACCGTACCGATCCCGCCAAGCGTCGAGATGCCGCCAATGACGCAGGCCGCGACGCTGTCGAGTTCGAACCCGGCGGCTACATCCACATAGGCGACGGCATAGCGCGAGACCCAGAGATAGCCGCAAAGCCCGGCAAGCGCGCCCGACAGCACGAAGGCGAAGAAGCGCGTGCGCCCCACATCGATGCCGGTATAGACGGCGGCGGTCGGGTTGCCGCCCGAGGCATAGAGCGCGCGCCCGAAGAAGGTCCGCGTCAACAGAACATAGATCAGAGCAACGATCAGGATCGCCGTCCAGCCAAGCAGCGGCAGGCCGAAAACCACCGTGCGGGGCGTGTTGAGAAACGGTGCCGTCATCTGGTGCGCATTGACCCACGCGCCGCCGGAGAGCACGAAGGCCATGCCGCGATAGATGGTAAGCGTGCCAAGCGTGACGACAATGGCCGGAATGTTGAGCTTCCAGACGAGAATGCCGTTGATCGCACCAAGAACGGCACCGATGCCAATGGCCAGCACGATGAGAAGCACCAGCGGGAGCCCGGGGTAGGTGGCGTTCAGCATCGCGACCGCCATGCCGGTAAAGGCGAGATTGGCGGCGACCGACAGATCGATGGATTTTGTCAGGATCACCGCCATCTGCCCGAGCGCGATGATGATCAGGATCGACGTATCGTTGAAAATATTCGCCAGATTTCCGGCGTTGGCGAAGCCCGGCGCGCGGCTTGCGAACAGCCCCACCATAAGCGCGATGATAACGAGGAGCAGGAGTTCGCGCTGCTTGAGCAACTGTTTCATCGTCTACTCCGTATTTCCGGTGGCGGCGCGCACGAGCACTTCGGCATCAAGGCTGGCCCGCTCGAAGATGCCTTCCATCAGCCCTTCGCGCATCACCATCACCCGGTCCGACATGCCGATGATTTCCGGCAGTTCCGACGAGATCATGATGATGCTCAAGCCTTCTGCCGCCAGTTCGCTGATGAAGGCGTGGACCGCGGCCTTGGAGCCGATGTCGATGCCCTTGGTCGGCTCGTCGAGAATGATGACCTTCGGGCTGGTGGCAAGCCACTTGCCGATGACGACCTTCTGCTGGTTGCCGCCGGATAGGGTTCCGACAGGGACCGAAAGTGCGGCGGCGCGCAGGTCGAAACGCTCGGCATATTTGCGCGCCAGCGCCAGTTCTTCCGCCATGCGCAGAAAGCCGTTGCGTGACGTGCGGGCAAGCGAGGGCAGCGACACATTCTGGAAGATCGGCAATTGCAGCACGGCGCCGTGGCGTCCGCGCTCTTCCGGCACATAGACGATCCCATGCGCCACCGCATCGCCGGGGCGGCGGATGCTGATCTCGCGGTCTTCCAGCACGACACGGCCGCTCGAAGGCCTGGTGATGCCGAAGAGCGACTGCGCGAACTCCGAACGCCCAGCACCGACAAGTCCATAAACGCCGAGAATTTCACCCTTGCGCAGCTCAAATGAAATGTCGCGAAATTCGGTCGGATGCGAATAGTTTTCAACCTTCAGCACGGGCTTGCCGATGGCGACATCCTGCTTGGGAAAAGCCTGCTCGACGGAGCGCCCGACCATCATGCGCACGATATCATTCTGCCGCGTATCGGCCAGCGCGCCGTGTCCGACAGCGTGACCGTCGCGGAAAACGGCATAATTGTCGGCGATTTCATAAACTTCATCGAACTTGTGGCTGATGAACAGGATGGCCTTTCCCTGCGCCTTCAGCCGCGCCACGATGCGGAACAGATCGTCCACTTCCTTGCGCGACAGCGCAGCGGTGGGCTCATCCATGATGACGATGCGCGAATCCACCGACAGCGCACGGGCAATGGCGACCAGATGGCGCTGCGCGATGGACAATTCCTTCAGCTTGATACGCGCATCGACGGTCGTTTCCAGCGACGACAGCAGCGCCTGTGAGCGCGCATAGACGGCCTTCCAGTTGACAAAGCCCAACCTCGTGCGCGGCGCATGGCCGAGATAGATGTTTTCGCCCACCGACAATTCGTCGAAAAGCACGGTTTCCTGATGAATGGCCGTAACGCCGTGATCGGTCGCATCCTGCGCCGTCGCGAAATGCACCGGCTTTCCGTCGATGAGGATTTCGCCTTCGTCGGGCTGGTAGATACCGGTCAGGATTTTCACGAGCGTGGATTTTCCCGCGCCGTTCTCGCCGATCAGCGCCGTCACCTTGCCGGGGTAGAGCGCGATGTTCACGTCATCAAGCGCTCGCACACCCGGAAAGGTCTTGGCTATGCCGCGCATTTCCAGAATGGGCTGGTCCGTGGCGGCAAGCGCCGGCTCTCCGACGGATTGGCCCCCGGATTGGCCGTTGGATAGAAAGGCTGCATTCATCGCAGATACCTGAAATCGGGTTTGGAAAGCGACAGGCGGCATTGGGTGCGACACCCAATGCCTCTTTTGTGCGCGCATCTTTTCCGAAAACCGGTTTCCACCTTTCGGGATGCGCTTTTCCGATCAGAAGACCTTGGAGAACTCGTCGATGTTCGACGCGTCATAGACGAACGGATCGCTCATCGCGGCTTCGCCGTTATCGCCGATCTTGATCTTGCCCATGCGTCCGGCTTCGATTTCCGAACCCGGCTTGCCATCGGCATCGCCCTTGACGAGGTGATAGGCAATCTGGGTTGCCGAATAGCCGAGGTCGATCGGGTTCCAGATCGCGAATTCCTTGGTCGCGCCCGACTTGATCGCGCCCGCCATTTCGGAGGGAAGGCCAAGGCCCGTCACATAGACTTCGCCGATCTTGCCCGCATCCTTCACGGCCTGCGAGGCGGCGAGGACGCCGACGGTGGTTGGCGCCACGATGACCTTCACATTCGGGTTCGAGGTGAGAAGCCCTTGCGCTTCGCGGTAGCTCTTGTCGGCTAGGTCGTCACCGTAAACAGTCGTCACCAGATTGAGGCCGGGGAAGTCTTTCAGCTGCTTCTTCATCTCGCCGATCCAGATATTCTGGTTGGTCGAGGTGGTGGTGGCAGACAGGATCGCGAAATCGCCCTTGCCATCCGGCAGGTGATCGGCGGCAAGCTTGAGGCACATCTTGCCGATCAGTTCGTTCGAGGACGGATTGAGGTGAACGATGCGGCCTTCAGGCGCGACGCCCGAATCCCACGAGATGACCTTGATGCCGCGCTGCGCGGCTTTCTTCAGGGCAGGGACGACCGCATCCGGGTCGTTGGCAGAAATGGCGATTGCGTCAACGCCCTGCGCGATCAGGGAATTGATGACCTCGATCTGGCCTTCCGCCGTCGTCGTGGTCGGGCCGGTATAGATGACCTCTACGCTATCCCCTCCCTTGGCCAGTTCCTTGGCGGCTTCCTGCGCGCCCTTGTTGGCAGCTTCAAAGAAGCCGTTGCCGAGCGACTTTGCGACAAGCGCGATCTTCATGTCGGCGGCCTGCGCGTGGGTGGCCATGAAAGCCACGGCCAGCGCTGTACCCAGTACAAGTTTCTTGAAAAGTTTCATGTCTCATTCCTCCCAGTATAAAGACATATGTTTCGCTTCGTCCGGTTCGGAACCGGAGCGTAAGTCAGGTCCGGCTCAGGCCACCTCGGCGGAACCTCCGCCTTCGTCACCTCTGCCTGCATTTGCGGAAACCTGCGCCACGATGAGCCGGATGCCCGCATTTTCCACCATGCGCCGTGCTTCGTCCGAAATGCCGTCATCGGTGATCAGCGTGCTGACCCGGTCGAGAGGGCAAAGGATGAGACTGGAACGGCGCGTGAATTTGGTTGAATCGACCATCAGGACAAGTTCGTCCGCCTGGCCCATCAGCTTCTGTTCGCTCTGGATGATCAGCGCATCGGACTCCATCACCCCGAGCGGGCTGATGCCCTGACAGCCCATGAACATGCGTCGTCCGTAGAAATTGCGGATGACGTCGTTGTCAAACGGCGACAGGATCAGGCTCTGGTCGCGATAGATCGCGCCGCCGGGCACGATCACCGTACTTTTCGACTGGCGCAGAAGATGTTCCGCTATGGCAAAGGAATTGGTCAGCACCTGCAAACGGCGCGGGGCAAGATAGTGCACCATCTGGAAAGTCGTGGACCCGCCATTGATGATGATGCTGTCGCCTTCCTCGCAAAGCGCCACGGCCTCGCGGGCGATGGCGCGCTTGCGATCCGCATTTTCCGATTCCGAAACCTTGAAGGGACGTCCGGTCAGGCTGGCGAACTGCGGCGGATGGATTGCCTCCGCCCCGCCGCGCACGCGCTTGATGCGGCCCTGCATATGGAGCGACGCGATATCCCGGCGAAGGGTCGCTTCCGACGCTTCCGTCAGTTCCACCAGATCCTGAATGGTGATCACCGGCTTTTCCTGAACTGCGCTCAGGATGATGCGGTGGCGCTCTCTTTCGTGCATGGCTCCTCCTTTTTCTTGTATCGGGCAAAAAGCCTGCGCGTGTCAATCATAAACAATCACAACAGCGCACAATAATCACATTAATGATTGAAGATGATTGTTTGTGATTGACAGCAATTCCTTTCATACGTCATATCTGCCGCTAACATGATCGCTGGCGCATCGGACGGGCACATGGCCCGGACATGCGGATTGCGATCCACCATAACAGCATTGGGAGGATGACATGGTGGCCCAGAGCAGGCTTCTCGAAAACCGGTGGGATGACGCCAGGGCGGCAACGATGGATGAGCCGGGCAAGCTGCTCTATCGCTCCAATCTGCTCGGTTCCGACAAGCGCATCACCAATTACGGCGGCGGAAACACCTCCGCCAAGGTGGAGGAAACCGATCCGCTCACCGGCGGGAAGGTGCAGGTTCTCTGGGTGAAGGGCTCCGGCGGCGATGTCGGCACGATCAAGCTGGACGGTTTCGCCACGCTCTATCAGGACAAGCTCGACGCCTTGAAAGGCATCTATAAAGGCGTCGAGGACGAGGACCGCATGGTCGGCTTCCTGCCGCATTGCACGTTCAATCTCAACCCGCGCGCCGCTTCCATCGATACGCCGCTGCATGGCTTCGTGCCTTTCAAGCATGTGGACCACATGCACCCGGATGCGATCATTGCCATCGCAGCCTCCAAAAACTCCCGTGAACTGACGGCCGAGATTTTCGGTGACGAAATCGGCTGGCTGCCATGGCGCCGCCCCGGTTTTCAGCTCGGCCTCGATCTTGAAGCCTTCGTGAAGGCAAACCCGGACGCCAGGGGTGTCATCCTTGAAAGCCATGGGCTTTTCACCTGGGCCGACGATGCGAAGAACTGTTATGAAACCACACTCGCCCTCATCAACAAGGCCATCGAATGGCTGGACCGGAAGACGGCAGGCAAGGCTGCTTTCGGCGGCGCTGCCGCGCAAAGCCTTGCCGCTTCCGAGCGCCGCGCCATCGCCGCGCGGCTGATGCCGGAAATTCGCGGGCTGATCGGCAAGGACGAGCGCAAGCTCGGCCATTTTGACGATCAGGACGCAGTGCTGGAATTCGTGAACTCGAATAATCTGCATCCGCTCGCAGCACTTGGCACCTCCTGTCCGGACCATTTCCTGCGGACCAAAATCCGTCCTCTGGTTGTCGATTTCGATCCGGCGAAGCCCGATGTCGATGCCCTGGTTGCCGGGCTTGAGGGAGCGCTGGAAGCCTATCGCGCCGATTACAAGCGCTATTACGAAGCGTGCAGGCGCGACAATTCACCCAGAATGCGCGACCCAAATCCGGTGATTTTTCTTATACCCGGCGTCGGCATGCTGTCCTTTGCCCGCGACAAGGCGACGGCGCGCATTGCTGGTGAGTTTTATGTCAATGCGATCAATGTGATGCGCGGTGCTTCCGGCGTATCAGAATATCAGGGCCTGCCGGAACAGGAAGCCTTCGATATCGAATACTGGCTGCTTGAAGAAGCAAAGCTGCAACGTATGCCGAAGCCAAAAAGCCTTGCGGGCCGCGTTGCATTCATCACCGGCGGCGCTGGCGGTATTGGTTTTGCGACCGCCGAAAGGCTGGCGGGCGAGGGCGCTTGCGTGGTTTTGGCGGATATTGACGCAGGATCGCTCAAAACCGCTCACGAAAACCTCGTAAAGCGGTTTGGTGCCGATCAGGTGCGTAGCGTCGAACTGAATGTCACCGACGAGCACGGCGTCGCGAAGGCCTTTGTCGAAGCCAGTGTCGAGCTTGGCGGCATCGACATTCTGGTTTCCAATGCCGGTATCGCCTCATCCGCGCCGGTGGAAACCACCGAACTTTCCATGTGGAACCGCAATATCGACATTCTGGCGACCGGCTATTTCCTTGTGTCGCGAGAGGCATTCCGCCTGTTCCGCCGCCAGAAGATCGGCGGCAATGTAGTGTTTGTCGCATCCAAGAACGGGCTTGCCGCTTCGCCCAATGCTTCGGCCTATTGCGCTGCAAAGGCTGCGGAAATCCATCTGGCGCGCTGTCTGGCGCTGGAAGGCGCGGATGCGGGCATTCGCGTCAATGTGGTCAACCCCGATGCGGTTCTGCGCGGCTCGAAGATATGGGACGGCGAATGGCGCGAACAGCGCGCAGCGTCTTCCAAAATCGAGGTTTCCGAGCTTGAGGAACATTATCGCAAGCGCTCCATGCTGAAGCTGAATGTCTTCCCCGAAGACATTGCGGAGGCGATCTATTTCCTTGCGAGCGACGCCTCGGCCAAGTCGACCGGCAACATCATCAATGTAGACGCCGGAAACCAGCAGAGCTTTCCACGCTGATCCGGGAAAGGCGCGACAGCCCTTGCTTTCGCGCCTTTTGTCCATGAAATTCAGGACATTCTGGGAGGAACCATGTCCGAACAACGCATTGCGGCAGATTTCATCGCCGAGCATAATTCCGGTTTTGAAGACGCCTTGAACAGCGATTATCAGGCGCTTGGCGAACAGCTTTTGCGCCGTGGCATCGAGATCGACAGGATCACCGACAAGGTGGCGGCTTATTTCGTCGCCGTGCCTTCATGGGGCACCGGCACGGGCGGCACACGCTTCGGGCGCTTTCCGGGCAGGGGCGAACCGCGCGGCATTTTCGACAAGCTCGATGATTGCGCGGTCATCAACGAGCTAGGCCGCGCAACGCCGAATGTTTCACTGCATATTCCATGGGACAAGGCTGATCCAAAGAAGCTGAAAGCCCATGCGCAGGCGCTTGGTCTCGGCTTCGACGCCATGAATTCCAATACGTTTGCCGATGCGGCGGACCAGAAGCTTTCCTATAAATTCGGGTCGTTGACCCATGTCGACCCGGCAGTGCGGGCACAGGCCGTCGAGCACAATATCGAGTGCATCGAAATCGGAAAAGCCATAGGTTCCAAGGCCTTGACCGTTTGGCTCAGTGACGGTTCCAACTTTCCGGGCCAGCAGAATTTCACGCGCGCCTTCGAGCGTTATCTGGCTTCGATGGGCGAAATCTATAAGGCGTTGCCAGACGACTGGCGGCTATTCTCCGAGCACAAGATGTATGAACCGGCCTTTTATTCGACGGTGGTTCAGGACTGGGGCACCAATTATCTCATCGCCTCGACGCTTGGGCCGAAGGCGCAATGTCTCGTCGACCTTGGCCATCATGCCCCCAACACCAATATCGAAATGATCGTGGCGCGGCTGATCCAGTTCGGAAAGCTCGGCGGTTTCCATTTCAACGACAGCAAATATGGTGACGACGACCTCGACGCCGGCTCCATCGATCCCTATCGATTGTTCCTTGTTTTCAATGAGTTGGTGGATGCCGACTATCGCGGTGTGGCGGATTTCCATCCCGCCCACATGATCGACCAGTCGCATAATGTCACCGATCCGCTGGAAAGCCTCATCTCATCCGCAAATGAAATCCGCCGCGCCTATGCGCAGGCGCTGCTGGTGGACCGCGAAGCACTGGAAACCTACCAGCGGGAAAACGATGCGCTGATGGCATCCGATACGCTGAAACGCGCCTACCGGACAGACGTCGAACCGATCCTGGCGGAAGCGCGCCGCCTCACCGGTGGGGCCATCGAACCCATTGCCGCATACAGGGCGAGCGGCTACCGCGACAAGGTTGCCAGGGAGCGCCCGGAGAGCAAAAGCGATGGCGGGGCATTCAACTGAAACCCTGTTTGCCACAAAATAGCCACAGAAAGAACGGGCGCTCGCCGCATTTGAGAAGCGTTTTATGACGTTTTTCGTTCGAAAAATCGCGTTTAACGGGCCGTTAGCGCGATTTTCTGAACGTCAGATTGAAGCGAAACGGACCCAATTTTTCATGCTCGCCGCGCTTCAAGGCAAGTATGCCGTGATAGAAGAGGCGCGACGGTCCGCCCCACACAACCACGTCGCCATGGTGCAGGATATATTTCGCGATCGGGTCGGTTCGCTTCAGCCCGCCGAACTGGAAAGTAGCGGGCAGGCCGAGCGACACCGAAACAATCGGCTGGTTGAAATCCTGTTCATCCTTGTCCTGATGCAATGAAAGTTTCGCACCCGGCTCATACCGGTTGATGAGGCAGGCGTCCGGCACGAAATCGGGATAACCGGCTTCTCCGGCGGCAGTCCGGGCAAGCGTGCGAAACGCTTCCGGCATGGCAGGCCAGGGCAGGCCCGTTTCCGGGTCGTCGGTGCTGTAACGATAGCCGCTCCGGTCCGTAACCCAGCCGAAATTCCCGCAATTCGTCATCGCAACCGACATGCGATAACCGCCGGGCGTCGTCATATGCCGGAAGGACGCGGCAGCGGAAACATCCGCCACAGCTTTCAGAACGGCATCCTCGCGGGAAAGCGCAAAGCCGCGCAGAAGCACGGCTCCGGGCGCAAGAACTTCACGCGGTTCGATCTGGTCGAAAAGGTCTCTCATGGGAACTTTCTAGCACAAGAACAGATGACAGCCTCCCGAAACCTGCTTTCAAACTGAAACAGCTGCCGCAACCGTGGAAAGAGGGCCGAATCAGGCCGCATGACCGCACTTTCCGGTGCGTTTGCCCCCTGCCGGACCGCAGCTTTTTGTCGGTCAGCAGCCTTCAGGAGAGACTGGCCAAGTCTAAAATCCAATTTTGCTTATATATGTATAGACAACATATAAAAAAGATGGTCCTATGTCGGTGAGACCACAAAAAATTGCTAAACATTAGTGCCGGAACGAGTAGAAGTTCGGCAACAATATTGTTTTGCCAAAGGTCCGCAGGGGAACATGATGCAGGTTTTATCGCTTTTCGACCTCAGCGGGCGTAAAGCGCTGGTTACCGGTGCGAGCCGGGGACTGGGACAGGCCATTGCCGAAGCGCTTGCCTCGGCTGGTGCCGATGTCGCTATTACAGCGCGCAAGTCCGGCGATCTTTCCGAAACGGCATCCCGTATCGCCGCTCATGGGCGCGCCTCGGCAAGTCTTTCGCTCGATGTGCGTGATGTCGCCGCCTGCGCCTCCGCCGTCGCACAGGCAGCGGAAACGCTTGGCGGTCTCGATATCCTCGTCAACAATGCAGGTTATGAAGAAATCCGCCCGTCGCTCGATGTGGACGAGGCGCTCTGGGAGCGTATCGTTTCGACCAATCTCAAGGGCGCGTTCTTCTGCGCGCAGGCCGCTGCCCGCCAGATGATGGAGAACGGCAAGGGAGGTTCGATCATCAATCTCTGCTCGCTGACCTCCTATGTCGGCGTGCCGACCGCCGTGCCTTACGGCTCCTCCAAATCCGGCCTCATGGGCATGACCCACGCGCTTGCGGCTGAATGGGCGCCTTCCGGCATTCGCGTCAACGGCATTGCGCCGGGTTATTTCCGCACCGCCATGACCGATGTGTTTTACGAGAATGACGACTGGCAGAAGGCGATGCTGGCCAAAATTCCGCAGGGGCGTTTCGGCGCGATGGAAGATGTGGCGGGGGCAGTGGTGTTTCTGGCAAGCGCCGCATCGTCCTATGTCACCGGACAGGTGATACCGATTGACGGAGGCTACCTCGCTTCAATCTGATTTTCCTGAAGTGGAATATCAGCAAGTCGCGAAACAGGACTGAAATAACATCATAAAGCATCTTCCGGTGCTTTGACCGAAATGGGAAACTGCGATGAATATAACCGACACCGGACCTAGCCGTAAAGTTTCAAGCGGACCGGCTGCCGTATCGGTCAACAATGTCAGCATGATCTATAACGGCTTCCACGCCGTGCGTGCGGCATCTTTCGATCTCGCCAAGGGCCGCTTTCTGACCATTCTGGGGCCGTCCGGTTCCGGCAAGACGACGCTCCTGCGGCTCATTGCCGGTTTCCAGAAACCGAGCATCGGCGAAATCTTCATCAATGGTGAAGCCGTCAGCGCCGTGCCGCCGCACAAGCGCTCCATCGGCATGGTTTTCCAGAAGCTCGCGCTTTTTCCGCATATGACGGCGGCTGAAAACGTCGCCTTTCCGCTGAAAATGCGCCGTTTCGATGCGCGCTCCATCCCCGAGCGGGTGGAACGCTATCTCGACCTCGTTCGCCTCAACGGCCTCGGCGGTCGGCGTGTGCACGAACTTTCCGGCGGCCAGCAGCAGCGCGTTGCCATCGCACGCGCCCTCGTTTTCGAGCCGGACCTGCTTCTGCTCGATGAACCTCTGGCAGCGCTCGACCGCAAGCTGCGCGAGGAAATGCAGCTTGAATTCCGCCGTATCCAGCGGGAACTCGGCGTCACGACGATCAACGTCACCCACGACCAGCGCGAGGCGCTCGTCGTATCCGACGAGATTATCGTCATGGATGGCGGCGAAATCCAGCAGATGGCTGAGCCCTCCGAAACCTATCGCAACCCATCCAATGCCTTTGTGGCGAACTTCATCGGCGTCACCAATTTCATTTCCGGCAAGGCATCTTCAATCGACGGCAATCTGGTGCGGGTCGATGCGGGAACGGCTCTGGCAGGCACGGCAGGCGAGGGGCGCGGAGGCGTTGCCCCCGGCACGAATGTTTCCTGCGCAATCCGCGCCGAACAAATCCGCATTGGCGGCAGCGCCACAGCGCATGGAGCACTCGATACCGTGCTCGTAGGCATCGTAACCGACGCGATCTTTGAAGGCGAACGCATCGTCTATGAATTGCGGGTTCCTGCCCTGGGAGACGTGTTGATGCGCGTCTTCGACCACGATCCCATCGGCCACAGCCAGTTTGCGGAAGGTGAGACCGTGCATCTTGGCTGGAACGCCCGCGATCTCATCGTCTTTGCCGCATGACTGAAACATTACGGGGAAACTCCACAGGAGAAACAAAATGAACAATCTGAAGAAGCCTTTTCTGATCCTCGACCGCCGCCGCTTCCTGCAAAGCGCGGGCGCTCTCGCCGCCGCAGCCGGCACGACGTCGCTCGGCCTTTCGCGCGCCTTTGCCGAAGAACCGGCAAAGCCAAAGGAGCTGATCGTGCGCGCCTGGGGCGGCAGCTGGGTGGATGCGCTGAAAGCTGGCGTGTCCGATCCGTTTACCGCCAAGACCGGCATTTCTATCCGTCACGACCTGACGGAAGACAACGAAATCCAGCCGAAGCTCTGGGCTGCGGTCGCGCAAAAGCGTGTTCCGCCGATCCACGTCAACTGGGATACGACCACCAATGCGACCAAATCGGCATTGCGCGGCGTGACGGAAGACCTTTCGGACCTGTCGAACCTCAAGAACACCACCGATCTTGCCAAGCCGGTTGGTCTCGACGGCTATCCAATCGTCAACACATATGGCTATGTCTATGTGCTGGCCTATCGTCCGGAAGCCTTCCCGGATGGCCCGCCGAAGTCGTGGCACGCCCTGCTCGATCCGAAGTTCAAGGGCCGCATCGCGCTTTACAACGATGGCATCGGCTTCCACTTCCCGGCGCAGGTTGCCGGTGGCGGCAAGCTGGAAGACATTCCCGGCAATATGCAGCCCGCATGGGATTTCATCACCAAGGTGAAGCAGCAGCAGCCGCTTCTCGGCGAAGACCCGGATTTCACCACCTGGTTCCAGAAGGGAGAAATCGATCTGGCCTGCACCATTTCCACCAATGCGCGCGAAGCCCAGAAGAACGGCGTCAAGATCGACTGGACCGTCCCGGAAGAGGGCGCGAAGTTCGACACGGACGGCCTGTGGATTCCAAAGGGCCTGCCGGAAAACGAGCTTTACTGGGCCAAGGAATATATCAACTTTGCGCTCACCAAGGATGCGCAGCAGGTCTGGCTCGATGGACTTGGCCTGCCGGGCGTCGTGCCGGGCCTGACCCCGCCCGCCGATCTTGTGAACGATCCGGCCTATCCGACCAAGGACGAGGATTTCAAACACCTCATCCGCATTTCGGCAAAGGTGCAGGTGGAAAACGAGAGCGAATGGTTCTCGAAATTCAAGGCCATCATGCAGGGCTGACAGGCCCTTTATTGCAGGAGCTGCCTTCAGGGGCGGCTCCCCATTCAGATATTCAGGAATTGAGACATGCGAGCGGCACGCACTGCCTATCCGGTTGTCTGGCGCATCATGGATGCGCTGGAAGCAATCGCAGCCTTTCTGTGGCCTGCGCGGTTCAACCGCGCCGTGCCTTATCTGATGCTGCTTCCGGCGATTGTCCTGGTCGGACTGCTGGTGCTGGGCCTGATCCAGATCGCGGATACCAGCCTGCGCACGCTCGACACTTCGACATTCCTGATGTCGGACTATTACACGCTCGCCAATTACAAGCGCGCGCTGACGGAAAGCCTCTTTGCAACCGTGGCATGGCGCAGCCTGTTCGGCTCCCTCGTCGTGACCGTGTTCACGCTCGTTCTGGCCTTTCCCTATGCCTATCTCATGGTGCGCACGCCGTCTGCTGCCTTGCGCAAATTCCTGCTGATCGCGCTGTTCCTGCCGTTCTTCATCGGGCAGGTGGTGCGCGCCTATGGCTGGCTCATCATTCTCGGCAATCAGGGCATGGTCAACGAGGCGCTTGGCCTTGTCGGCATCGCGCCGATGCGGCTCCTCTATAACTATCCGGCGGTTCTGTTTGGCCTCATTCAGTATATGCTGCCATTCGCCGTACTGATGCTCGCACCGGCGCTCACCGCCATTCCGGAAGAAATGGAAGCGGCTGCAAGCTCGCTCGGCGCGAACTGGCTGCGGACCTTCGCCCATGTCGTGCTGCCCATGGCGCGTCCGGGCCTGATCGGCGCGGGGCTAGTGGTGATGACGCTTTCGCTCACCGACTTCGCCGTACCAGCCATTCTGGGCGGCGGATCGCAGGATTTCATCGCCAATGCGATCTATGACCAGTTCTTCCGCACATCCGATCAGGGACTGGGCGCGACGCTGGCGCTGCTTCTGGTCGGCGTCGGCTCCATCCTCGTCGGGATCGTATTCACGTTGTTCGGGGCAGGCACGCTTGCCATGGGGAGGGCGCGCAAATGACCTCGCCGCTGTCGAAATCCATCGTCATATGGACATTTGTTATCGCCGTTCTGGTGCTGCTTTCCGCACCGACCATCGTGGTGCTTGGCGCTTCCTTCACATCGGGCAACATGATCACCTTTCCGCCGGAAGGGTTTTCGCTCAAATGGTATCAGAAGATCGCCGGAACGAGCGACCTCTGGGATGCATTCCTGCGCTCGCTCTATGTCTCCTTCATCTGCACCATCGTCGCCATTCCGGTCGGAACGCTGGCGGGCATAGCGCTTGCCAAATATGCAGTGCGATTTGAAAAGACGATCCAGATTTACCTGCTGCTGCCATTTACCATTCCGCTGATCGGTTCCGGCATCGGCCTCATGCTGATCTTCGGTCAGGCGGGCATACTGGGCCAGCTCTGGCCGGTGGGGATTGCAGCCTGCGTCATCAATCTGCCCTTCATGATCTGGGCCGTCACGGCAAGTGCCGCCAATCTCGATGCCGATCTGGAACTTGCCGCCGCCAATTGCGGGGCAGGGCCGATCTCGACCTTCTTCTTCGTCACCCTGCCGGTCGTGGTGCCGGGCGTCATCAGCGGCTCGCTTCTGATGTTCATTCTGGCGCTGAACGAATTTCTAGTGAGCCTGCTTCTGGTCGATGCCCGCATCGTCACGCTGCCGGTGCAGATCTACAATTCAATCCGGTCCATCATCACGCCGGACCTTGCGGCCATCTCCGTCGTCTTCATCGCCTGTGCCGCCGCCGCCATCTTCCTGCTCGACCGGCTGGTCGGGCTCGACATCTTCCTCAAATCGAAATGACCGGTTGCATCTCCACCGCAACCGGCAAGGAGCCGATCATGTCCGATGTTTCTTTTCACGAACTGGCAAAACTGGACGATGCAGCGCGCGCCGAACTGCTCAAGCGTTCGGAAACCGACCTCTCCGGTTTTATCGAGAAAGTGAAGCCGATCATCGAAGCCGTTCGCACGGAAGGCGATGCGGCACTTGTCCGCTTTGCGCGCGATCTCGACAAGGCCGAGGTTGACCCGGCCAACATCAAAGCGACGGAAGCCGAGTTCGATGCCGCCTTCGACAAGGTGGAAAAGGACGTGATCGAGGCCATCCAGTTCGGTATCGACAATATCCGCCATTTCCATGAGGAGCAGAAGCCGGAAGCCATGTGGCTGAAGGAAATGCGTCCCGGTGCCTTTGCGGGCGATCGTTTCACGCCGATCCGCTCCGTCGCGCTCTATATTCCGCGTGGCAAGGGGGCGTTTCCGTCCGTCACCATGATGACCGCGGTTCCGGCCGTGGTCGCCGGCGTGCCTGATCTTGCCATCGTCACTCCGCCAACGCCGGATGGTTCAGTCGATGCTGCCACGCTCGTTGCAGCACGCCTTGCCGGTGTGGAAACCGTCTACAAGGTCGGCGGCGCGCAGGCTGTCGCTGCCGTTGCCTATGGCACGGAAACGGTGAAACCGGCGCTCAAGATCGTCGGCCCCGGCAGCCCGTGGGTGGTTGCGGCCAAGCGCCTGCTTGGCGGCGTGATCGATCCCGGCCTGCCTGCCGGCCCCTCCGAGGCGGTCATTTTCGCCGACGATACGGTGAAGGGCGGGCTTGCGGCGCTCGACCTTTTGATCGAAGCGGAACATGGCCCGGATTCATCGGCATGGCTCGTCACGCACAGCCGCCGCGTAGCGGAGGAAGCGCTGGCCGCATTACCGGACCATTGGGCGCGCATGACCGAGCAGCGCGTCGGCTTCTCCAGGACCGTGCTTACCGGCAAATATGGCGGCATCGTCCTGACGTCATCCGTGGAAGAGAGCTACAGGTTCATCAACGACTATGCGCCGGAACATCTGGAGCTTCTTTCGACCGATCCGTTCGCGCATCTCGGCCATATCACCGAAGCCGCCGAAATCCTGATGGGACCGCACACGCCGGTTGTCATCGGCAATTTCGGCCTCGGCCCGAACGCCGTGCTGCCGACCAGCCGCTGGGCGCGCACCTATGGTCCGCTTTCGGTAACGGATTTCGTCAAGCGTTCGTCCATCGGCTATGTGACGGCATCCGCCTATCCGGAATTTGCAAAACATGCCCGCACGCTGGCACGTTATGAAGGCTTCTCCTCGCACGAGAACGCCGTGTCGGAAATCCGCAAGGATTACCTCTAAGGCCGGGAGGGGCTGCGATGAAGGCTGTCCGGCTTTATGCGGCAAAGGATTTGCGGGTCGAGACCATCGACCCGCCGGCGCATCCCGAGCCGGGCTGGGTCCGGCTCAAGGTGACGGCTGCGGGCATATGCGGCTCGGACCTGCATAATTTCATGACCGGACAGTGGATCAGCCGTTCCCCTTCGGTCGCAGGCCATGAATTTGCCGCCATCGTGACCGCAACCGGCGATGGCGTGACCGGCTTCAAACCAGGCGATACGGTGATCGCGGACTCCCGTTACTGGTGCGGCGAATGCCCGTCCTGCAAAAGCGGCAGGCACAATGTCTGCGACACGCTGGGCTTCATCGGTGAAGTCTGCGATGGCGGCTTTGCCGAGGAGACAGCACTTCCCGTCCGTCTGCTCGTTCATTACGACCCGGCCATCAATCCGGTGGTCGCCGCGATGGGCGAGCCGCTGTCGGTGGCACTGCACGCCATCCGCAGGCAGCGTGTGCCGTCGGGCGAGGCCGTTCTCGTTGTCGGCTGTGGGCCGATCGGCGGGCTTGCAGCGCTGCTGCTCTCCCGCCTGCATGACGGTCCGGTGCTGGTCTGCGACCGCAATGACCAACGCGCCAATCTCGTTTCAACAGTCACCGGCGCGACCGCAGTGCCTCTCGACAAGGCGGCGATTGAAGCCGCAATCAGTGGCCAGCCGATCCGCCATGCGATCGATGCCACCGGCAATATCAGCGTACTCAAGGCAACGCTCGACGTGCTTTCCGGCGGCGGCTCGCTGGCACTGGTCGGCATATCCCATGGCAAGATCGAGCTTGATCCGAATAGTCTGGTCGAGCGGGAGATAAGCCTGATCGGCTGCCACGCCTATCAGGACGAACTGCATGAAATCGCAAGGCTTCTGCCCGATCTTGAGGCGCAGCTATTACAGCTTGTCGACCGGGAAATCCCGCTCGATGAAGTGCCACGCGCCTATGCCCGGCTGATAGCCGGTGAGGCCAACGGCCTGAAAACCATCATACGCCCGGTGATGTAACGGTGCCTTTGCAGGCCTGAAACAGCTACATAATCAAGCCCGCGCCATAGCTATCACATTTATCTGATCCGGGGTTTTTCGCCGGGTGTGTTGACATTTGCCGATTCTCGTAACATTTATAGTTACATGAAAAGAGATAGCAAACTATCGGGCGTCCTGCACGTCCTTCTTCACATGGCGGAACATAGAGGGCCGGTCACATCGGAGGTTCTTGCCAAAGCCATGACCACCAATCCGGTCGTCGTCAGGCGTGTGATGGGCGGTCTGCGCGAGCAGGGCTATGTCCGCTCGGAAAAGGGACATGGCGGCGGTTGGGAGATCGCCTGCGATCTCGACAAGGTGACGCTGCGCGACATTTACGAAGCCATTGGAGAACCGACACTTCTGGCCATGGGAAACCGCGCCGAAAAGCCTGAATGCCTGGTGGAACAGGCGGTCAACGCTTCGCTCGGCAAGGCATTCAGCGACGCCGAAAACCTTCTTCTGGAGCGTTTTGGCGAGGTCACGCTCGCCATGCTGAGCGCGGATTTTCATCAACGCGCGCTGGAACGCGGCGTAAAGTTCGATCTGGAGAGCAGTCATGCGTCATGATGCGATCATTATCGGCGGCAGCTTCGCCGGCCTGTCTGCGGCAACCTATCTGGCGCGCGGCAGGCGAACTGTCCGCGTGATCGACGCCGGAAAACCGCGCAACCGTTTTGCCGAACATTCGCACGGTTTCCTTGCGCAGGACGGCAGCAATCCGCTTTCCATGCTGGATACCGCGAAAACGCAGGTCGAAGCCTATCCAACCGTGACCTTCACACAAGGAAAGGCCGTTTCCGGCGGCGGCGAAATCGACAATTTCAGGATCGAACTCGAAAGTGGCGAGATCGTCGAGGGGCGGCGGCTGATCCTTGCCTTCGGCATATCGGACGAACTGCCGGATATTCCCGGCCTTGCGGAGCGATGGGGCAATACGGTCATTCATTGTCCCTATTGCCACGGCTATGAATTCAGCGACCGGCAGCTTGGCGTTCTCAATCTGTCGCCCATGTCGGTGCATCAGGCCATGCTGATTTCCGAATGGGGACCCACGACCTTCTTCATCGACAAGGGAATGGAGCCGGATGCCGAGGCATTGGCAGAACTGCAACGGCGCGGCGTGAAGATTGAACGCAGCCCCGTCCGTGCGCTCTGCGGGCAGGGGACAGAACTTTCGCAGGTCGAGCTTGACGACGGGCGACTGGTGCCCGTCGATGCGCTTTACATCGGCCCCCGTAATCGCCTGAACAGCGAAATTGCCGGAATATTCGGCTGCGCGATGGATGAACTGCCGCTCGGCAGAACGATACGGACGGACGGTATGAAGACGACAACGGTGCCGGGCATTTTCGCGGCAGGCGATATTACGCGCGGTGCGCACAGCGTTGCGTGGTCAGTTGCCGACGGGGTGACGGCGGGAACAGCGGCGCATCGATCCCTGGTGTTCTAGAGCATTTCCAGCAAAAGTGCGAAGCGTCTACGCGGGAAATCAGTTCACTGGACTGAATTCTTATCCCGCTTCGATGCGGTGGATAATGCGACAAGACAAATACCTGGAGCGGTTCCGACAATTCCGTTTTAACCGGAACCGCTCCAGGCTCCCAATTTGTTGCATTCCGGCTACATTGGCGCTTCCGTCTGCAGCCGTCATATATCAGCCTCTTGCTTATGGGCTCCAGTCCTGCAAATTCAGCGTTCGTGGTCCATCCCGCTACGGGATTCCTGGACCGGATCGGGGAATCCATGAACACCGGGTCAGTCAGTTCAAGACCGCTTGCAGGCATTGCCCTTGCTTGCGGCGGCTACGCTTGTTTTGCCCTTCAGGATGCAATGGTGAAATGGCTCGTCGCGACCTATCAGGTGCCGCAGATCTTGTTCATGCGCAGCCTGGTGATTGTGCTCATCACGGGCGTGCTGATCCGCTATCACCGCCATCCGTCGATTTTCAAAAGCCCTTATCGCAACACCATCGTGCTCCGCGCGGGCCTGATGCTCGGCGCGTGGTTGCTGTTCTACAATGCGGCTCGCCATCTTGAGCTTGCAGAACTGACCACGCTCTATTTTTCCGCGCCGATCATGGTCATGTTCCTGTCGATCCTCGTGCTGAAAGAGAAGATCGGGCCGGGGCGGTGGATCGCCTGCGCCATCGGTTTCATCGGCGTGACCGTGGCTGCGAACCCGACCCATTCGCCCAATCTCATTCCCGCCGCCATGTGCATCGTTGCAGGCTTCTGCTGGGCATGGAGCACGATCCTGATCCGGCTTGTCAGCCGCAGCGAAACCACGATGACGCAGATGTATGCGACCAGCCTGCTGTTCGGTCTGGCCTGCGCGCTGTCGTTTCCATGGACCTGGCAGGAGCCCGACCTTTCCGGCTGGATGCTGATGATCTGTCTCGGGCTGGTGTCGACGCTCGGCCAGTTCCTTCTTTACGAAGGGTTTCGCCACGCACCGGCCTCCGCGCTGGCGCCCGTGGAATATAGCGGTCTGATCTGGGCCTTTATCTATGGCTACCTGATCTGGGCGGAAGTTCCGGCAACAAATGTCTTTGCCGGGGCATTCCTGATCGTGCTGGCGAGCCTGCTGCTCATCGCATGGGAACAGCGTCAGGCGAATTTGCGCAAGCGCCGCGCTCCCTGTTGAGAGCCGGCTGCCAAACTCGCCCCGTGCGGCTGCATCGCTCCTGAAGAAAGCTCAAACCGCGTGCGCGGCCTGACCGACAGGCAAGGGGAACAGCTTGTCATATGCGATATTGAACACAAACGCATAGACCAGATAGAAGACGACAATCGCTATATCCATCACAAGGGCGGCTACCAGCGAAATTCCCAGATACCAGGCGATGAACGGGATCAGGAGCACGATCAAACCGCCCTCGAAGAGGATCGCGTGCAGCACCCGGACAATCATGCTCTTGCTGACGCTGCCGGTGAAGCGCAGCATCGCCTTGTCGAAGCCCAGATTGAACAGAAAATTCCACACGGTCGCGGTGGTAGCCGAAACAATGCCGATGACGCCCATCTCTGCCGCAGGCTTGTCCAGAATGAAGGCCGAACCGGGTATGAAGATCGCCAGACCGATGATTTCAAACATCATTGCATGGCGGACACGGTCCATAAAACTGCGCATTTCCTTTAATCCCTGTTGTTAACGGGCGTGCTTCTATCTTATTCAGACGATAAGAAAAGTTAGATATTATCTGGAATTCAGATAGATGAGCATCGAACTGGAGCAACTCGAAGCTTTTGTGGCCTCCGCGGACCACGGCTCGTTCTCGGCTGCCGCGCGGCAGCTGCGCAAGGCGCAGTCCGCCATCAGCACGCTGGTTTCCTCGCTGGAAGACGATCTCGACGTCAAGCTGTTCAGCCGGGCTTCCCGCAATCCGGTGCTCACCGAGGCCGGAGCACGGCTGTTGCCGGAAGCGCGCCTGCTGCTTGCCCGGCGGGAGCACCTGATTTCAGTCGCCAGAAATTTCGGCGATCACGTTGAAACCCGCCTCGTCGTCGCGATAGACGAACTTTACCCTGAACCAGCCATCGCCACGCTGTTTGCCGCTTTCGCGCAGGAATTTCCGCATGTCGAGCTGGAACTGAAATTCCCACCCTCGACCGCGATAAGCGGGCTTGTGCTGGACGGAAAGGCGGATCTCGGGGTCATGTGGCGCGCCGAACAGATGCCGGATGAACTTGGCTTCCATACCATCGGCTGGGTGCCTCTGGTGCTGGTCTGCGGACGCACGCACCCGCTGGCGCAAACAGCGGTCAGTTGGGAAGATCTGCGTTCGTTTCGCCAGATCATGGCGCGAAAGCACAGCGATACGGCTGAAAGCCAGCGCCTGCGGGTCGGCGCGGATGTTTGGTGGGTGGAAAGCCACTGGGTCATCCTGCAAATTCTCACGCGAGGGATCGGCTGGGCGTTCATTCCCGAACATATACTGAAGGACTCGCCGCTGGCGCCGGAACTCGTCATTCCCCGGTTACAGTTCGACGAGGGCGCACATCCCGTCGCTTTGGAACTGATCTGGAACAAGCGGCGGCGACAGGGGCCCGCCGCCCAATGGCTGCAGCAACGTTTTGCAAAGAGCCGTTTTTGAGTTTCGATAATGAAGTGCCAAGGGCAGGGATCATCCCTGCCCAAGCGCGATAGCGTGCAATGGAGCATGCCTCATTGGGTCTTGAGGGACAGCCAGCGGGTTGCGTGCACGTTCGTCAGATTGTCGCTATAGCCTTCGACCCGTTCCGATACGAGCGCTTGCGACAAGGGGTAGAGCAGGGGAATGACCGGCACTTCTTTCAACAGGATGCGCTCGGCCTTGGCAAGCGTTTCCGCCCGCGCCTTGGCGTCGGTCATGGTTTCCGACCGGGTGATGAGGGCATCGTAATCCTTGTTCGACCAGTCGGATATATTGAAGGAATTGCCGGTGGTGAACAGGCTCAGGAAGGAATAGGGATCGTTGTAATCGCCAATCCACGCCTGATAGGCAAAATCATACATGCCCTTTTCGTGCAAATAGTTGAAATAGGTCGTGCTTTCGACTTCATCCTGCGACGCCTCTATGCCGATATTCTTGAGCATGTCGGCAATGGCGATCATCGAGTTCTTGTTATTGATCGAGGTGGCATAACGCAGCTTGACTGAAAGGCTGCCCGGCTTGACGCCTGCCTCCGCCAGCAATTGTCTCGCCCTGTCTTCGCGATCGAGAATATCCTGGTCCTTATATTCCAGACGTGGCGCATCCGCGACATAGTTTTGGGTGCCGGGAGGCACCATCGAATAGCCGGGCACCATCATTCCGCGCCTGATTTCACTGGCCAGAAAATTGCGATCGATTGCCATCGAGATGGCCTGACGCACCCGTGGATCGCGCAACTTGCCATCGGGTTCGCCTTTGACGCTGACAAAATAGATGCCGAAATAGGGGGCGACGCGCAGATTCTTTCCCAGATTTGCCTTGATATAGTCCATCTGCTCGGCAGCAACCGTGCCACAAATCTGTATCTCGCCGGATTCAAACCGGCGCATGCACGAGGCAGGCTCCTCAAACGGAACCCAGTTCACCACGTCGATCCTGACGCTTCCGGCATCCCAGAAATACGGGTTCTTTTTCATGACGATCTGGGCATTTGGCGTGAAGCTCACCAATGTGTATGCACCGTTCGACACCATGTTTCCTGCCATGGTGAACTTGTCGCCGTATTTCTCGACCGCTTTCCGGTTGAGCGGCAAGGCCGTTTGATGGGCCAGTATGGGAAGGAAATAAGGGGTGGGGGAGGCCAGTGTGATTTTCAGCGTATGATCGTCCAGCGAATGGACGCCGAGCTGATCGACCGGCAGTTTGCCCGTATTGATTTCCCGCGCATTTTTGATCGGATAGAGGATGCTGGCGTAACCAGCACCGGTTTTCGGGTCCATGATGCGGCGCAACGAATACTCGAAATCTCCAGCCGTGACGGGATCGCCATTCGACCATTTCGCGTTCTCCCGCAGGCGGAACGTATAGGTCAGTCCATCGGACGAAATATCCCAGGATTGTGCAACGCCCGGTATCAGCTCTCCCTTGCCGTCTTCCGTGACGAGCCCTTCGTAAAGATCACGCAGCAGGGCGCCTTCCTGCGCCGTTGTTGTCCGATGCTGATCCAGCGATGACAGATCGCTGCCGCTGTCGCGGTTAAGCACGATTTCAGCCGACGCGGCGCCAGCCAAGGAAAGCCAGCAAGCGCTTGCAAGAACGAAACGTAGATACATGAAACCCTCCCAATGACAAAGCGGCCCCAAGGGCCGCGAGAATAAGTAACTGTATCCGTTCAGTGTCAGGCTTACTATTTTAAGTAATTACCCCCGCTTTATTGCCACTTCCTCTTCAATAACGTGCAACTAATTGTGCGATACAATTAATGTAATACAACTTGCGATTAGAGAAAAATATTCCTTTCATCTATCATTCTCACGCATCGTAAGACGAAGCAAATCTTTGACAATAACTTTTTAAATATTTGTGAGGGGAAATGAGATTTACTTTATTATCGATGAGTTCCATTGCGACTCTGAGCACCCTTTCCGTGGCATATGGTGCGGACAACATAGTCGCACCCGAGCCGGATGCAGCACAATATGTCAGGGTCTGCGATGCCTATGGCGCTGGGTATTTCTACATACCCGGCACCGAAACCTGCCTGCGGGTTCATGGCTATGTCCGCTATTTCATGCAGGGCGGCGATGATGTCTATGGCCGCGGCTTTACCGACAAGGACGGTGCGCCATATCTGCAGCGCTCCACCAAGCGCGACACCTGGGATATTTCCACGCGCTTCACGCTTCGCGCCAGCACAGCATCCGAGACGGAGTTGGGTACGCTCAAAACCTATGCGGAAACCCGTTTCCAATGGAGCAATGGCGCGGATTCCAGCTCCACCGGGTCGTTGCGCGTTGCATATGTGGATTTGGGCGGGCTGCGTGTCGGTCTCGATTATTCGGTCTTCACATCTTTCGTCGGCTATCTTGGCGACGTCTTCAACGACGATGTTATCCCGGCTGGCGGCGCACGCACCGCCGCGATCAGCTATACCTATACCGGTAAAGATGGCTGGTCGGCTGTCCTTGCGCTCGAACAGGGCAACAATAAGGACACCGATCATGATTATGGCTATGACGGCACCATAAGCGATTACGCCCCGCATGTCGTTGGCGGCGTGAAATACTCCAAGGACTGGGGCGCCATCATCGCAGTCGCCGCCTATGATGCCCGCAATGAAGAATGGGCGGGCAAGCTGCGCGGCAATCTCAACATTACCGACAAGCTGTCCCTTTGGGCCATGGGAGCCTACAAGTCCAACAAGGACAGCTATATGGACGTCAAGGGCGAGGACGGACAGGTCGCGGGGCAGGTTCGCGCGATCAACAGTTTCTACGGCCAATGGGGTGGCGATTGGGCCGTCTGGGGCGGCGGCGCCTACAAGATGTCCAACAAGACCGTATTCAATGCCGAGCTTTCCTATGACGGCGTGAATACATTCTACACGACCGCAAATGTTGCTTACGAAATGGTTCCGGGCTTCACGGTCACGCCGGAGGTTTCTTATGTGCGGTGGCGCGACAAGAAGTCGGTCCTCAACGGGACAGACGCCTGGCAAGGCTTGATCATGCTGCAGCGGACATTCTGATGATAGAGGAAGCGCCTGAAAAGGCGCTTCTTTCTTTGCGGGAGCAGGCCTTCGGGCCTCAGCGTAAATCAGATAATATGTATTATGGAACTATCCGATGTGAAGCGATGGACCTATCGCGATAGTGGTGGATATCGTCCCGCATGCGCGACGGCGATTAACGGCAGAATGCAGATTATAACAGGATCGCCGCTGAAACTGTGCATGTAACTTTCCAGCGAATCGAGCCGTTTTCACGCGCATTCCAACTGACATTCAAATGTCGGAAATCGCGGGAAATGCGGCGTTTTCTGGGCGCGCCCAGATGGCATTCCGGCTTTGTAAATCAGATGAAAACCCGTGACCCCGTACCAGAAGTTTAGCGCGCGAATTACTCAAAAAATTGTGAATATATTAATTAAGTCAAAGTGTTGATAAGTTCTCTTGCAAGTGGCGATCTTATAAATAAGATGCGGGGCATTTCAAAAATTTCAAAGGAGGGGTTCTCACATGTATCGTAAATTTCTACTGACAGGTGTATGTCTTCTGGCGCTGGCCGGTGCTGCTTCAGCCGAAGCCGTCCTCAATCGCGGCAACGACACCGACCCGGCGACGCTGGACCATCACCGCACCTCGACTGTGTCCGAAGGCAATGTCCTGCGCGACCTTTATGACGGCCTGACCATTCAGGACGCCAAGGGCGAGGCAATTCCCGGTGTGGCGAAATCCTGGGATATTTCCGAAGACGGCACGGTCTACACCTTCCATCTGCGCGACAATGCGAAATGGTCGAACGGCGACCCGGTCACCGCCGGCGATTTCCAGTTCACCTTCCGCCGCCTGATGGACCCGAAGACAGCCGCCGGTTATGCCAGCATGCTGTTCGTCATCAAGAATGCCGAAGACATTGCCGGCGGCAAGAAGCCGACTGACCAGCTCGGCGTGGAAGCCGTCGACGACCATACGCTCAAGGTGACCTTGAACTCCCCTGCTCCGTATTTCCTTGAGCTTCTGACCCACCAGACCGGCTTCCCGCTGCACCAGAAGAGCGTCGAGGCCAACGGCGACAAGTTCACCACGCCCGGCAAGATGGTGACGAACGGCGCCTATATGCTGGAAAGCTTCACCCCGAACGACAAGATCGTGATGAAGAAGAACCCGCATTACTACGAAGCGGATCAGGTGAAGATCGATACGATCAACTGGATACCGTTCGAGGACCGCGCAAGCTGCATGCGCCGTTTCGAGGCGAAGGAAGTGCAGGTCTGCTCCGACGTTCCGGCCGAGCAGATGGACTATGTGAAGAAGAACCTTTCCAAGGAATTCCGCCTGGCGCCTTATCTCGGCGTCTACTATCTGCCGGTGAAGGGCAAGACCGCCGACAGCAAGCTGAAGGACCCGCGCGTCCGTCAGGCCATTTCGCTGGCCATTGACCGTGATTTCATCGCCGATCAGGTCTGGCAGGGCACGATGCTGCCCGGCTATTCGATGGTTCCTCCCCATATCGCCAATTATGTTGAGGATGCGCCAAGGCTGAAATATTCCGACGATATGCTCGAGCGTGAAGACAAGGCCAAGGAACTGTTGAAGGAAGCAGGCGTCGAACCGAATACGCTCTCGGTCGAACTGCGTTATAACACCTCGGAAAACAACAAGAACACCATGGCTGCCATCGCCGACCAGCTTGGCAATATCGGCATCAAGGCTTCGCTCAACGAAACCGAAGGCGCGACCTATTTCAACTACATGCGTGACGATGGTCCGTTCGATATTGCCCGCGCTGCCTGGATCGGCGATTACAACGATCCGCAGAACTTCCTCTACATCAGCCAGAGCGATGTGAGCTTCAACTATTCCAAGGTGAAGAACGCCGATTATGATGCGTTGATGGAAAAGGCGGCAAAAACCCTTGATCTCAAGGAACGCGCCAAGACGCTTGCCGAAGCCGAACAGCTGAAGCTCGATGAACTGAGCAATATTCCGATCCTCTATTATTCCTCGCGCGCCCTTGTTTCGGACAAGGTCGAGGGTTGGACCGACAACCTGATGGATGTCCACAAGACGCGCTGGCTTTCCTTAAAACAATAAATTTTCAGCTTGGGCTGCGCTTATCGGCGCGGCCCATTTTTCTTCCGGCAGTTCCGGAAGGCCCTTTTGCGGGGCGAACATTTTGTAAAAAAGTATATGGGAGTTTTTCATGGTTCGCGGAATTTTGATGACAGGCGTTTGCCTGATGGCGCTGGCAGGTGCCGCATCGGCAGAAACAGTGCTCAACCGGGGCAACGATACCGATCCCGCCACGCTGGACCAGCAACACACGACCACAGTTTCGGAAAACCGTGTCCTGCGCGACCTTTATGAGGGTTTGCTTGTGCAGAACGAGAAGGGTGAGGCCATTCCCGGCGCCGCATCCTCATGGGACATTTCCGAAGACGGCCTCATCTACACGTTCCACATGCGCGAGAACGCCAAGTGGTCGAATGGCGATCCCGTCACCGCTGGCGATTTCGAGTTCACTTTCCACCGCATCATGGACCCGAAAACCGCCGCCGGATATGCCAGCGTCCTATATGCCATCAAGAATGCCGAGGAAGTCGCTACCGGCAAGATGCCGCTGGACCAGCTGGGCGTGAAGGCGCTTGACGACAAAACATTGCAGATCACGCTCAAGAACCCTGCCCCTTATTTTCTGGAACTGCTCACCCACCAGACCGGTTTTCCGCTCAACCGGAAAGCGGTCGAGAAGTTCGGCGACAAGTTCACCCTGCCCGGCAATCTCGTGACCAATGGCGCCTATACGCTTGTCAGCTTCAATCCCAATGACAAGATTTCCATGAAGAAGAACCCCAACTACTGGGATGCTTCCAATGTGAAGATCGATGCGGTGAACTGGATACCGTTTGAAGACCGTGCAAGCTGCATGCGCCGTTTTGAAGCGAAGGAAGTCGATATCTGTTCCGATGTTCCGGCCGAGCAGATGGACTATGTGAAGAAGAACCTGAGCGGCCAGTTCCGCCTCGCCCCCTATCTCGGGATCTATTATATCGACATCAAGGGCGAGCCGTCGAGCAAGCTGCGCGATCCGCGTGTGCGCCGGGCCATTTCCATGGCTATCGATCGTGATTTCCTCGCCGGTGAAGTCTGGCGCGGCGTCATGCTGCCAGCCAGTTCCATGGTGCCGCCCGGCATAGTGAATTACGTCAAGGACGCTCCGAAGCTGGATTTTGCCGATGCGGACATTCTGGACCGTGAGGACAAGGCCAAAACGCTGCTGAAGGAAGCCGGTGTCGAGCCGGGAAGCCTTTCGGTTACCCTGCGCTACAACACTTCGGAAAACCACAAGAATACCATGGCGGCCATCGCCAATATGCTGGGCAATATCGGCATCAAGGCCACGCTCAACGAGGTCGAGGGTACGACCTTCTACAACTACCTTCAGGAAAAGGGGATGTTCGACATTACCCGCGACGGCTGGATCGGCGATTACAATGATCCGAATTCGTTCCTGGAGCTTTATACCACCGGCAATTATTTCAATTACGCCGAATGGTCGAACAAGGATTACGACGCGCTGATGGCGAAATCCGCCACGACGACCAATCTCGCCGACCGGGCAAACATTCTCGCAGACGCAGAGAAAATCCTGCTCAGCGAGGGGGCCGTCGTTCCGCTGATGTATTACTCGTCCACCGCGCTCGTTGCCGACCGTGTTCAGGGGTATGAAAACAACCTGATGAATTCCCACGGCACCCGCTGGCTATCCTTGAAGAACTGAAAACACAAGAAAAACAAGGCCCAAGAAGCATTTTCCAGCCAAGGGCGCGAAGCGGTTTTGCATAAGGAAAATGCATAAAACAAAGAGTTTGGGATTTGCCGGACCGCTGCACGGCGGTTCGGCAAAGAAGGGAAAAGAACATGCTGGGCTATACGCTCCGACGATTGGGTAGTGCGATACCCACGATATTCATCATCATCACGCTGACATTCTTTGCGATCCGGCTGGCGCCCGGCGGACCTTTCGACCTTGAAAGGCCCATCGACCCCCTGATCCTGGAAAATCTCAAGAAGGCCTATAATATGGATGCGCCGCTGTGGCAGCAGTATCTGATTTATCTGGGCAATCTTCTGCATGGCGATCTTGGACCGAGCTTCACGCGCCGTGACTTCTCCGTGAATGATCTCTTCGCTTCCGGCCTGCCGGTATCGATCGTTCTCGGCACGCTCGGCCTGACGCTTGCGGCAATCATCGGAACGTTTCTCGGCACGCTTGCAGCCCTGAAGCAGAACTCGACCATCGACTATTTCGTCGTGGCGCTCGCCACATTCGGCATCACCACGCCGAACTTCGTCGTGGCCCCCCTCCTCAGCCTTCTGTTCGGTGTCATTCTCGGCTGGGTTCCGGCGGGCGGCTGGTCCTCGGCCAATATATCCTACTGGATATTGCCGGTCCTTACCCTGGCACTGCCGCAGGTGGGCGTCATTGCGCGTCTCGTGCGCGGCGCAACGATCGAGGCGCTGCGCGCCAATCACGTGCGCACGGCGCGCGCCTATGGCCTGCCTTCCCGCGTGGTTGTCGGCGTGCACGCCTTGCGCGCCGCCATGCTCCCCGCCGTTTCCTATCTCGGCCCCACCGCCGCCGGCCTGCTCACCGGTTCGGTCGTGGTCGAGACGATCTTCGGCATCCCCGGCATCGGCCGTTACTTCGTGCAGGGCGCGCTCAGCCGCGATTACACCCTCGTCATGGGAACCGTTGTCGTCATTTCGATCTTCATCGTGGTTTTCAACCTGATCGTCGATCTTCTCTATGCATGGCTTGATCCGAGGGTTCGCTATGACTGATCTTTCCGTTCCGACCGAAACAGCCCGGCTGGAAGTTCCAAGCCGCTCCCTCTGGCAGGATGCATGGCTGCGCCTGCGCAAGAACAGGGCCGCCGTGGCGAGCGCCATCGCCCTTCTCGTGACGGCTTTTCTGGGCGTGTTCGGCCCCATGCTCAGCCCGCATCCCTATGACAAGATCTATCCGCAGTTCGTGCGCGTGGCTCCGAGCCTCGAAGCCTATCCGCGCGCGGATACGATCATGCCCGGCCTTGAACGCGAACTGGCCCGTGCACGGCTGAAAGCCGCCGGCGAACCGGAATTGACCGGCAACAATGTCGTTGTCAATTTCACCTCGCAGCGCCCGACAGATGACCGCGTGCTGCGTTATTTCCAGCGTTCCGATCTGTTCAGCAATCCCAAGATCGATATCGCGTCCGATGGGCTGTCGGGCAAGCTCACGCTCGACGTGACGCGCAACTATTTCCTGCTCGGGACCGATAATCTGGGCCGCGATCTGATGACCCGCATCTTCGTCGGCGTTCGCATGTCGCTCGCCATCGGCCTGCTGGCTTCCGCCATGTCGCTGATCCTCGGCGTGTCCTTTGGTGCCATCTCCGGCTATCTGGGCGGGCGCATCGACAATGTGATGATGCGGTTTGTCGATATCATCTATTCGTTGCCCTTCATCTTCTTCGTCATATTGATGCTCGTCTTCTTCGGGCGATCCATTTTCATCATCTTCATCGCCATCGGCGCGACGGAATGGCTGGATATGGCGCGCATCGTGCGCGGGCAGACATTGAGCCTCAAACGGCAGGAATTCGTGCAGGCGGCGGAAGCGCTCGGCGCGACACGCAGCGGCGTCATTACCCGCCACATCATCCCGAATGCCCTCGGCCCCGTCATCGTTTTCGTGACGCTTCTGGTGCCGAAGGCAATCCTGCTCGAAAGTCTCCTTTCCTTCCTCGGTCTCGGCGTTCAGGACCCCCTCACCTCTCTGGGGTTGCTGATTTCCGAAGGTGCCCAGAACATGCGCGGCGCCAGCTGGCTATTGATCTGGCCTGCCATCACGCTGACCACCATCCTGTTTGCGCTGAACTTCCTTGGCGACGGCCTGCGCGACAGCCTTGACCCGAAGGATCGCTGAGATGACAAGTGAAAACATTCTGAGCGTGCGCGACCTGAAGGTCACTTTCGACACGCATGACGGCCCCGTCGAAGCCGTGCGCGGCATTAATCTCGATGTCAAAGCGGGTGAGACCATCGCAATCGTGGGAGAATCCGGTTCGGGCAAGAGCCAGACGACGATGGCGATGATGGGCCTTCTCGCCCAGAACGGCAGGGCTACCGGTCAGGCGCTCTATCGCGGGCAGGATCTGATCGGCATGCCCGAAAAGAAGCTCAACACCATCCGCGGCGCAAAGATCACCATGATCTTTCAGGAGCCCATGACATCGCTCGATCCGCTTTACCGCATCGGCGACCAGCTTGCAGAACCGCTCCGCTATCATCGCGGGTTGAGCAAGAAGGATGCGCGCCCGCGCATTCTCGAACTGCTCAGGCTCGTCGGCATTCCCGAACCGGAACGCCGCATCGACAGCTATCCCTATGAACTGTCGGGCGGCCAGCGCCAGCGCGTCATGATCGCCATGGCGCTCGCCAACGAGCCGGATATCCTGATCGCCGACGAACCGACGACCGCGCTCGACGTCACCATTCAAGCGCAGATTCTCGACCTTCTGGCCAATCTGCAGAAGCGGCTTGGAATGGCGGTGGTCTTCATTACGCATGATCTCGGCATCGTGCGGCGCTTTGCCGACCGGGTTTACGTGATGCGCTCGGGCGAAGTGGTCGAAACGAACGAGACGGAAAAGCTCTTCAGCGCGCCCGAGCACGCCTATACGAAGATGCTGCTCAACGCGGAGCCGGAAGGCGAAAAAACTCCTCCCCGCGATGATGCGCCGGTTCTCATTCGCGCCGATAATGTGAAAGTCAATTTTCTCATCAGCAAGCCGTGGCTTGGGGCCGCCAACTACCTCACAGCCGTCAACAATGTCTCGCTGACGCTGAAGCAGGGCCAGACCATCGGCATCGTGGGCGAATCCGGTTCGGGCAAGTCCACGCTGGGGCGCGCCATCCTGCGGCTGATAGCCTCCGAGGGCCGCATCGCCTATCTGGGGCAGGAATTGCCGCACGAGCCGCAAGCAATGCGCCCCAAGCGCCGTGAATTGCAGCTCGTCTTTCAGGACCCGTTCGGCTCGCTGAGCCCGCGCATGACGGTCGGACGCATCATTACCGAGGGGCTTCTGATCCACGAACCGAACCTTTCGGCAAAGGAACGCGACCGCCGTGCACAGGAGGCGCTGAAGGAAGTCGGTCTCGATCCGGCCATGCGCAACCGCTATCCGCACGAATTTTCAGGCGGCCAGCGCCAGCGCATCGCCATTGCGCGCACGATGATCCTGAAACCGCGCGTCATCGTGCTCGATGAGCCGACAAGTGCGCTCGACCGTTCGGTGCAGAAGCAGATCGTCACGCTTCTGCGCGACCTGCAAAAGGACCATGGACTGTCCTATCTCTTCATCAGCCACGACATGGCGGTCGTGCGCGCCGTCTCGGACTATGTGATCGTGATGAAGAACGGCAAGATCGTCGAACAGGGCGACACCGAACAGGTCTTTGATCGCCCGCGCGAGGACTATACCAGGGCCTTGATGGCGGCGGCGCTCAGCGAAGAACGCTTCGGCACATGACGAGATAAGCGGAAATGGGCCCGATTTTCGGGCCCATTTTCATCACGCCCAGAGGGTTCAGGCGACGCTGTGCAGTTCGGTGCATACCTTGTTGCGTCCCAGATGCTTGGCGCGATAAAGTGCAGCATCCGCCCGGTGGAACACGGTCAGGAAATCACGGTCTCCCGGCGTACAGAATGCGATGCCCGCACTGGTCGTCGTGGAAAAATCACCGGCCAGAGCTTCAAAAACCGTCGCTGCGAAGGCCTTGCGGATCGCATCCGCCATGGCGAGAACCTCGCTGTTCTGCTTCTGCCGCAGGACCAGGACGAATTCCTCGCCGCCGACGCGGGAAATCAGCGCCTCGCATCTGACATGGCTGCGCAGGACATTGGAAAAGGTTCCAAGCACCTCATCGCCGATGATGTGGCCGTGCGTATCGTTGATCGACTTGAACGCATCGAGGTCGAAGATCACGACGGAATCCCCGAGCTGCAATTCATTGTCGGTCAGCACATCGTAAAGGGCGCGCCTGTTCAGCAATCCGGTCAGGCTGTCGGTGCGCGCGTCATTGGCGTGGCGGCGCGCAATACGCGACTGGGTGAAATTCAGCGACAGGGCGCCAATGCCCGTAATCCCGATGATGGCCGTTATCGCATTGATATGTTCAGCCCAGTTGCTGGGAATGGCGGTCATCACCCATTGCCGTTCATAAAGGATCACCGCACCGCAGAGAAAGAACGAGATCGCCGTCAGGACATAAAGCGCGATCATGCCTGTCACGGGCACCGGCGCCTCGCGGTAGACATGGAAATATTCCTTCGCGGTCAGCAGGAGCAACAGGGCCGATGTCAGGTTGAAAATTGCCGTGCCGGTGCCTGTCTGTCCCGCCAGGATCGGCAGCACCGTCGCGCAGATGACGGCAATCGCCAGAACGATCAAAAAGCGGCTGCGAACCGCACGGCCCGAAATCTGCCGCGAACCGAGGATCAGCAATATGAAGCCGAGGCTTTCGAGGGTGAAGGCAATGATGGAGGCCGTGGCCAGCGGCAACGGACCGGCATAATAAAGCACCGCCCCCGTGCCGAGCAGAATCATGCCAAGGCAACCCCACAACAGGAAGCTGTCGCGGGAGTTCTGGTACCAGACACTCAGGATCGTCAGGGCCACTGCCAGGGAGCAGATACCCGCCGCAAAAAACAGAGTATTCTCGTCAAAACCCAAGGATGCGTTCCCCCAACCGCAAGACACTGCCCGACAGAGTGTAATTCAGCTCTTTGTAATAAGCGATAAGCAATGTGCCTGCGCGTCTCTCCTGGCAGCCCTAGTCATTTCAGGCGCCATTTCCATCAAATTGACAGGGTCCTGCCCCTAAACCCCAGAAGCTGAAAACTTTTTTATTCCGGCCACTTGAACGGCCGTGGCAGCTTACTAAATCGACGCCGTCACACTAACATTTTCGTTCGATCAAATGGAGGTTCTGATGAGCGACCGTTTGTTTGACAGCCCTGTATTTGTTAAGGATGGGCCCTATCTCATTCGCGAAATTGCCTGCGTTGAAGATGCAATAGATTATCTTTATGAATGGCCGGAGCATGACCGCGATGTCATATATGAAATGACATGGAAGGCATGTTGCGATGCGCAGAACGGTCTCAAACCCCTGCACGTCGCGCGCCATGCGGTAGCAGGCTTCGCCCTCAAGCGAAATATTCTCGAAGAACCGCAGGCAGCAATTCCATGGGCATCGAACATTCGATCTGGCGGCGGCAGAGTTCCGGCATAGGAGCTTCGCTCATGCACTGGTATTTTATTATCGAGGGTACGATCCTTGCAGCTTTTCTGACGGTGACAGCCGCGCTGGTATGGAAAAACCTGCGCAGGCACTGATTATCCAAGGCAAAACCCCGGCACCGATGGGCCGGGGTTTTGCATTTCTGGATAGACGTGCATCTCCAATATTCGGTTGAAACGGGAAATGCCCTGTCCTCCGGCCTACATCACGCTGCCAGCGAAGCCATGTCGATGACGAAGCGGTAGCGCACATCACTCTTCAGGACGCGTTCATAGGCTTCGTTGATCTCCTGGATATTGATCTTCTCGATTTCGGAAACGATGTTGTGCTGGCCACAGAAGTCCAGCATTTCCTGCGTTTCCTTGATCGAGCCGATCATCGATCCCGCAAGCGACTTGCGGCCCGGAATGAGCGAGAAGGCGTGCACCGGCACCATATGTTCCGGCACGCCGACAACAACCATGGTGCCGTTTACCTTGAGCAGCGCAAGATAGGCATTCCAGTCGATGGCGACGCCGACCGTGCAGATGATGAGGTCGAACGTTCCGGCCAGCTTCTCGAAGGTGGCTGCGTCGCTGGTGGCGTAATATTCATGAGCGCCGAGCTTGAGACCGTCTTCCTTCTTGGAAAGCGACTGGCTCAGCACCGTCACATGCGCGCCCATGGCGTTGGCGAGCTTGACGCCCATATGCCCGAGCCCGCCCATGCCGATGATCGCGACCCGCTTGCCCGGACCTGCATTCCAGTGGCGCAGCGGCGAATAAAGCGTGATACCCGCGCAAAGCAGCGGAGCTGCCGCATCGAGCGGAAGATTGTCGGGCATGGAAAGGACATATCCTTCCTTCACGACGATATGGTCCGAATATCCGCCCTGCGTCCGTTCCTTTCCTTCGGCGTCGAAGGTGTTGTAGGTCTGGATGAGGCCCGGAAGATATTGCTCGTTGTCGACATCCCGGCTGGCGCAGCCGACGCAGGAATCCACGAAGCAGCCGACGCCGACCTTGTCGCCGACCTTGAATTTGGTGACCGCATCGCCGACGGCAGTCACGACGCCTGCGATTTCATGTCCCGGAACGATGGGATAAACGGCATTCTTCCATTCATTGCGAACGGTATGGATGTCGGAATGGCAGACGCCGCAATACTGGATCGAGATGACCACGTCATCCGCGTTGGGCTCGCGCCGTTCAAATGTGAACGGAACCAACGGCTCGTCTGCATCCGTAGCAGCATAACCTCTTGCTATGGCCATGATAGACTCCATTTATTGGATTGGGGAAGCAGGCGGAATATGCCGGAGACCCGGGCAGATGCGGTAGACCGATCCTGCAAGCTTCTTGCACGATCCTGCAAAACTGCCTGTTTCGCGATTGCCGATACCGACCCGCTTGCGCAATAATTGCTCTATTCCATTTCATCTGACCGGATCATCCATGACGTCATTGACAGAGACCTATAACGAGCTTGCCGCTCTCGCGGAGCGTTTCACCGCACAGGACGGCGAATACCGCACGCCGATCGAGGGCCTGTCGATCAGCAGGCGCACGACGCCAAGCATACCGTGCCACAGCAGTTACAGGCCCTGCCTCGCCATGGTGCTGCAAGGCGCAAAATCGCTGCGCCTCGGTTCCGAAACGATCAACTATACCAAGGGCGAATATCTGGTGACGTCGCTGGACCTGCCGGTCACATGGCGCGTGGTGGAGGCCAGCCCGGAAGCGCCGCATCTGTGTCTGGCGCTCGCCATCGACAGCGAGAAACTGACCGACCTGATCGGCCGTGTGGATGTTCGCAGACGGATGCTAGCCGATGGGGATCAATGGGGAATAACCGTCAACGCCGCGCCTGCGGGCCTGCTCGATGCCGCCTTGCGCCTGCTGCGCCTTCTCGACAACCCCGACGATATTCCGGTGATGGCGCCCCTGATCGAACAGGAAATCCTCTATCGCCTGCTGACGGGTTCCGGCGGCGAGCGACTGATCAACATCGCCACCGCCGACAGCCAGGCCAACCGTATAGCGCGGGCTATCGCATGGCTTCGCCAGAACTTTGCCGCACCGTTGCGGATCGAACAGCTTGCCGAACACGTCAATATGAGCGCGTCGTCGTTTCATCACCATTTCAAGGCGATCACGGCGATGACGCCGGTGCAGTATCAAAAGCAGCTCCGCCTCAACGAAGCCCGCAGGCTGATGCTGGTCGAGCGGCTGGACGCCGGCACGGCGGGCCATCGCGTCGGCTATCAAAGCCCGTCGCAGTTCAGCCGCGAATATAGTCGCTTCTACGGCAACCCGCCGATGCGCGACATCGAAGCCGCCTGAATGACAAAACGGCGGAACTTTCATTCCGCCGTTCTTTAAAGAGCATCCCGAAAAGTGTGAAACGGTTTTCGGGAAAGATCGCCCAAAACAATGGGACAGAGCGCCGATCTGATTCAGTCAGATCGGCGCTTCGTTGTCAGTGGGTCTGGCTGTTGCGGACCGTTGCAACATCCGCCGCCTTCACCGGCCCGGCGCTGTTGCCCCATGCGGAGCGCACGAAGGTAGCCAGTTCGGCAACTTCATCGTCCGTCAGGCGGTCGGCATAGCCCTGCATCACAAGACGCATCGGACGCTTTGTCGTGGACGGAACCTCGGCGCCGTGCAGGATGATCGAGATCAGCGGCTTCGTTTCCGAACCTGTCACCAGATCATTACCGGCAAGCTCGGGGAAGATTCCCGGAGCCCCCCTGCCCGTCACGAAATGGCAGGCAGCACAGTTGTCGAGATAGAGCCGCGCACCAAGCGGCATATCGGGAGAAGCTTCGGTCAGCATCTTTGTCGTTGCTTCACCGGCGGCATCAGCCGGGGCGGCTGGCAGCGCCTTGGACGCCTTCACGGCAAACTCCTGCGGCACTTCAACGGCAGCACCGTCAATCCCCTTCAGGAATGCGGCAATCGCCAGATTGTCGGCATCGGTGAGATGCTGAAGCGAATGTTCGACCGCAAGGCCCATTTCGCCATTGGCCGTGGAGTAGGAATTGCGGCCTGTTGCAAGATAGGTCGCCAGTTCCTCGATGGACCACTTCTGCGGGGCGGAATTTGCGCCGCGCAGCGACGGTGCGTTCCAGCCATCGACGACGCCGCCGGTGAGGAAGTCCTTGTCACCAACCTGCGTGCCGCTCTGCGCCATCAGCGGATTGCGCGGGCTGTGGCAGGCGGCGCAGTGAGCCGGGCCCTCGACCAGATACTGGCCGCGATCCTGTGCTTCCGACTTGCCTGCGGCCTTGAAGCCCGCTTCCTGACCGAGAGCCAGCCAGTTCCATGCACGAATGCCGAAACGCATGTTGAACGGGAAGCCGAGCTTGGTTTCCTGAACGACATTGTTCACCGGCTGTACCTGATGCATGAAATAATCATACAGCGCGCGGACATCTTCCTCGGTCAGCTTGCGATAGTTCTCGTAAGGCATTGCCGGATAGAGATGTGAGCCATCGGCACGAATGCCGTCATAAAGAGCGGCGCGGAACTGATCGAGTGTCCAGTTTCCGATGCCGGTTTCCTTGTCCGGGGTGATGTTGGTCGTCCAGATCGTACCCATTGGGCTTGCAATCGGGCGTCCACCGGCAAAAGGCTTGCCGCCTTCCGCCGTGTGGCAGGCCATGCAGTCCGATGCATACATGACATACTGGCCCTGCCCTTCGGCGGGTTTCCAGTCCGCCGCCAGTTCCCTGGTCGGCTTCGTCAGCTGTACCGGCACGAAGATGAAGGCCAGCAGCGCGACAATTCCGATGACGACGAGAGCGCCGATTATGCGAAGAAAAGTCTTCATCACCATTCTCCTCAGATCAGCGGACGCGGATTGGACAGGTATTGCGTGCGGATCGCATGCGCAGTCGAATAGGCAAGCCCGCCGAGCAGACCTGTCGGATTGTACTGCGTGTTCTGCACGAAATTGCCCGCGCCGGTCAGGAACACATTGTGCTTGTCCCATGCCTGCGAATAGCGGTTGACCACGCCCTCACGCGGATTGTCCGACATGATATGGCCACCCGTATTGTGCGTCGTCTGGTATGGGCGCACGTCATACTGCGCGCCTTCCTTCTTGAAGGACGACTGCATCAGGTCGGGGTTCATCGTCTTGGCCAGCGCTTCCATCTTGGTCTTCATGTACTGGGTCATCCGAATATCGTTCGGATTCCAGTTGAAGGTCATGCGCATGAGCGGGCGACCGTGACGGTCCTTGTAGGTCGGGTCCAGATCGAGATGGTTGGTCCGGTAGGACATGTGCGAACCATGGCTGCCGATCGACATGGAATGGCCGTACCATTCGGCGATGGCCTTTTTCCACGCGCCGCCCCATGCCGGTGTACCGGATGGCAGCGCCATGCTGCGGATCGGCTGGCCGTTGGTCTGGCCGGCGCGCCAGTACGAACCGCCGATGAAGCCTTCCCGTCCGAAATCGATCTGGTTGACACCGAAATCGTCGATGCACATGCCGTTCGCGCCGGTGCCGATGAAAGGGTTGAATTCCTCATCCTTGAAGAAGAGCGTCACGCCGCCATTCATCTGATAGGCATAGTTGCGCCCGGTGACGCCCTCGCCCGTTACCGGGTCGTATGGCTGACCGATGCCCGACAGAAGCGCCAGATGCACGTTGTTGAGCGAGAAGGACGCGAGGATGACGATATCGGCGGGCTGGAATACTTCTTCCTGCGTCGCCTCGTCGAAATAGGTCACGCCCGTGGCGGTCTTACCGTCCGGCGCCATTTCGACGCGAAGAACTTCAGACTCCGTGCGATAGGAGAAATTCGGCATGCGCTTCAGCGCATCGAGGATGGCCGTCTGCGGCGATGATTTGGAATACTGGTAGCAGCCGAAACGCTCGCAGAAACCGCAGTGATTGCACGGCCCCATCTGCATGCCATATTCGTTGACATAGGCGGTTGAGGCAATGCCGCCCGGCGACGGGAACGGGTGATACCCCATGCCCTGAGCCGCATCGGCAAACTTCCGTCCGTCCCAGGTGGTGTGCATCGGCGGCATCGGGTAGTCATTGGAACGCCAGCCCTCGAACGGATTGCCGCCTTCGACGATCTTTCCCTTCAGATTGCCCGCCTTGCCGGAAATGCCCGCGATGCGCTCGAAACGGTCGAAGAAAGGCTCCAGCTCGTCATAGTGGATCGGGTAGTCGCCGAGAAGCATGTCTTCGGGAATGATCTGCTCGCCCCAGCGTTCCTTGACATAGGAGCGCAGGCGCAGCTCTTCGGGCTGCGGACGCCAGTTCAGGCCGTTCCAGTGCGTGCCCGCTCCGCCGACACCGTTGCCGGGCAGAAACGAGCCGAAGCTGCGGTAGGGCAAGGCGACTTCGTCGGCGTTGCGGCGGATCGTGACGGTCTGCTGGCTGGCGCGCTGCATCATCTTCAGGCGCACGCCGTATTTCAGCTCGTCGATCATGTTGGGATATTTGAAATCCGGGACCGTGTTCTGGTCATGCCCGCGCTCGAGCGCGACGATTTCAAGCCCTTCCTGCGCCAGTTCCATGGACAGGATGGCTCCGGTCCAGCCGAGGCCGACCACAACCACGTCTTTTTTCTTTTCCTGACGTGCCATCGTTAAGCCCTTTCGCCCTTGATCGAGACCGGGCCCAGCGGGTAGCGAACATTGTAGCGTTCGACCCATTCCTTGTAGCTGCCGCGCGCACCGGGGAAGCCGATATAGCTCCACGCCTGCATGCCGTGATTGCCGCCATACATCGGATCGGCGAAATAGCCTTCCTTGGTGTTCTGCAAGAGAAGCGTGAAGAAGTCGCGCAGTTCAGGCTGAAGGCCGACCTCCCCTTTCTGCAGCGAGGTCAGCGCCGCGTCCTGCTGTTCACCAGTCAGGGCGGAGAAAGCCGCGCCGTACTTCTGCTCGCACCATGCGTTGAATGCGGGAATGCCCTGCCGGTAAATCTGCGCAGGGTTCAGCGGTGTCTGCCAGCCGCGCGTCGGATCTGCGGACGGATCGTGGGGTCCGACCATGTACCAGTCATCCGCGCGACCGAAATCGCCGGCGAGCTGGAGATCGATGAATACGGGAACACGGGCTTCGATGGCGCCGGGGCCGTCGCCTTCGGACGGGATCAGTCTCGCCGTGGCGGCAAGGACGAAAGCCCATTCGACTTCATTGAAATACTGGCGTTCATATTGTTCGAGTGGAACCGGGGGAGTTTGCGGTTCCGCTTTTGCTGAGACAGCGAGCCCTGAAAGCATCACACTTGCTGCGGAGGCTTTCAGAAAACTGCGACGACTCGGATATCCGGGGAGGTCGGTCATGTCGTTTCCTGCCGATCTGGTGGGTAAGACTTTTTGAGGTGTTTCCGAGAAATTCCACGATACGCAGACGAGAAACATATACGCTGGATACACATACCTTCAGAATAGTTCAAATATCTTGTACCCTAGTTGTGCATAAACATGCCGAGGTCTCTATAAAACCGGGGCTTTAGCGCGTTCGGAAAAGCCCCGCAGAACGACCGGAAATCCGCTTGCTTGGGCGGTATGGCGCGTTGTTTTCACAATCACGTGATTGCAGGCACGTGATTGCAGGATTTGCCCGCCGAATATTGCCCGGCAACGCCCTTGAGCCCGCTTCCGCAGGGAAAATTCGCCTCGCCCGACCGGAACCGGCCCCGGCTTTTCACGTTGAAAGCGGTGGCCGAAAGAGGTCATTATGGGCCGTCGTGGTTTGCGCACGACGGGAGTGAAACGAAGGGAGGTCAGAAAAATGAAGGCACGCACAGCGACTGTCGGTGATCTTGAAAGCGTTTTTCATGACCTTTCGAGGCGCATGGCGATCGAATATATCGCCGCCGGCAAGGATACCAAAGCCGCCTATGACAACCTGATGATGAACCTGCGGGAAGGTCGTGCACATGCCTTGCTGCAAGACGACAAGGTGGTGGCAATCATCGCGTGGCACGAAGCGGATGGCGCGACGGACACGCTTTTCGCCGCGAAGGAAGAATTCTTCAACCGCAACACCGTGCGCTTCTGCAAGCAGCATATCCGGCAGATTCAGGCGCTGGCGGGCGATCTGCCTGTCCACTCGCGAAGCTGGCTCGACCGTTCCGACATTGTGAAATGGTTCCGGATCATCGGCTATGAGGAAAAGGGCACCGAGAACGGCGCCCGGCTGTTTGAACTGCCCGCCCCCAACGACGCAATCGTCTCCGCATGATTTTCGCCACCGGAGCAATTCCGGTGGCGCCCACGGCAAAAGCAAAATCCGACTGCAAAGCGGCCGAACTTGAGAAGTCTGTTCCTTGATGAAGGAGACTTCGTAGCTCACCATCGCAGCATGGACACGAGCTATATCTATATCGCCATCGCCCTGCTTCCATTCCTGCTCTGGAGCACGATCATCGTCGTACTGTCGGAGCTGGATATTGATGCCGGTCACACGGACCGCGATAGCATGAGCGATGATCGCCCCACCGACGACCAGATGGCCGATGTCGTGACCATTCCCTACGGCCTGATCTTCCCCCTTTATTATCACACGCCGACCGCATCCCGGGAGATCGGCTGACCTTTTCCAAGCGCCCGGCACAACCCTTGTTCGCAAGCTGCTTCACGCCCGCCATACAGGGTTGCGGAAGCACGGGCAAAGTGTTGCAGATAGATCGCAGCCGCAAGCCGGACCTCACCCTTACCCTTCGATTGCCCCCTAATAATTGTTGACTCTGTTACTCCATTTTATAGTTGAGTAGCAGACTCTTATTTAATGTCACGAGACGGGGAACGCTCGCGACAGGCTTATGAACCGAGGGATCCGCATGCGCTTCTATTCCCGTCACGGTCGGCTGAACCTGGCTTTGACCTGCTCCACCCTTCTTGCTTCCACTGCGATTTCGCTGGCTCAGGACAGCGCGCAACCGCTTGTTCTGGACACGGTTACGATCCAGTCGCAGAGCAACGACACGCTCGTTCAGGACGGTTATGTCGCCAAGAGAGATCGTGAAGGCACCAAGATCGACACGGATATCGTCAGGATTCCGCAGTCCATTTCGGTCATCACCCAGCGCCAGATGGAAGACCAGAAGCCTGTTACGCTCAACGATGCGTTGAGCTATACGGCGAGCGCCAATCCGAACAATTTCGGCTTCGACACACGGTATGACGCGTTCTATCTGCGTGGTTTCCCGGCCTATTACACCGGCATGTTTCGCGATGGCCTGCGCATCATCAACGGCCCGTCTGCGTGGCTGAAAACCGATCCATACGGCATCGAGGGCATTACGGTGCTGAAGGGCCCGGCTTCCTCCCTCTATGGCGTGAGCGGCCCCGGCGGTATCGTCAACGTCGTTACCAAGCGCCCGAAGGAAGAAGAATTCCGTGAGGTGGAGTTGCTGTTCGGCAGCCACAATCGCTATCAGGCCGCTTTCGACCTGTCCGGGCCGGCCAATGAAGACAAAACATTCCTCTATCGCATTACCGGCCTTGGCCGCATTAGCGATACCGAACTGCCCGGCTATCCGGACGACAAATATTACATTGCCCCGTCATTCACCATAAAGCCGGATGAAGACACGCGCTTTACATTCCTCAGCGAGTTTTCCCGCTCCGTGACCGGCTGCACGGCGGCGTTCTACAATCCGTCCTATGGCGAGGTTTCCAACCTCTACGAAGGCGATCCGAACTATAATGATTTCGTGCAGAAGCAGGGCCGCGTTGGTTACGAATTCGAGCATCGTTTCAACGATCTGCTGACCGTTCGCCAGAATGTCCGCTACAGCGATGTCGATGCCGACCTTGAATATAGCGGCCATTATCCGCAGGAAGGCAGCGCCGATCTCGCCCGCTACTGGGGCCACTACAAGGAGCGCATGAAGAACTTCGTCGTCGACACGATGGCGCAGTTCGATTTTGAAACCGGAGCGCTGACCCACAAGGCAATCGCTGGCATCGACTATGCCTGGTCGGACTACAAGGCCTATAGCGGCCTGTCCTACGTGTCGATTGAAGACATTCGCGCAATGGACGTTCCGTTCAACGGCGCCCAGAAGATGAATCAGGTCGGCATCTACGCGCATGACCAGATCGAGTGGGACAACCTGACCGTGTTCGGCAGTGGCCGCTATGACTGGGTGAAGTCCACGACCACGGATGTCGACTATACCGATACCAGGCAGAACGACAGCGCGTTCTCGGGACGCGTCGGCGTGGCTTACAAGACCGAATGGGGCCTTATCCCCTACGTCAACTATTCGACCTCCTTCTCTCCCAATATCGGCTTCGTTTACGATGACGTCGCGAGCGATGACAGGCACGTCGCCAATCCGACCATCGGTCGCCAGAAGGAAATCGGCGTCAAATACGAAATTCCCGGTTATAACGCCGTCATCAGCGCTTCATTGTTCGACATCGACCAGAAGGACGGCATCGTGCTCGATGCGTCTTCGGGCATGAACAAGCAGCGCCAGCTCGATCTGAATTCGCGCGGTTTCGAGCTTGAAGCCAATGCCACGCTCGATAACGGCATCGGCATCATCGCTTCCTACACCCACTTGCGGGTCAAGATCGACAAGGGCGCGGAAGGCACCGTCGGCAACGAACTCTCCGGCACGCCGAACGATGTCCTGTCGCTCTGGGGCAACTACAAGATCGAGAACGGCGTGCTTGCCGGTCTCGGCCTCGGTTCCGGCATTCGTTACGTCAGCTCCAGCTATGGAGACGATCTGAACAGCTTCAAGAACGAATCCCGCATCATGGTCGATGCCGCCGTTTCCTATGATTTCGGTTATCAGGATCCGAAGCTTGAAGGCGTTCTGTTGCAGGTCAACGCCAAGAACATCTTCGACAATCGCGACCCGGTCTGCACGGCAGGCTATTGCTATCAGCAGGAAGGCCGCCAGGTGTTCGGCAGCCTCCGCTACCGCTTCTGATGGCCCAAATGGAGCGGATGGACAAAGCACCCTCGCCGGTCGCCGTGTTTGCGACGATCGGCGGCCTCTACATCGCCCAGAGTGTCATTGGCGGCATGACGTGGACGGGTTTGCCAGCGATCATGCGCGACAATGGCGTATCGCTCGACCAGATCGGCCTCGTTTCGCTCATCATTCTGCCCTGGGCGCTCAAGTTTCTCTGGGCGCCCGCGGTAGAGCGTTTCCGGCTGCCTCCGGCGGGCAAAACCCGCACCGCCACCATTATTCTCGGCGGCGGCTTTCTGTCCGTTCTCTGCCTCCTTGTCATCGGCTTTGTCGATCCGGGACAGGTCTATCTGCTGCTTGCGATCCTGGCCGTCGTCGCCTTTGCCACGGCGACTGTGGACATCGCCTGTGACGGCTATGCCGTGCAAAGCCTGTCGCCCGAAAACTACGGTTGGGGCAATGCGGCGCAGGTCGGCGGCGCCTATCTCGGGTCGGCCATCGGCGCCGGTGCCTTTCTGATCCTAGTGGACAAAGCGGGCTGGCAGGTTGCCATCTGGACCATGGCCGCAGTCCTCGTGCTGCTCGGCCTGCCTTTCGCGGTCTTTTCGCGCGGCCGAGACAGCATCGAGGATCGCCCTCACACCCCTTCCCTGCTGGCCGCATGGCGGCGACCGGAAATCAGACGCGGCCTTGCGGCGGCTGCGGTCTATGTGATCGCGCAAAAGGCCGGACTGGCAATGCTCGGCCCGTTTCTCATCGATGCAGGGCTTGACCTCACCACGGTCGGCATTTTGAACGGAGCAGGCAGCATGTTCATCGGCCTTGCGGCGGCGCTGGCCGGTGGCTGGCTGGTTCGCGCTTTCGGCGTTCGCGGCATTCTGGTCGCGGCCCTGCTGCTCCAGGCTTTCTGCTTCCTGTTCTTTGCCCTCCATTCCACCGACAGGAATGCGGGCGTCGTGCTCATTGCGGTTGCAGTGGCGAGTTCCTCCGGCGTTGTGGCACTTGGTTTCGTCGCGCTGTATGCGCAGTTCATGCACTGGTCGGATCCGAGGCAGGCCGGGGTGGACTTCACCCTGTTCCAGTGCATGGATGCTCTCATCAGCATGGCGGGCGGCGTCGCATCGGGCTACGTGGCGCAATATTTCGGATATGGACCGTTCTTCGCAGGCGTCGGCGCCATCGCAATTCTTGCAGTGCCGCTGATATGGAAACTCTGCCGTCCGCGCCTATCGCATTAGTTGCACGGGGCGACCGATTCCCCCCGTACCTTAACCGATTTCTGACGATTAGCCGCTATCTGATGGATAGCAGCCAATCGGGGGAAATCATGGCTTGGAAATTGATGTTTGCGAGTGCCGTCCTTGCTGTAGCTCGGACAATGCCAAGGGTCTTCGTTGCGCCCCAGGGGCCCGCCGTCGTCTCCGACAATGCAATGGAAATGGAGTTGAAGCCCGCGCCGATCAATCCTGACTGGGTGCTGGATGGCAATCCGCAGGCCCGCTCCAGCGAGCAATCGGCAAGCGCGGACGGGGCCGCCTATACCGCCATATGGGATTGCACCGCAGGTACCTTCCGCTGGTATTTCGGCTGGGACGAAACCGTCTATATCCTTGAAGGCGAAGTCCACGTCACCGATGCGGACGGCGGCACCCGCACCTTGCGGGCGGGCGACGTCGCCTATTTCCGCGGTGGCACATGGGCTACCTGGAAAATCGAAAACTATTTGCGCAAGGTCGCCTTCATGCGTCGCACCTTGCCCGCACCCGCTTCATTCATTTATCGCGCAAGCGACGCCGCAAGACGCCGTCTGGGTCGGCGCAAAGGCGGCGCTCTCAACTGATTACCGCTTTGTGATCGGTACGGGCGATGGAGCCGCGCCCGTCAGATTGACGGGCGGTCCCGGTTTTCAGTATAAATCCCCCATGGCCTTTGCCATACGTGATGGGAATGGGGTTCTCCCGAAACTGCCAGCAATTGGCTGATGACTCCTGCTTGAATTGAAACAGGAGAAGAGCGCGTCGCAATGCCTCGTGAAGCAGGATACTTATCAAGATTCCGGAAGCAGACGGCGAAGCCTCTATCCATTATTGAATGGACACAGAACAATGCAAGCTACCCTCGTTGTAGCGCTCGGCGGAGCGATCGGAAGCGTCGCGCGATATTGGCTGGCCCTCTTGATGCTTCCCGTAAGCCGTGAGCTTCCCTGGGGCACTATCGTCGTCAATATTATCGGTTCGTTTGCAATCTCGTTCTTCGGAGCATTGACGCTGGAACAAGGCCGCTTTCCTATCCCAGAAATCTGGCGCATCGCTTTCATGGTCGGCGTCTGCGGAGGCTTCACCACTTTCTCGTCCTTCAGCTTGCAGACAATGGACCTCCTCCGGGCTGGCCAACCGGGCAAGGCATTGTTCAATATCGGTTTTTCGGTCGTGCTGTGCCTCATCGCCGTATGGCTCGGACTGCTGGCCGCCGAACGCTTCAACGGCGGCATCGAACAGGTCGCACAGAATGTAATCGAGGAAGAAGCCTCTTGAGCATTGCTTCGGGCGCGAAACCTGTCGCGCCCTTCTCATTTTCGCGCCCCTGAGAGAAAGTAAATTCGAGTATTAGATCAATAAAAAAAGCACACACCCTCAATCGAGAATCATCTTCTGGCGTGTCAAGTAATTTTATGCTAGTCTATACAATATTATATTTTAGGATTAATGAATATGAAATTGATACATTCTCTATTCTCCAATCCCTTGCATTATTCGGGGTCGTCATAGTGATAATGTTCATGATTTTTATTGGCATGAACACCAATGGGACATTGTAGTATATTTGAGGTTCGCTTTTGCAAGGATTGCAGTCTGGTGGCGCTGGGGTTCTCCACAGTTGCACAAGCTCGGCCGTCCTTGGGACCGAGAAGAACGAAGGCTTTCAATACGGGCATCGTAGCCCGAGCCAACACGCGCGCCCTTACAACCAAATATCGCTGATATTTATTGAATTCGATGAAAATGGCGGAGGGGGTGGGATTCGAACCCACGGTACAGTCTCCTGCACGCCGGTTTTCAAGACCGGTGCCTTAAACCGCTCGGCCACCCCTCCAGGCAATTGACTTCTCGTGCTTTTCCCGATTTCGGTAAAGCAGCAAACCGCAGCAAGCTACCGATTTGCGACCAATCGCTCAGCGAGTGACTTCTTAGCAGCTTTTCTTTTCACGTCAACGTGCACTGTTTCATTTGCCAGCATTCTGGATAGCAGAGATCAAAACGGCGGCTTGTTGAGAGGACGACAGCGAACCGGCGCTCGAAATGCAACTTTCGATGTCGATGCCATGGCCAGCGGCCCGATGCGCACTAGGTTCTTGCGAGCAGCCTCTATCACAGATTGCCATTTCGGCAGAATTCAACACGGAGAAATCCCATGCAGCACGAAATCCGCGAAAATATGGAAGTAATCGGAGCCGATGGCGTGCATGTCGGCACGGTCGACCACATTGAAGATAACCGCATCAAGCTCAAGAAGACCGATAATTCCGGCCAGCACGCCGGCCATCACCATTATATCGAACTCGGCTTCGTTGCCGACGTTGAAGGCGACAAGGTAAGACTTTCCGCCAATGCGAATGTGGCGGTAACCCTGGAAGAAGAAGCCTCCGGTCGCCCGGTCGATCTTTGAAGCAGTCCGAACGCCAGTTCATAACACGGCGCCGCGGGCTGCCGTGTTATGAGCGCGCTGCCCTCTCCAACATCTTCATCATTTGTTGCAGATTCGGACGCCGGTCTGATAGAGTTTTTATGCAAAAATGCCGCAATGAAGCGACCGGGCTTGTCCTTTGCCATAATGCGGCTTAAACTTGAGTTTAATAATCAAAATAAGAAAAAGGGAAGCTATGAGTCTGGATTCCGTAAAGGCCTTTTTTGCGGCCAAAGCGCCTGAAATCGAAGTGATCGAACTGCCTACCAGCACCGCCACCGTTGTTCTCGCCGCCGAAGCGCATGGCGTGGAACCGGGGCAGATCGCCAAGACGCTCTCCTTCTCGGCCAAGGACCAGACCATTCTCATCGTTACTCGCGGCGATGCCCGCATAGACAATCGCAAGTTCAAGGATCAGTTTGGAACGAAGCCGCGCATGCTGGATGCCGAGACTGTCCTTGCCGAAACCAGCCATCCGGTCGGAGGCGTGTGCCCGTTCGGCCTGCCGAGCGCCCTGCCCGTCTATTGCGATGTTTCGCTGAAGACCTATGAGGAAGTCGTGCCCGCAGCCGGGGCTACCAACAGCGCCGTGCGCATCGCTCCGCACAGGATGGCCGAACTCGTCAGCGCCGAGTGGATAGATGTTTGCCAGTGACGCTAAAATGGACATTTGCGGCCGGTCTGGGAGGAACTCGCAGCGAATTGATGCCGGCAACAACTTTTCCCCTTTAAAGGTGAGAAAAGACTTCATATATTTTAAGAATGATTCTAAAGTGGGTTAAGAAACAGATACTCGCTTTAGCGCATGTTCCGATCGCGCCTTGAACCTTTCGGAAACGAAGATGCGACAGGACCAGAATTTTAAAGCAGTTCCGAAACAGGGATGAACCGTTTTCGGTTGGAGCTGCAAACTCAAGGATTGGAGCATCGCTGCCTCTGTGGAGGCGAGATTGCTTCAAGACGTGTTGAAAGGAACAGTGATGCGTCTTACCCGCCAGACGAATTATGCCGTTCGTATGCTCATGTACTGCGCTGCCAATGATGGCAAGCTCAGCCGCATTCCGGAAATCGCGCGCGCATACGGCGTTTCTGAACTGTTTTTGTTCAAGATTCTTCAGCCGCTCGTCGAGCATGGGCTGGTAGAAACGGTACGCGGCCGCAATGGCGGCGTGCGGCTCGGACGCGCGGCACAGGACATTTCGCTGTTCGACGTCGTGCGGGTGACGGAAGAAAACTTCGCCATGGCCGAGTGCTTCGAAAACGACGCCACCGAATGCCCGCTGGTTGATAGCTGCGCACTGAATTCGGCGCTGCGCGAAGCGCTCAATGCCTTCTTTGCCGTGCTGATGAAGTACAGCATTGCCGACCTCGTCAAGGCGCGCCCGAATGTGCGGCACCTGCTTGGTCTCGATGAGATGGAACCGGAGCGCGTCGCGAGCTGACGGCTCAGCGCCAGGGTGCGAACGTACAGGTCCGGCTTGCTGCCGGACCTTTTTTCATTCTGCGGCGGCGCGATAGGCGGACTGCGGCAGTATGAAAGGCACGCCCTTTTCGGGCGGAACGCCGACCCGCAACGAGCATTCATAGACACGTTCGAGCCGCTCGTCAGTCAACGCTTCGCGCGGCGTCCCCATCACGTCGAGCTTGCCCTTGCTCATCACCGCGATACGGTCGGCAAACATGGCGGTCAGGTTGAGGTCGTGCAGGATCGCGATCACTCCGCCGCCTGCCGCCGCGAAATCCTTCGCAATCTCCATCACGACGATCTGATGCCGTATATCGAGGCTTGAAATCGGCTCATCGAGAAACAGATAACGCGCCTTGCCGTCCACGACCGGTTTCCAGACCTGACACAGAACACGGGCAAGCTGCACGCGCTGCTGCTCTCCGCCGGAAAGCTCCTGATAGAGCCGCCCGCTGAAACCGGCAAGATCAACCCTTTGCAAGGCGAGATCGGGCAGCCGCTTTTCTTCATCCCGAGAAACACCGCTATAGCCGCCCGTAAGCCCGATCTTCACAATTTCCCGTACCGTGAACGGGAATGACAGGGCGCTTGCCTGCGGCAGCACCGCGCGGCGCGCCGCCATCTGCCAGGGCTTGATTTCCGCGAAGGACTTGCCATCCAGACAGGCTGTTCCGGTGTAGGCGATATCACCGGAAAGCGCACGCAGCAGCGTGGTCTTGCCGGAGCCGTTCGGCCCGACGATTGCCGTCACCTCGCCCGGTTTGGCGGAAAAGGCGACGTCGCTGATGATGGTCTTGCCCGACAGGCTTACGCCCAATGAAGTCGTTTCAATCATGACAGCCTCACAGATCGAGCAGGCCGCGCTGGCGCAGCAATATCCAGAGGAAGAACGGCGCGCCGAAAAGCGCGGTGATGATGCCGATCGGCAATTCCGCCGGAGCCACAATCGTGCGGCTTACCGCATCTGCGAGCAGCAGAAGCGTCGCGCCCAGCAGGGCTGAGGCCGGCAGGAGATAGCGATGATCCGGACCGATGCCAAGGCGCAGCATATGCGGCACGACGATACCGATAAAGCCGATCCCGCCTGCGACGGCGACCGTCGCGCCGGTGGCGGCAGCGACCGTAACAATGGCGATGTTCTTGACGCGCTGCACCTGAATGCCAAGATGGCCAGCGGCAGCTTCGCCGAGAGCCAGCGCATTGAGACCGCGTGCCAGCAAGGGCGATACGGCGAGGACGACGGCAATGATCGGACCTGCGGCGCCGATCTTCGCCCAGGTGGAACCTGCAAGCGAGCCAAGGCCCCAGAATGTCAGGTCGCGGAGCTGGCGGTCATCGGCCAGATAGATAAGCCCGCCGGTGGCAGCGCCCGCCAGCGCCGCCAGTGCGATACCTGCGAGCAGCATGGTCGCCACAGAGGTCCGCCCCCGCCGCGTCGCAACACGATAGAGCAGAAACGTGCTGCACAGCCCGCCAAGGAATGCCGCCAGCGGCAGCGCATAGACACCAAGAGCAGCAATGACCGGCGCAAGAACGGTGCCGCCCAGAACGATCATGGACACCGCTCCAAGGCTCGCGCCGGCGGAAACGCCAACGAGGCCCGGATCGGCAAGCGGATTGCGGAAAAGCCCCTGCATGACAGCCCCGGAAACCGCGAGCCCCGCCCCTATCAGCATGCCCATGACGATACGCGGCAGGCGGATTTCCATGATGATCAGATGATCGCGGCGAAATGCATCCGCGCCCTCGGTTCCACCGGAGGTCAGAGTGCGCAGAACCGAAAGCACGGACGCGTCCGAAGCGCCAGCCGTGAGGCTGAACAGAGCAGCGAGGCACAAGGCCGCCGCGAGCAATATGATGGTGAGCCGTGCGCGTGCCGCGCGGTCTCCCGTGTCGTTTTCTGCATGACGCGCTGCAATGCGCTGCTCGCGCGCCACGCGACCCTGGATCGTCATTTCCAATAATCCTTGCAATCGGGCCCGCGCTGGAACCGCGCAAGCCCGACCATGTTACTGCCCCGCAGGAGCGCCATAGAGTTTTGCCGACAGGTCGCGAATGGCGGCGCCGGTTCGCGGCCCGAAACCCAACAGATAGGACGCCTCCATCGAAACGATGTTTCCGTCACGCCCCGCCGGTGTTGCCGCGATAACCGGGTTTTTCATGAGCGATTCCGGCGTCATCCCATCCGCGCCCGTATCCATGATCAGGATCATGTCAGGCGCCGTCTTCTCAACGGCCTCGTCGGTCAACTGCTTGTATCCGTGATATTCGCTGACGACGTTTTCACCGCCGGCAAGCTTGATCATGCCATCAGCCGCCGTGCCGGTGCCTGATGCCATCAGGCGTCCGCCGGGGGCCGACAATACGAAAAGCACACGCTTGCGTGGGTTATGGCCTGCCGCAGCCTTTTCGGCCGCCTCAATGTCGCTGGATATTTCTGCGGCAAGCGTCCGGGCCTTGTCTTCCAGACCGAGGGCCTCGCCCACGATCTCGATTTTCCTGACGACGCTTTCGCCTGTAAAGGTCTCCGGCACGACGATCATCGGCACGGACGCTTTTTTCAGGACATCGAGTGTATCCTGCGGGCCACTGCCTTCGAGGAGCAGAATGCCGGTCGGGTTGACCGAAAGCACGCCTTCGGGGGCAAGCTGGCGCATATATCCCACATCTGCCAGCTTCTTGACGGCTTCGGGATAAACGCTTGTCTGGTCACGACCGGCAAGCATATTTTCCGCCCCGAGAGCGTAGACTATTTCCGTCAGCGATCCGCCAACGGAAACAATGCGCGACGTATCGGTGAAACGATCGACAGTGTCGGCGCTCGCAGCGCCGGTCGCCAGCGACAGTGCGATGGCGACAAGGGCGGCTCCGTGCCTGAGGCGCAAGGAAATGAACGACATCGCCGTCACCCTATGCAGCGGAGGATTGCGGCAGACGTGGAAGATTTTCCACGATCATGCGCCAATCGGCCAGTTCCGCTTCGCCCTCATGACGCTCACCGAAGAACTGAACAATCAGTTCGCCCCTGGCATCATAAGCTTCGAGCGAGGTCACAGGCCCGTCCTTGGTCGGCTTGCGCACAACCCAGACGTCAGAGATGTGATCGAGGCGCAAATGCATATGGAAAGTCGGGTCCAGCACGTTCAGCCAAGGGCCCATCATCTTGATCTCGTGGATCGGCCCCGTGTGAATCTGGATGCAGCCGCGGCTACCGACAAAGCACATGATCGGAAGCTTTTCCTGCACCGCATGGTTCATCATGGCCTCGACTGACGACGTGTCGACCCGCCAGGCGAAATCATGACCGGCAAGATGCACGGCCTGATGCCGGTCCACGCCGAAATCCTTCAGCAGGCCGACAAACTGGTGCACATCAGTGAGAGCGCCCCAACGCTCACGGAAAGCGTTGATATCGAGAAGCGACACATCCGCCTTCGGCCCCTTGGGAGCGAGGATGCTTGTTTCGATGACCGGTGACTGATCATCCAGCAGCATATCGGTTACGAGCGCCTCATAGGCATCAACGTCGGAAGCCGGGCGCAGATGTATCTTGAAGACCGCCTCGCCCGTGGCGTCGAAGAACTGCAGGCTGCGGCGCGTTGCTTCACCGTCCCGCTTGGCGACTGCAAAACCGTGAACCCAGTGCTTTGGAAAAATGCGAAGATCGATTTCCTTGCCGAGCGCCAGCGAAGCGTGCGCTCCCCAGACGGTCTTTTCAAAAGGTCCGATCTTTTCATGGACCACGCTTTCATTGCGCGTCAACGCCATGATTTCGCCGACAGACGCGATGCGGTTCAACAGCGTTTCAACATCGGCGCGAATGCGTCGCGCCGAAATCAACGCCGTCTCGGGCTGTCCGCAATGCGCTGCAACAAAATCGGCTTCTGATATAGCGAGACTCTGCGCAAAATCGCGTTCGCGCATTTTCGGATTATCAGCCCGTGCCTTGAGAATCTCCTCTGGGGAGGGCTTGGTATGGGTCGTCATCTGATGTTGCCTACTTGTTTAGGATGAGCTTGCCTTGGCGGGTGATCTTGAGGCGATAGAGCGAGCCGCCGTGCTCTATGCCCACTTCCCGGGAGCCGTCGAAAAGTTCGCGGCTGCCATAGGTTTTCAGTTGCGGCTCAAGCGCACTCTCGCCGAAGCGAGGTCTTATCTGAGCCGGAACACATCCGGTCGAATCGCTGTGAAGCTGGCTTTCGGAAATGCGATCTGCGGCCCGATCGGAAACGGGTCCGCGCGGCAACCGCACCTGCATGTCGATATGGATACGCCTGTTCATTTTCTCGCCTCAGCATCGACTTTCCACACGGTGACGACAGCAAATTTGTTTTGTTGACATCAATACTCATGTTTATTAATCACTGCATTACTGGAATAAACGAGTCAAGTTTAAATCTCGCTTTTTCCACGCAAGCCAGGGAGATGTTTTCTTCCCAGCCAGCACGCGGCCTTCTCTTGAGGGGGAAGTCATAAACAATTGAAATTTTTCGGTTTCTTCGCTGTCCACAGGACTGGCGAAGCGTGTCTGGTCATGAAGGAAACATTGGAAATGCGGGCGACTGGTGGGGTTCATAGAAGGTCATTCAAGGCGAGCACGGGACTTGCCGTCATTCTGGCGGCGATGACGTCGCAGGCATTCGCGCAGGAGCAGAAAGCGGCTGACGACGAAGCCGGCGTTGCGCTGAAGACGATCACCATTCGTCGCGCGAACGACGTACAAGTGCCGACCTCGGTCACGGCGCCAGTGGGCAAGGTGAACCGCGAAGAGATCAATCGTTTCGGTGGCGCGAAACTGGACGATGTGCTGCGCGGAACCGCAGGCGTCTTCACCCTCCAGAGCGGCTCCAATCCGGGCGTGGCGGTCAATATCCGTGGCTTTGAAGGCTCCGGCCGCGTCAACATGATGATCGACGGCGTGCCGCAGAGCTATCGCAACACCGCGCATGACGCGCAGGGCTATGCCTATATCGACCCCAATCTGCTGTCTGAAATTGATGTGGCGCGCGGCGCTGTTACGACCGAAGGCGGTACTGCGCTTGCTGGTAGTGTAAATTTCCGCACGCTCGGCGTGGACGATGTCATTCTCGACGGCAAGGACAAGGGCGTTCTTGGACGTGCTTCCTGGGGCAGCAACGGCACCGGCTTTTCCGAAATGCTGGCGGGTGCGGCCCGTGTCAATTCCATCGGGCTTGTCGCAGCCATCAGCCGCCACGATTCCAACGACTACAAGAATGGCGACGGCGTGACTGTCGAGAAGACCGGCGAGGAACTGACTTCCGGCTTGTTCAAGGCCGAGTTCGGCCTTGGCGAAGACCAGAAGCTGACGCTTGGCGGCGTTCTCTACAACAACCACTACGGCACATATGCTGCGGGCTATCGTCCGGGAACCTATACGATCTACGATATGTTCCTGCAGAACCGCACGTTCTTCGCACAGTATAACTATAACCCGTCCGACAACGATCTCATCGGCATCGACGTCAACCTCTACCACAACAGCACATTGCAGAACTGGGTGGATGGAAATGGCGGCTTCGTCGGGCGGCAGGTCTCGACCGAAACCACCGGCATGACCGCCTCGAACACGTCGCGCTTCACCTTTGGCGATGTGGCGGTTGCATGGAAGAACGGCTTTGAAATCAACCGCGACAATGCGGGCGGCACCAAGACAGGCGTCAACCCGACAGATGCCACATCCAATCGCGGTGCGGTATTCTCGGAAGCGACCTGGAATTATCAGGCGCTGCAAGTCGTTACCGGCCTTCGCTATGATTACTTCAAGCTCGAAAGCGAAGACAGTTCGATCTCGAACAGCGACAGCGAGTTCAGCCCCAAGGTCACAGTCGCCTACAACGTGACCGACTGGTTGCAGCCCTACATTACCTATGCGCATTCCATGCGTTCGCCGACTTTGCAGGAAACCTTCCTTGGCGGCATCGCCCATGCCGGAACCGCCGGGCTGCATGGAAACCCCAATCTCCGTCCTGAAAAGCAGCGCGGCTGGGAGTTCGGCGTCAATATCGCTCGCGATGGCATCCTGACCGCAGAAGACGGCCTGCGCATCAAGGCCAACTATTACATGATGCGGGTTGAGGACTATATCACCGCCTCCAGCACCAACAGCCAGTTCATCAATGTTGACGGCACGTCCGATGTGAAGGGCTTCGAACTCGATGCCCGTTACGATGCCGGCTTCGCGTTCGGCGGCATTGCCTATACGCACTCCACTTCCGAACTGCCTGAGCAGACGGCTGGGCTTGGCGCCAACCAGTATCTGCCGGAAGATGTGGTGACTGTTACCGCCGGTGCGCGCTTCTTCGAGCGCAAGCTTGAAAGCGGCCTGCGTGTCCAGCACGTTTCAAGCGGTCGGACCATCAGCGGCAGCGATACCGATCCCTACACGCTGGTGGACGTGTTCGCGAAGTACAAGTTCACCGATACGGTCGATCTTTCGCTTCAGGTGCTCAACATCGCCGACAAGGAATATACCCCTGCGCTGAGCACCTATGGCTCCGGTCGCGGGCGCACCTTCCTCGTCTCGACGCAGTTCCAGTTCTAGAACTGCGGGAGGCGTTCCCGCCTCCCGTTTAAGATCGTCACATCTGCTAAGGCCGACCAACCTGACCGCGGCGGCCTTCTGATCCCGAGATGTGACGCGGCGAGTGCAGCCCTACCGCTGCACTCGCCGAAAACTATATAGTTAGAGCATTCCGCTTCGCACTTTTCGGGATGCGCTACAGCCAGTCCCAAACCTGATGGAAAAGGATCAGCAATGTTCATAGCCATGAATCGCTTCAAGGTTCGCGTCGGCAGCGAGGCCGATTTCGAGACCGTCTGGAAGAATCGTGACTCCAGATTGTCGGAACTTCCCGGCTTCGAAGGCTTTCATCTGCTTCGCGGCGCGACCAACGAAGAAGAAGGCTACACGCTTTATGCTTCGCACACGGTCTGGCGCGATCGCGAGGATTTCGTCGCGTGGACCAAATCCGAACAATTCCGCGATGCGCATCGCAATGCCGGGGATAACAAGCCGCTCTATCTCGGTCCCCCACAGTTCGAGGGCTTCAGCGCCGTGCTTGGCTCGTGATGCCGCAGGCCGCTGCCTATCCACAAGGTGCGGCGAAATAGCGCATAATGTCCTGGCGGCGCCTTTCCCGCGCCGCTATGGCGAACGCAGTTGGCAATTGTCCTTTAAAGATGGGTAGTTAACTCATATTTAGAACAATTCTAAGCTATTGATTTTTAGAACATTTCAAAAACATAAAAATTGACAGAACTGAACCCGAACGGCCATAACCTGACTTAATTGGGTGGGTTTTATAAACGCCGCTTAAGTAACGCCTTTAATGTTCGGGCCTTTAACCCTTGCAGTTGGAGGAACCATTGACCGGTTCAGTTCGGCCTTGCGCCATGAGTGAAATAAAGCTGCCAGCTTTTTCGGGCGGCCACACAGTTGAAGTACAGTTTGAGCCGGTAAAGTCCCTCCCTTCGGTGCTTTTCGCATCCGACTTTTTCTGCGCGCGCATGGGAGATAGTTCCTCATGCTAGTGTGCAGCTGCAATGTTATTACCGATAAGGACATCGAAGCCGTCGTTATCGAGCTTCTCGATCAGGATTGCTGGCAACTTATCGTACCTGGCACCGTCTATAACATCATGTCCAAGCGCGGCCGTTGCTGTGGCTGCTTCCCAAACGTCGTGGAAACGATCATAAGGGTGACTGAAGAGTATCATCTTCGTCATAACCAAATGGACGAAAACGTGATCCAGTTCATGGATCGTGTACGTTCTCTACGCGACAAATTCGGGAGTTCATGGAATGAAAGGCGAACCAAAGGTCATCGAGCGGCTTAACGAGGCACTTTTCCTCGAGCTTGGCGCTGTAAACCAGTATTGGCTTCACTACCGCCTCCTCAACGACTGGGGCTTCACGCGTCTTGCCAAGAAGGAACGTGAAGAGTCTATCGAAGAAATGCATCACGCCGACAAGCTGATTGACCGCATTATCTTCCTGGAAGGTTTTCCAAACCTGCAGACCGTAGCTCCGCTGCGCATCGGCCAGAACGTCAAGGAAGTTCTGGAAGCCGATCTTGCAGGCGAATATGACGCCCGCGCTTCCTACAAGAAGTCCCGCGAAATCTGCGACGAACTCGGCGACTATGTTTCCAAGCAGCTTTTCGATGAGCTTCTGGCTGATGAGGAAGGTCACATCGACTTCCTCGAAACCCAGCTCGACCTTCTCGCCAAGATCGGCGAAGAGCGTTACGGCCAGTTGAACGCGGCTCCGGCCGATCAGGCCGAGTAAGCCAACCTCACCAAGTATCAAGAAGCCGGAGCCCTGCGCTCCGGCTTTTTTTGTCATCTCAACTTTACCGTTGCCCCTTTATCGTGATATTGCGCGCGCAATTTCCGATATTTGCAAGGTTCTCCCAATGAGCGCACCGCGCGTCAGTTTCGTTTCCCTTGGCTGCCCGAAGGCGCTTGTCGATTCCGAACGCATCATCACCAGCCTTCGCTCCGAAGGTTATGAAATCTCCCGCAAGCATGACGGCGCCGATCTGGTGATCGTCAATACCTGCGGCTTTCTCGATTCCGCGCGCGATGAATCGCTGGATGCCATCGGCCTTGCCCTCAACGAAAACGGCAAGGTAATCGTGACCGGCTGCCTGGGCGCAGAGCCCGAGGTCATCCGCCAGCGCCACCCGAACGTGCTCGCCATCACCGGGCCGCAGGCCTATGAAAGCGTGATGAGCGCGGTGCATGAAGCGGCCCCTCCCGCGCACGACCCGTTTGTCGATCTGGTGCCCCCGCAGGGCGTGAAGCTGACCCCGCGCCATTACGCCTACCTGAAAATCTCCGAGGGCTGCTCGAACCGCTGTTCGTTCTGCATCATTCCGGCGCTGCGCGGCGATCTCGTCTCGCGCCCGATTGATCAGGTCCTGCGTGAAGCGGAAAAGCTGGTCAATGCAGGCGTGAAGGAAATCCTCGTCATCTCGCAGGATACGAGCGCCTACGGCCTCGACATCAAATATCAGGAAGCCATGTGGCAGGACCGCACGGTTCGCACCAAGTTCCTCGATCTCTCGCGTGAACTGGGCGAGATGGGCGTATGGGTGCGCATGCACTATGTCTACCCCTACCCGCATGTCGATGAAGTCATTCCGTTGATGGCGGAAGGCAAGATCCTGCCTTATCTGGATATTCCGTTCCAGCACGCCTCGCCCGCGGTGCTGAAGAATATGCGCCGCCCCGCACATCAGGAAAAGACGTCGCGCCGCATTCAGGCCTGGCGTGAAACCTGCCCTGATCTGGCCGTGCGTTCCACTTTCATCGTCGGCTATCCAGGTGAAACGGAAGAAGATTTCCAGATGCTGCTCGACTGGCTCGACGAAGCCAAGATCGAACGCGCCGGCTGCTTCAAATATGAGCCGGTCAAGGGTGCGAAGGCCAATGACCTCGGTCTGGAGCAGGTACCGGAAGAGATCAAGGAGGCCCGCTGGCATCGTTTCATGGCCAAGCAGCAGCAGATTTCGACCAATCTCCTCAAGAAGAAGGTCGGCAAGCGCCTGCCGGTCATCATCGACGAGTCGAACGGAACGGTTGCCAAGGGCCGCACGCGCTACGATGCTCCGGAAATCGACGGCAGCGTTCACATCCAGTCGCGCCGCCCGCTTCGCGTCGGCGACATCGTGACGGTAAAGATCGAAGCGAGCGACGCCTACGATCTGCACGGCATGGCGGTCTGATGGCGGCGGACGCGGCCATAAAGATCAGAAAAACAGCCTCGGCTGACGTGGCGGCGATTGTCGCCATGCTGGCCGATGATGCGCTGGGCGCAAAGCGTGAAGATGCGAGCCTTCCCTTGCGGGATTCCTATCGCAGCGCATTTGCAGCCATCGACGCCGACCCCAACCAGCTTCTGGCTGTCGTGGAGCAGGATGGCGAGATCATCGGCTGCATGCAGGTCAGCTTCATACCCGGCCTCTCGCGGATGGGCATGTGGCGCGGCCAGATCGAAAGCGTCCGGATTGCGAGCCGCATTCGCGGCGGTGGAATCGGTCGTCAGATGATCGAGTGGGCGATCGAACGGTGCCGCGAACGCGGCTGCGGCCTGGTGCAACTGACAACAGACAAATCACGTGCCGACGCATTGCGTTTCTATCGCTCCCCTGGCTTCATCGACAGCCACGAAGGACTTAAGCTATCGCTTTAACAGACGGCTTCAATACAATGTAAGAAAATAAAAAGGGCGCTTTGAGCGCCCTTCTTTTTGATCGTGGTGAAAACTCACTGCGGTAGCTTGTCGTCCACGCCAGCGACGTAGAAGTTGAGGCCCAGCAGGGTCTTGTCGTCAGCCTGTTCGCCTTCTTTCAGCCAGACGGAGCCGTCCTGCTTCTTGATCGGACCGGTGAAAGGCTTCAGTTCGCCGGACTTGATCTTGGCTTCGGTTTCTTCCGCCAGTTTCTTCACGTCGTCCGGCATGTTGGTATAAGGCGCCATCTTCACGAGGCCTTCCTTCATGCCCCACCAGATGTTCTGGCTCTTCCACGTACCGTCGAGAACGGCCTTGGCGCGGTCGATATAGTAAGGACCCCACTCATCCACAACCGCGGTAAGCTGCGTGTCGGGCGCGAACTTGATCATGTCCGATGCCTGACCGAAAGCCTTGATGCCGCGATCATGCGCGACCTGAATGGCAGCGGTGGAATCGGTGTGCTGGGTGATGATGTCCACGCCCTGATCGATCAGAGCCTTGGCTGCATCAGCTTCCTTGCCCGGATCGAACCAGGAATTGGCCCAGATCACCTTGACCTTGAAGTCAGGATTGACGGACTGCGCGCCGAGCATGAACGCGTTGATGCCCTGCACCACTTCCGGCACCGGCACGGAAGCGATGTATCCGGCCACGCCCTTGGTGGACATCTTGGCGGCGATCACGCCCTGCACGTAACGGCCTTCATAGAAGCGCGCATTATAGGCCGACATGTTGTCGGCGGTCTTGTAGCCGGTCGCGTGTTCAAATTTCACATCCGGGAACTTCTTGGCGACCTTGAGGGTCGGGTCCATGTAGCCGAACGAGGTGGTGAAAATCAGCTTGTTGCCTGCACGCGCCAGACGCTCGATCGAACGTTCGGCGTCAGCACCTTCCGGCACGTTTTCCAGGAAGGTGGTTTCGATCTTGTCGCCAAGCGCTTCAACAAGCTCCTTGCGGGCCTGATCGTGCTGATAGGTCCAGCCGAAATCGCCCGGAGGTCCGATATAGATGAAGCCGATCTTCAGTTTATCTTCTGCATGCGCCGCGCCGCCGAGCATAAAGCTCGTCGCGGTGGCTATAGCCAAAAGCGTCTTTTTCATGATCCCTGCACTCCTTGTTTGCACCCACTAACCAGAACGAAAATCCTTGGGAGTGATTTTCGTCTACCCCTCAACCGTTGGCTTTACCTGTCCGGCACGAAGGGCTTGCCGAGCGAAGCCGGCGTATTCATCATCGTCAGGCGCTTGTTGCGCGAAATGATGACCAGCACCACAATCGTCGCAAGATAAGGCAGCGCGGACAGAAACTGCGATGGCAGGCCAAAGCCCAGCGCCTGCGCGTGGAGCTGGCCAATCGTCACCGCGCCGAACAGATAAGCGCCGATCAGCACCCGCCAAGGTCGCCACGAAGCGAAGACGACGAGGGCAAGCGCGATCCAGCCACGACCGGCAGTCATGTTTTCCACCCATTGCGGTACATAGACGAGCGAAAGCTGCGCGCCCGCCAGACCGGCGCAGGCACCCCCGAACAGCACCGCCAGATAGCGTGTGCGCACCACATGCACGCCGAGCGAATGGGCGGAGCCGTGGCTGTCGCCGATGGCGCGCAGGGTAAGGCCAGCCCGTGTACGGAACAGAAACCACGCCACGCCGATAACCAGCAGGATGGACATATAGAAGATCGGGTCCTGACCAAAGAGGAACCGACCGACAAGCGGGATATCGGTCAGATAGGGAATATGAACGGCTTCTAGCCGGACGCCGGGAAGCCCGACAAAACTTTCGCCGAGCAGGGCCGACGCGCCGACGCCGAGGATTGTGAGCGCCAGCCCGGTCGCCACCTGATTGGTGACCAGTATGAGCGTCAGAAAGCCAAAGACGGCGGAGAAGAGAGCGCCCACCAGAACGGCGGCAAACAATCCCAGCCATGCCGAACCGGTCATCTGTGCGATGGCGAAGCCGGACACCGCACCCATCAGCATCATGCCCTCGACACCGAGGTTGAGCACGCCGGAGCGCTCCACCACCAGCTCACCGATGGCCGCGATAAGGAGAGGCGTCGCAGCCGTTGCAATTGTCAGGAGAATAGCCTGTGTCAAATCCATGGGATCAGGCCTTTCCCGCTCGGGCTGCGGATATGAAGCGAATGCGATAGAGGATCAGCGTATCGCAAGCGAGAACGAAGAACAGGATCATGCCCTGAAACACGCGTGCTGACTTTTCCGAGATGCCTATGGAAACCTGTGCCGCTTCGCCGCCAAGATAGGAAAGCGCCAGCACCAGACCGGCCGCGATCGCCCCCAGCGGGTTAAGACGTCCGAGAAAGGCGACGATAATTGCCGTGAAGCCATAGCCCGGGGAAATGACGGGGCGAAGCTGGCCGATGGCGCCCGAAGTTTCCGCAATGCCGGCAAGACCGGCAAGTGCGCCGGAAACCGCAAAGACGAAGAACACCATCCTGCCTGCGCTGAAACCCGCAAAACGCCCTGCCCTCGGGCTTTGGCCGATGACCTTGACCTCGAAGCCCTTCAGCGTGTGCTTGAGCAGAAACCAGACGACCACCGCCGCCACAAGCGCGAAGATGAAACCCCAGTGGGCACGGCCCGATGCACTCCAGATTTCCGGCAGAATGGCGCTATCGTTGAACTGGCGGGTTTCGGGGAAGTTATAGCCTTCCGGGTTGCGCCACGGGCCGCGCACCAGCCAGTCGAGAAACAGTTGCGCGACATAGACAAGCATGAGGCTGGTCAGAATTTCGTTCGTGTTGAAGCGCACTTTCAGCAAGGCGGGAATGGACGCATAAGCCATCCCGCCTGCCATGCCCATCAGCATCATCAAGGGCAGAACCACCCATGACTGCAGATCGGGGAACATGACGGGCAGCACCGAGCCCGCGATGGCACCGGCAATGAACTGCCCCTCGGCACCGATATTCCAGTTGTTGGACAGGAAACAGATGCATAGCCCCACCGCGATCAGGATCAGCGGCGCGGCTTTCACGAGTAATTCATGCCACGACCAGATGTCGAACAAGGGCTCCACGAAGAAGACATAGAGCGCATGCAGCGGGTCCTTGCCCATCAGCGCAAAAGCGAGACCGCCGAAAACCAGCGTCAATGTCAGCGCAAGCAACGGCGACAAGGCGCTGAAAAGTTTTGAGGGTTGCGGGCGTTTGACGAGTTCGATCCGCATCATGCAGCCTCTCCAGAAACACCGCCCATCAGGAGGCCGATCTTTTCCAGCGTCACATCGGCAATCGGCATTGGATCGGAAAGCTGGCCGTGGTTCATGACCGCGATCCGGTCGCTGATTTCAAGAAGTTCATCAAGGTCCTGGCTGATAACGAGAACTGCGGAACCGGAACGCGCAAGATCGACGAGCGCCTGACGAATATGCGCCGCAGCACCGGCATCGACGCCCCATGTCGGCTGGTTCACCACCATGACAGACGGTGAACGGTCAAGCTCGCGCCCGATGATGAATTTTTGCAGATTACCGCCGGAAAGTGCGGATGCTAGTGGATTTTCAGCGCTCTTGCGCACATCCATCCGTTCGATGATGCGCTTTGCAGCCGACCGAAGCGCGCTCTCCGCGATCAGCCTGAGTTTGCCGCCGCGCAGGAACATTTTCGCGTCGGTCCTGTATCGCGACAAGAACAGATTGTCGGTTAATGTCATGGTTGGAACGGCACCGTGTCCAAGCCGTTCTTCGGGCACGAAGGCCGCGCCCATCATGCGCCTTTCGCTAATGCCTGCCTTGCCTGCATCCTTCCCGCGAATATGCAGATTCGAGGCGCTGGACTGCAACACTTCACCGGAAACGGCTTCGAAAAATTCGCCCTGCCCGTTGCCCGCAACGCCTGCAATGCCAACGACTTCGCCAGCGGCAACCGAAAGCGAAATATTTTTCAGCGCCGTCGAAAACGGTCCGCGCGGCGGTTGCGACAGCGACCTGATTTCTAAAAGCGCATCGTCACCCGCATTTTGCGCCGCAATGGGAGTGCGCGCCACGACGTTGATGTCGTTTCCAACCATCATGCGGGCAAGCGATGCGGCGGTTTCCTTGCGCGGATCGCAATGCGCGACAACCTTGCCATGCCGCAACACCGTCGCGCGGTCACAAAGGCGCTTCACTTCCTCCAGACGATGGCTGATATAAAGGATCGACTTGCCTTCGGCTTTCAGCCGCTCCAGCGTTTCAAACAGCCTGTCGGCTTCCTGCGGCGTCAGCACCGAAGTCGGTTCATCCAGTATGATCAGGTCCGGCTCCTGAAGGAGACAGCGCACAATCTCGATGCGCTGGCGTTCGCCAACCGACAGGTCGCCGACATGCGCTTGCGGATCGACAGGAAGTCCATAGGTCTTGCCGACCTCACGCGCACGTTTTGCAACCTCGGAAAGCGGAAGCGAGCGGTCCAGCGACAAGGCGATGTTTTCAGCGGCGGTAAGTGAATCAAACAGCGAAAAATGCTGGAAAACCATGCCAATGCCGAGTTTTCTTGCAGCGGCAGGTTCGTCTGTCGCGACAGGCTGCCCTTTCCAGACGATTTCGCCTTCAAGGGGTTGCAGGGCGCCGAACAGCATTTTCACGAAGGTGGACTTTCCCGCGCCATTTTCGCCCAGGAGCGCGTGAATCTCGCCTTCCCCGATGGTGAGATCGACACCATCACAGGCCCGCAGCTGACCAAATACTTTCGTGAGCCGGCGGACATCAAGAAGAGGCCGGTCGGTTAAAGGCGCTGTCATTGTTCCCCATTTGTATTTTTGAGCGACCTTAGCCAGCAAGTCTGCTCTTGAAAAGCCCAAAAGCAAGCAGCGGTGGACATATGCACACCGCCGCGATCATCAGTCAGTTCAGGGAAGCAGAATGGTCGTTCCTGTGGTCTTGCGGGCTTCCAGATCCTCATGCGCCCTTGCCGCATCCTTGAGCGCATAGGTCTGGTTGATCTCGATCTTGACGGCGCCGGTTCCCACCACATCGAAAAGCTCTGCCGCCGTCTTTTCGAGGTCGGCCCGCTTGGCGATGTAATTGAACAGGGTCGGTCGCGTGGCGAAGAGCGATCCCTTCTGGGCCAGAATGCCCAGATCGAACGGCGGAATGACACCGGAGGACTGGCCGAAGCAGGCAAACATGCCAAGTGGCTTCAACACATCCAGTGAGCCCATATAGGTATCGCGTCCAACGGAATCATAAACCACATCGACGCCCGCTCCGTCCGTCAGCTCCTTCACCTTTTCGGCGAAGTTTTCAGTGCGGTAATTGATGACGTGGTCGTAGCCGTGCTTTCTGGCGAGCGCGATCTTTTCTTCCGATCCTGCCGTGCCGATGACGGTAGCCCCGAGGTGCTTCGCCCATTGCCCGGCAATGAGCCCCACACCACCGGCGGCGGCATGGAAGAGGATCGTCTGTCCCGGCTCGACCCTGAACGTGCGCCGCAGAAGATACTGCGCCGTCATGCCTTTCAGCATCATCGAGGCGGCGGTCTTCAGATCGACATTATCGGGAACCCTGACCAGCCGTTCGGCTGGCAAAATGCGCTCGTCTGCATAGGAGCCCGGTGTGGCGACATAGGCAACGCGATCGCCGACGCGAACATCGCTCACGCCCGGACCAACCGCCACGACCGTGCCCGCACCTTCATTTCCAGGCGTGAACGGCATCTGCGCCGCCTTGTAAAGCCCCGTGCGGAAATAGACATCGATGAAGTTAAGACCGACGGCTTCGTGGCGCACCTTCGCCTCGCCCGGACCGGGTTCACCGATCTCGATCTGCTCATACTTCATGACGTCCGGACCACCGGTCTGGTGGACGCGAATAGCATTGATCATGGTGCTTCTCCGCTCTTCTGCTTCTTTTCGACAACCTTTCTGGCCTTCGCAAGTGCCGCTTCACGGCCCAGGCTCGGGAAAAGCTGCATGATCGCCCCGATGAAATAGATGTAAAGCCCTGTCACGGAAACGCCGACGCGAACCCACAGCGGCGCATCCAGAGTATAATAGAGCGCAGCGGCACCAAAGGCACACCAGAGCAGGAAAACAGTCAGGTTGAGCGGGCGCAGGCGCACGACGCGCACCGGATGCAGGAAGTTGATCGGCAGGAACGAAAGGATCGCCGAAACGACGACAGTCGCGAATGCGACCCACTCGCCCGGCCTGACGATGAAAAGCGTAAAGACGACCATGTTCCAGACGACCGGGAAACCCTTGAAGAAGTTTTCCTTCGTCTTCATGCCGGTATCGGCATAATAGATCGCGCTCGAAACCACGATTATGGCACCGGATATGAACGACAGATAGGTGCCCATGAATCCGCTTTGATAAAGCGCGAAGGCAGGTATCAGAACATAGGTGACGTAATCGATGATGTTGTCGAGAAGCTCGCCGGACCAGTTCGGAAGAACATATTTCACCTCGAGCTTGCGCGCGATGGGACCATCGATGCCATCGACGAAAAGCGCCAGCCCCAGCCACCACCACATCGCCGTGTAGCGCCCGTCGCTGGCCGCCACAATGGAAAGGAATGCCAGAAACGAACCCGATGCCGTCAGAAGGTGAACCGAAAACGCCTTGGCTTGCGGCGCGGTGACTTTCTTGGCTTTGAGTTTTCCGGTCAGTTTGGTTTTCACGCCGTCCGCCATTTCAGTTTGTCGCCGCGCTTATCCCGCCCAAGACAATCCCCGAGGCGGCGAGTATATTTAATCTATCGGGGAACGCGTACACTACACAAACTGACATCCCCAAAACTAATGATCATCGAAACCTTTTCCTTCCGGAAAAAGCCATGATCCTGGAGCAGCTTTCCCTGAATAAGCGCAAAAGAGCAAGTAAGGCGTGAGGCAAATCCGCCATAATCCCACGGAAGAATGGCCTTTTGGCTGTATTTCGGTTTAAGTGCGGCTGGAATCATCAGACGATGCACGAGGCCCGCAATGTCGGGCCGGGGATGAAACACGATGAACGATCTTGTTGTGAACAAGCCACTCACCGACATTGTCATCAGCGGCAGCGGACCTGCCGGCATGATGGCTGCGCTGGCCCTCGGCGCGAAAGGCTATCGCACCGTCCTGCTCGGACCGGAGACCGACAAGGGAGACCGTCGCACGACAGCGCTCATGATGCCGGCCATCAGATTGCTGGAGGGACTGGGCGTCTGGCTGGATATCGAGCCGGAAGCGGCAGCCCTCGCCTCCATGCGCATCGTGGATGCGACACGGCGGCTTGTGAGAAGCCCCGTCGTGACCTTCCGGGCCGGTGAAATCGACGAGGCCGCGTTCGGCTACAACATCCCCAATGCCGTATTGAACGAGAAACTTTCTGAAGCCGTCGCACGCAATCCGAGTATTCAACGCATCAATGCACCCGTCATCGAATATCGCCACAATGGCGACCACGTGACCGTCACCCTGTCGGGCGGCGATACGCTGCATACGCGGCTGGTCGTTGCAGCCGATGGACGCAATTCGATGGCTCGCGAAGCCGCCAGCATTCGTACACGCCGCTGGAGCTATCCGCAGACGGCCGTTGTGCTTTCCTTTTCGCACACTGTCGATCATGAAAACATTTCGACGGAGTTCCACACCGAGGAAGGCCCTTTCACCCAGGTTCCCCTCAAAGGCAAACGCTCGAGCCTTGTCTGGGTTGTGAATCCGGGTCGCGCCGAAACGCTTCTTGCACTTGATGACGCCACGCTCGCCAGGCGCATCGAGGAGATGATGCAATCCATGCTCGGCAAGATCGAACTCGAAATAAAGCCCCAGGCCTGGCCGCTTTCCGGCCTCGTGCCCCATGTCTTTGCAGCCAGACGCACGATTCTCATCGGCGAAGCGGCGCACGTTTTTCCGCCAATCGGCGCACAAGGCCTCAATCTGGGATCGCGCGATGTCGAAACGCTGGTCAAGGCCATAGAAAGCGATCCGGCAGATCCCGGTTCGGATCGGGTCATTCGCGCCTATGACCGTGCGAGACGCCCGGATATTCTGGCCCGCACCGGCTCCGTCGATGCACTCAATCGTTCGCTTTTGTCCGGCATGCTTCCGGCGCAGATCGTGCGTGGCGTGGGGCTGGAAATGCTTCGCTCCTTTGCGCCGCTGCGCGCGTTCTTCATGCGTGAAGGGCTTCGTCCCGGCAGCGGTTTCTCGCATCTTCTTCCGAAACTGCCGAGGCTTCCACACCCAGGCGACGGAAAACGCTCCAGCTAACCTGATTTTCGGACCACCTGACACATCAAACTGACAGAATTGCCGGTCGCCGCCGACTTTAATTTGTCGCGCGGTGAACTAAATAATGTTGCATGGGTATGACACAGATAAAGCACGCGAAATTCCAGATCGGCCAGGTGGTCAAGCACCGGCTATTCCCCTTCCGCGGGGTCATCTTCGACGTAGATCCAGAATTCGCGAATACGGAAGAATGGTATGAATCCATTCCCGAGGAAGCGCGCCCGCATCGCGATCAGCCATTCTATCATCTGCTCGCTGAAAACGCGGAATCCGAATATGTCGCCTACGTTTCGGAACAGAACCTCGTGCCGGATTTGAGCGGCGAGCCCCTGCGCCATCCGCAGATAGAAGAAATGTTCGACCGGCTGGATAACGGTTCATATCGCGTAAAAGCGCAGCACTCGAACTAGGGCGCGTTTCGCTCCGATTGACTCGGATCGACGCCCTAATCGCTTCTCTTTGAAGCATCATCATTAAGATAGAAGCGTCTTTTAAAGCGATAGTTGAAAAGAAAAGGGGCGCTCGAAGCGCCCCTTTCTCGTGACAGACTGGATGCAGCTTAGTTTGCTGCGCCCTTTGCCTTGTCCTGTTCAGCCTTCATCTTGGCTTCAAAGTCTTTCTGCTTCTTCTGGACGGCGTCCTGAAGTTCCTTCTGGCGTTCTTCCAGTTCCGACTGCTTGAGAGCCGGGCCAGTCAGAGCGCCGGAGAAGCCGGTGAGTGCAACCGGAATCGGGTTCGGCTTGTTCTGATAGTTGACCGAAGTCAGGGTCAGCTTGCCGCCCTTCTTGAGCGCATTGATGAGATCGTCGGTCAGCGGAGCTTCGGCGATGCAGCGATCCGGGAAGCAGATGCCGTATTCAAGCTTGACCGGCTTGTTGTTGTCGATCTGAAGGCCCACACCGGCAGGAATCAGACGGCCGATAGGAACGGTCACCTGAAAGATCTTGCGGTTGATCTTGCCCTTGATCTCGATGAGGTTGACGGCGGTCAGGAGCTGGCCGGAATCCGCGGTGACGATGTTCTGCGTGTTGCAGATGTCATTGTCTTCCTGCTTCGAGCAGACCTTGAACCAGCCCTGTGGCGGCTGCTGCGCCGATGCAGGCATCGTCGCGGAGGCAAGCAGGGCGAACGCGCCAGCAATGGCAGATGCGGCAGCGATTGTCTTCGTGCTGGACATGATCAACAGGTTCCTTTCAACACTCTGATCTATAGTTCCCGTTCTGTAGTTAAGTCAGCGATAGACCGTCACTGATTTGAAAATGCGGCAACAGCGTGACCTTGAGGGTTTTAGCCCCCATTCAGGCCCTATCCGGGCCCAATCCGGAGCCGTGTTACAACGACTAGGGGCATGAATCCAGATGAGTTTCGACATTCCATGCTCGGAATCCGCCAAAATCTTTGTTTTAGCTCCTACTGTCACGCGGCGGACACGCCCTAATTCCGCACTTAATGTACGATCATGCTAGTTTTCGGTTCCGAATCGGCGCTTCCCGGCGGCGACCATCAAACTTGTTTACAATGGACGATTGAAGTTGAACGGATTGATTGCCTATCTCCGCAAAGCGGTTCTTGCGAGCTTTACCGGAGCGGCTGTCGCCGCAATGCCGGTGCAGGCGGTAGCGGAAACCCAGCCGGACTACGCGCTCTCCATGCATGGAGACGTGGCGCTGCCAGCCGACTTCACCCATTTTCCTTACGCAAACGCCGACGCGCCGAAGGGCGGCGCGCTCACAATGGGCGTTGTCGGCACTTTCGACAGTCTCAATCCATTTGTGCTGAAAAGCATGCGTACAACGGCGCGCGGCCTGTTTCTTGACAGCGATCTGGGAAATCTGGTTTTCGAACCATTGATGCAGCGTTCGCGAAACGAACCTTTCACGCTCTATCCTCTCCTTGCGGAGAAAGTCTCTACCGATCCGGATCGCAAATGGGTCGAGTTCACGTTGAACTCGAAAGCGAGATGGTCTGACGGCCAACCGGTGACGGTGGACGATGTGCTCTTCACCTACGACATCCTGACGGAAAAGGGACGCCCTCCCTACAATAACCGGATGAGCCGTGTCGAAAAGATCGAGAAGACGGGCGAACGCTCCGTTCGCTTCACATTCAACGACAAGTCGGACCGTGAGTTTCCTATGCTTATCGCGTCCGTTATGCCCGTGCTGCCAAGGCACGCCATCGATCGCGAAACTTTTGGCAATTCGTCCCTTAAACCACCTGTTGGAAGCGGCCCGTACCTTGTTTCCGGCGTGCAGCCCGGCCAGCGGATCGTCTACAAGCGCAACCCTGATTATTGGGGCAAGGATTTACCCTCCCAGCGCGGCCTCAACAATTTCGACACTTTGACAGTCGAATATTATCGCAACGAAACTTCCCTTTTCGAGTCCTTCAAGAAGGGGCTGCTCGACGTCTTTATCGAAGCAAACCCGACCCGCTGGCAAAAGCTCTATGATTTCCCGGCAGTCAAGCAGGGACGGGTTATCAAGGACAACTTTGAAAAAGGCACCCCAGCCAATCTGCTGGGATTCGTGTTCAATACGCGCCGCCCGATCTTCGCCGATCGGCGCGTCCGGCAGGCGCTGGGACTGCTGTTCGACTTTGAATGGGCCAACCGCAATCTCTTTGCCGATCAGTACCGGCGCACGCAAAGTTACTGGGAAGGATCGGAGCTTTCTTCCGTTGGCAAACCTGCGGACGACCGCGAGAAGCAATTGCTTGCGCCTTTCCCCGACGCTGTTCGCGAGGATGTCATGAATGGCACATGGCATCCGCCGGTAACGGACGGCAGCGGCCATGATCGCACGCCTGCAAAGAAGGCCTATGATCTGCTGACGGAGGCAGGCTTCCAGTTTGAACACGGTCTTGCGGTCGATCCTTCGGGCAAACCGCTCACGTTCGAAATCATGACGCGCTCGCCCGACGAGGAAAAGGTCGCGCTTGCTTACAAGCGCAATCTCGCGCGGCTCGGCATTACGGCAGAAATCCGCACCGCAGATGATGCCCAGTATCAGCAACGCCTGCAAACGTTCGACTACGACATGATCCTCGGCGCGCTGACCGGTTCGCTTTCGCCCGGCAATGAACAATGGATGCGCTGGGGCGCGGCCTCCCGGGATGTGCAGGGAAGCTTCAACTATCCCGGTGTTGCCGATCCGGCGGTCGATGCGATGATCGAAGCGCTGCTGGCCGCAAGGACCCGTGCAGATTTCGTCAGTGCGGTCCGCGCGCTTGATCGGGTGCTTATCTCCGGCGACTATTACGTTCCGCTCTACTACCTGCCCTATCAATGGGTGGCGCGGTGGGACCGCATCGAACATCCGCAGAAGACTTCGCTCTACGGTTATCAACTGCCGACATGGTGGCGCGCAAAACAATGACCGGGCTTTAACGTCAATGTAATTCGCCCTACATCCACCCAATATATGATGAGTATTCTACGGGAGGCCGAGCCTCCCGGTTCCTGCACGGAGATTGAACCATGGCCGCCAGAAAGATAACTATCGATGTGGTCTCGGACGTCGTCTGCCCATGGTGTTTTCTGGGGCGCAAGCGCCTCGAGGCAGCTCTTGCCATGGTGCCGGATGTGGAGGCGGAAGTTCGCTGGCGTCCCTTCCAGCTGGACCCTACCCTGCCTCCGCAAGGCAAGGATCGCCAGGCCTATATGCGGGAGAAATTCGGCACCGGCGGGAAGATCGATGACATCCACAAACAGTTGACCGAGCTTGGCGAGGAAAACGGCATCGTCTTCGATTTCGACGCCATCGCCCGCGCGCCGAATACGCTCGACGCACATCGCGTCATCCATTGGGCGGCACAGGCTGCACCCGATACGCAGGATCGGATGGTCGGCCTGTTGTTTTCGCTCTATTTCGAGCAGGGACAGGATATTGGCGACCATGAAGTGTTGGTTGATGCGGCGGCAAGCATCGGCATGGACGCAGCAGTTGTCGCCCGGCTTCTTCAAAGCGATGCCGACAAGGCGACAATTCGCGAGGAGATAGATACGGCCAGCCGCATTGGTGTGCGCGGCGTGCCGTGCTTCATCATCGACCAGAAATACGCCGTCATGGGCGCACAGACGGCCGATGTCCTTGCCGACGCCATCCGCCAGACAGCGGAAGGTTTTGAGCCAGGAATTGCCGAAGATCGCTGAAAGAAAAGCTATAAAAAAGCCCGCGCTCCATCTGGACGCGCGGGCTTTTTCTTTGAATAATTGAGTGCCTACATGCTCTGATCGGACACGCGAACCAGAGTCCAACATGGCTGCTTGGCAAATTCATATTCCATATATTCGCCGCCGTCCGTGCCCTTGATGACTACGATCTTATTGCCATTGGCACCATCTTTGTATTCGGCCTGCAGCTTCTGACGTTCCAGCGTTGCCATATCTGGCATCACAGGCCATTCAACGTCAGCGAGTGGAACTTCCTTGCTTGTCTTTTTTGGCTCCGGGTCAGCTTCCATGTCGAGGCCTTCAAAGATGACTGTCTTGGCGGTCTGAGCTTCCTGAATCGCAATGTTATGGCTGAAACGCGTGACAAAATTCTCGATACCTTCAACCTTGCAGTTGAGTGTGGTCAGAGCAAAAGCCGATTGAGAAGCCAACACAAGTGCACCCGCAGTGCAGAAAATGCGCAAAGCATTCTTAAGCATCAAAGTTCTCTCCGTTCTAAAATCTCGGGACCAACAGGCGGCTCCGAACCCTCAGTTTTTATCCCCGTGTGCCTCAGCCGCCTGTAGCAATTTTTGCGAGCTGAGTCATGATGACTGCCGAGCCGTTGAGGCGCTTCTCCGGTGTTGCCCAGTCGCGGATGAAAACAATGCTCTGATCTGGCCTGATCTTGGCCATAGAACCCTGTTCCCCGATCATTTTCACAAGCCCGACCGGATTTGCAAAAGTGGCGTTGCGGAACTGGATGACCACGCCCTTCGGACCGGCGTCGAGCTTCTCGACATTCGCACGGCGGCAGAGCGCCTTGATGTAAACGATCTTGAGCAGATGCTGCACTTCTTCGGGCATCGGGCCGAAACGGTCGATAAGTTCTGCACCGAAAGCATCGATATCCTGCGGCTCTTCCAGATCGGCAAGGCGACGATAAAGACCGAGGCGGAGCTGAAGATCGGGCACATAGGCTTCAGGAATCATCACCGCCGTGCCGATCGCGATCTGCGGCGACCACTGGCTGTCTTCAACCTCGATTGTGCCCTTGAGTGTCGCCACGGCTTCTTCCAGCATTTGCTGATAGAGCTCGAAACCGACTTCCTTGATATGGCCGGACTGTTCCTCGCCGAGCAGATTGCCTGCCCCGCGAATATCCATGTCGTGGCTTGCAAGCTGGAAGCCCGCGCCCAGTGTGTCGAGCGACTGCAGCACCTTGAGGCGACGTTCCGCCATCTGCGTCAGCATCTTGCCCGCAGGGAGCGTGAACAGCGCGAAGGCGCGTTGCTTGGAGCGCCCGACACGACCCCGCAACTGGTAGAGCTGCGCCAGGCCGAACATATCGGCGCGATGCACGATCATCGTGTTGGCCGTCGGAATATCGAGGCCGGATTCCACGATGGTCGTGGACAGAAGCACATCATACTGGCCATCATAGAAGGCGTTCATGATGTCATCCAGCACGCCCGGCGCCATCTGGCCGTGGGCTACGGCGACTTTCAGCTCAGGCACATGGGTTTTCAAGAATTCTTCGATCTCGCCAAGATCGGAAATACGCGGGCAGACATAGAAGCTCTGGCCGCCGCGATAGCGTTCGCGCAACAGCGTTTCGCGAATGACGAGCGGATCGAACGGCGACACGAAGGTGCGCACTGCCATGCGATCGACCGGCGGCGTGGTGATGAGCGAGAGTTCGCGTACCCCCGTCAGCGCAAGCTGCAAGGTGCGCGGGATCGGCGTGGCGGACAATGTCAGCACATGCACGTCCGACTTCAGCTCTTTCAGCCGTTCCTTGTGCTTGACGCCGAAATGCTGCTCCTCGTCGATGATGAGCAGTCCGAGATTCTTGAACTTGATGGAGTTGCCGAGCAGCGCATGGGTGCCGACGACGATATCGACGGTTCCATCCTCCAGCCCCTTCTTGGCAGCCGCAAGCTCCTTCGTTCCCACGAGCCGCGATGCATGGGCAACATTGATGGGCAGACCGTGGAAACGTTTGGAGAAGGTCTTGAAATGCTGGCGTGACAGAAGCGTCGTCGGCACGACGACCGCAACCTGAACACCACTCATCGCCGCAATAAAGGCAGCGCGCAGCGCCACTTCCGTCTTGCCGAAACCGACATCGCCGCAAATCAGGCGATCCATCGGCTTGCCAGCAGCCAGATCGTCCGCGACGGATTCGATGGCCGTCAACTGATCGTCGGTCTCATCATACGGGAAGCGAGCCGCAAACTCGGCATAAAGACCATCTGGCGGCGTCATGACCGGCGCGCCGCGCATCTGGCGTTCGGCAGCGATCTGGATCAGATGACCGGCAATCTCAAGCAGGCGTTTCTTGAGCTTGGCCTTGCGCATCTGCCATGCGCCGCCGCCAAGCTTGTCGAGAACCGCATCCGAGCCCTCCGAACCATAGCGCGACAAAAGCTCGATATTTTCTACCGGCAGGAACAGCCGGTCGTCGCCTGCATAATGGATTTCAAGGCAGTCATGCGGCGCACCTGCCGCCGTGATCGTCTTGAGGCCAATGAAGCGACCGATACCGTGATCGACGTGGACGACAATGTCGCCAGCGCTGAGTGAGGCAACTTCCGAGATAAAGTCCTGATCCCGCTTGCGGCGCTTGGAGCGGCGGACGAGGCGGTCGCCCAGAATATCCTGCTCGGCCACGATGACGAGATCGCCCGCATCGAAACCGCTCTCGACGGCCAGCACCGCCGCCGTCACCTTGTCGCGGGACAGCGCCTTGACGGTAGAAAGCCTGTCGACGGATTCGATCTTTTCCAGCCCATGTTCGTCGAGCACCTGCAAAAGACGGTCGAGCGAGCCTTCGGTCCAGGCAGCAACCAGCACCTTCTTGCCCGACGCCCGCAGTTCGGCAATATGCTTCACCACCGCCTCGAACAGGTTCACGTCGGTGGCGGCGCGCTCCTCGGCAAAGCTGCGGCCCTTATGCACATCGGCATGAACAATCGTCCGACCCGTAACTTCCGGCGCACCGAACGGCGTCAGGTCGATGCGCATGCCCCCGGTTTCCGCGTGCTTCTCGACCTCTGATGGCGTGAGATAAAGCGTTTCCGGCTTCACCGGCTTGTAAGGCACGGCGTCACTGCCCGGTTCCTTGCCTTCAGCCTGCCTCAGCCGCGCCTCGTAATGATCGACAACCATGGTGTGGCGTTCGGTCAGCGCCTCATGGACAAGATGGTCGAAAACCACCGGCATATCGCCCGCATGATCGAATACGGTGTCGAGCCTGTCATAGAATAGCGGCAGCCAGTGTTCCATCCCGGCAAAGCGGCGGCCTTCGCTGATAGCCTGATAGAGGGCGTCATCGCGCTGCGGCGCACCGAACATCGCGACGTAATTCTTGCGGAAACGGCTGATCATGTCAGGCGAGAGCGTAATTTCGCTCATCGGCTGAAGCACGAATTCCTTCCGCGTGCCGGTGGTGCGCTGCGAGGCTGGATCGAAAGCGCGAATCGTCTCCAGCGTATCCCCGAAGAAATCGAGCCTGAGCGGTTCTTCCGCGCCTGGCGCATATAGATCGAGAATACCGCCGCGCACCGCAAATTCGCCGATGTCGCGCACGGTGGAAACGCGCTCGAAACCGTTGCGCTCCAGCCGGGATGCCAGATCGTTCATATCCAGCTGGTTGCCGGGACGCGCAGAAATCACCTGTTCGGCAATCGCAGCCTGTGGCGGCAGTTTTTGCAGCACGGCATTGGCTGTGGTCAGAATGATTGCCGGATGCGGCGCTTTCCTGAGCGCGGCCAGGGCGCCAAGCGCAGTGAGCCTGCGCGCGGCGGCGTCCGCTCCCGGCGACACGCGATCATAGGGCAGACAATCCCAGGCAGGCAGATGCAGTACCGGCATGTCCGGCGCCACGAAACTCAAGACCTGTTCCAGATCCGCAATGCGCTGCCCGTCGCGCACGATATACATGATCGGCCCGCGTTCGCCGATCTCTTCCACCAGACGGATAAGACAGAACGCCTCATAACCGTCGGCGACGCCGTCGATCACGATATGACGATTTGCCCCGGATGCGCTGGAGGACTTGAGACCTAGTTTGCTGAAAACGGGCATGGGAACCTTGAACTCAGAATTCTATGCGGTCGCGGAAGGCGACAATATCGCGAAACAGCGGCGTGTCGTAGTCTGCAGGGATCGGGCTTTCGCCGGTCACCCATTTGAGAAGATCGCGGTCGAGCACTTCGAGAATATGCTCGAACTCCTCAAGCTGCGGATCGGTGAAGCCGACAATATACTCATCCGCATATTGTCCAAGGATCAGATCCATCTCGCGCATACCGCGATGCCACGCGCGAAACAGAAGCTTGCGGCGCCGTACATCCAGATTTTCCGTCGCCAATGTGCTGCCAGTCATCCTTGGTAAGCTCCAGTCAGTTCCAAATTGCTGCTGGTATATAGCATCTGCGCCGCAAACGGGAACCCGTTTATCCAACAGGAACAAAAAGAGCACAGAAAGATTGCACGCCGCCCTTGCACGGCAGCCAGAAGCAGTTAATGCTCCCGCCATGCGTCCATCCGTTCTCGACCCTTTTTTCGCCTCCGTTCGTTCGCTTTCAGGCATTGGCCCGAAGGTCGCCGCCCTGCTTGGCAAACTGCTCGGCACCGACATACCGGGCGCGGAGCCGAAAGTCGGCCAGCTTCTGTTTCTGGCGCCGCATAGCGTGATCGACCGGCGAAACCGCCCCGGCATCGTCAACGCGCCAGAGGGCGCAATCGTCACGCTGGAAGTAACGGTAGACCAGCACCAGCCAGCGCCGCCCGGACGCGGCAATGTTCCGCACCGCGTCTTCGCGCATGACGATACCGGCGAAATCGCGCTGACCTTCTTCCATGCACAATTGCCATGGTTGCAAAAAATGCTGCCCGAAGGCGAGACCGTCATCGTGTCTGGGAAGGTGGAATGGTTCAACGGCCGCGCCTCCATGGTCCATCCGGACTACATTGCGAGCCTTGAAGATGCGGCCAATCTGCCGATGGTCGAGCCGGTTTACCCGCTAACGGCTGGCCTGTCGCCCAAGACGCTGGCGCGCGCCGTCAAGGAAGCACTGACGCGTGTTCCAACAATGCCGGAATGGGTCGACGCTCCCCTGCTGGCGCGGGAGCGCTTTACCAGTTTTCAGCAATCGCTCAATACGCTTCATCTGCCGGAAGACCCCTCCGATATTGCGCTTGAAAGTATTTCGCGACGCAGGCTCGCCTATGACGAGTTTCTCGCCGGACAATTGGCGCTCGCCCTTGTTCGCGCCAAGACCCGACGTCTTTCCGGTCGCCCATTGGAAGGAACAGGACGCATCGTCGCCGAAATCATGCGCCACCTGCCCTATCGCTTGACGAAGGGGCAGGATCAGGCCGTTCGCGAGATCATCACAGACCTCAAATCGCCTGAACGCATGTTGCGGCTTTTGCAGGGTGATGTCGGCTCGGGCAAGACGGTGGTGGGGCTGCTTTCCATGGCGCATGCCGCTGAATCCGGTGGTCAATCCGCGCTGATGGCGCCAACGGAAGTTCTCGCCCGCCAGCATTTTGCGACCATTGCGCCGCTTGCGGAGAAAGCGGGATTGAAGGCCGCGCTCCTGACCGGTCGTGAAAAAGGACGCGACCGGAATGCAGTGCTTGAAGGATTGAAAAGCGGCGAGATCGATATTGTGATCGGTACGCACGCGCTTTTTCAGGAAAAGGTCGAGTACCACGACCTCGTCTTGGTCATCATTGATGAACAGCATCGCTTCGGCGTGCATCAGCGCCTGATGCTGACGGCCAAGGGTTCAGCACCGGATATGCTGGTCATGACGGCGACACCCATTCCGCGCACCCTTGTGCTTACCGCCTTTGGCGATATGGACGTTTCGAAACTGATTGAGAAGCCAGCCGGACGCCAGCCAATCACAACGGCTATCGTGCCGATGGAGCGCATGGGCGAACTTGTCGAGCGGATCCGAAAGGCTGTCGGAGAAGGACAGAAAATTTACTGGATCTGCCCGCTGGTCGAAGAATCCGAAGTTGTTGAACTGACATCAGCGGAAGAACGCTTTGAAAGCCTCAAACCCGTCTTTGGAGAGCGTATCGGCCTTATCCATGGCCGCATGAACGGTGCTGAAAAAGACGAGGCCATGCGGGCATTCAAGCAGGGCGAAACCCGTATTCTGGTTGCCACCACAGTGATCGAAGTCGGGGTGGATGTGCCCGACGCCACGATCATCGTCATCGAGCATGCAGAACGGTTCGGTCTGTCGCAATTGCACCAGTTGCGCGGGCGTGTGGGGCGCGGCGACAAACCTTCAACCTGCCTGCTGCTTTACAAGGGGCCGCTCGGTGAAATCGCGCAAGCCCGGCTGAAAGTGATGCGTGAGACGGAAGACGGTTTTCGCATCGCCGAGGAAGACTTGAAACTGCGTGGCGAAGGTGAACTGCTTGGCACGCGGCAATCCGGAACGCCGGGTTTCCGTCTGGCTTCCATCGAAGCGCATGGCGATCTTCTGGAAATCGCCCGCAAGGATGCGCGTTACATTCTGACCAGCGATCCCGATCTGGAATCCGAACGCGGACAGGCGCTGCGGATATTGCTCTATCTCTTTGGGCGTGACGAAGCGATCAGGCTTTTGCGGGCGGGATAATAATCTCGCTCCTCCCTATCCTGAGGTACGGAGCGAAGCGATGCCCCACCCTTCGAGACGGCACTGAGCACCTCCTCAGGATGAGGCATTGGGGAGTGAAATCACCTTCAACGCTTTATAAAAGCCGTAACAGCTGCTTTTCCCGATTACTCGACAGTCACCGACTTTGCCAGATTGCGCGGCTGGTCGACATCGGTGCCCATCAGAACAGCGGTGTGATAGGCCAGCATCTGGATCGGCAGCGCATAGACAAGCGGCGTGATGAATTCCGGAACGTCCGGCAGAACGATGGTTGCCATCGTGTCGATGCTGGCAGCTTCTGCGCCTTTTTTGTCGGTGATGAGAATGATCCGACCGCCGCGCGCTGCCACTTCCTGCATGTTGGAAACGGTCTTCTCATAAAGACGATCCGATGGCGCGATGACAATTACCGGCATGGTTTCATCGATCAGCGCAATCGGGCCGTGCTTCAACTCACCGGCAGCGTAGCCTTCGGCGTGGATATAGGAAATTTCCTTGAGCTTCAGCGCGCCTTCCATGGCAAGCGGGAAGGATGTGCCGCGACCGAGATAAAGCACATGATTGACCTTGGCCAGTTCATGGCAAACTGCGGCGATCTGCTCTTCCAGCTTCAGAACCTGATTGATGAAACGCGGCGCTTCGGAAAGCTGGCGCACCAGTTCCTGTTCGCGCTTGTCATCGATTGCGCCACGCGATTTCGCAGCCGCGATAACAAGCGAGGCCATGGCCGACAACTGGCAGGTAAAGGCCTTGGTCGAGGCGACCCCGATTTCCGGTCCGGCAAGCGTCGGGAAAACGGCATCGGATTCACGCGCAATGGTCGAGCCCGTCACGTTGACGACAGCGGCGATCTTTAGCCCCTGCGATTTGCAGTAGCGCAGCGATGCCAGCGTGTCAGCCGTTTCGCCGGACTGCGATACGAACATCGCCAGCGAATCCTTCGAAAGCGGCATTTCGCGATAACGGAATTCAGACGCGATATCGCTATCGACCGGCAGGCGCGCAATCTGCTCGAACCAGTATTTGCCGACGGACGCAGCATAATAAGCCGTGCCGCAGGCAGATATCGTCAGGCGGTCGATCTTGCTGAAATCGATGCCGATTGCTTCCTGACGCACCTTGCCCGTCGTGAAGTCGAGATAGTTGGCAAGCGTGTGAGAGATCACTTCCGGCTGCTCGAACATCTCTTTCTGCATGAAGTGACGATGATTGCCCTTGGAGACGAGCATGTTAGCCGTCTGCGTCTTTTGGATCGGGCGCTCAACTTCACTGTTGTTCTCGTCGTAAACGGTCACACCCTTGCGCGTCAGAACGGCCCAATCGCCATCTTCGAGATAGGCGATGGTATCCGTGAAAGGCGAAAGGGCGATGGCATCCGAACCGAGGAACATTTCACCTTCGCCATAACCGACGGCAAGCGGCGGCCCCTGGCGAGCGCCGATCAAAAGCTCTTCGTCGCCCTCGAAAAGGAAAGCAAGCGCGAAAGCGCCATGCAGCATCGGCAGGCTGTCGCGGACAGCCTCTACCGCAGACTTGCCCTTTGCCAGTTCGCGGGTCACCAGATGCGCGACAGCTTCGGTGTCGGTTTCGGTCTGGAACTTGTAGCCTTCCGCCTCAAGCATGGCGCGAAGCTCGGCGAAATTCTCGATGATGCCGTTATGAACGACCGCCAGGCGCTCGGTAATGTGCGGATGGGCGTTACGCTCCACCGGCTTGCCGTGCGTCGCCCAGCGGGTATGGCCAATACCGATGACACCAGGGAGCGGTTCTCCAGCCAGTCGCTTTTCCAGATTGACCAGCTTGCCTTCGGCACGGCGGCGATCGAGCTTGCCGTTCTGCAAGGTGGCGATACCGGCAGAATCGTAGCCGCGATATTCAAGCCGCTTCAGTGCATCCACGAGAAGCGGAGCGACTTCGTTATTTCCGATAATCCCGATAATTCCACACATGGGCTGCTCCAGATCCGACGTTGAGACGTAATGTTTCGCGGTTTAAAGATTCTAACGCAGAACGGCAACCCAAGGGATTGCCGCTCACTTAAGCTATTGGACGATTTATTTCGCCGCGACTTTAGCCGCTTTGATGGCGGCATACTTCTCTCGCAGGATTTTCCCCCGACCTTCCTTCGTTTCCTGCCGGGCACGACCGAAGGCCAGCGCATCGGCAGGAACATTGTCAGTGATCGTGCTGCCCGATGCGATATAGGCATTGTCGCCGATTTCTACCGGCGCAACCAGCGAACTGTTCGACCCGATGAACGCGTTTTCGCCGATCACCGTCTTGTACTTGTTGTAGCCGTCGTAATTGCAGGTGATCGTGCCTGCACCGATGTTGCTCGATGCGCCGACTATCGCGTCGCCGATATAGGTCAGGTGATTGATTTTCGCGCCTTTATGCACGGTGGCATTCTTCACTTCGCAGAAATTGCCGACCTTGGTCTTTTCTCCCAGATTTGCACCGGGGCGCAGGCGGGCAAACGGCCCGATCTCTGCCTTGGGGCCGACCTCCGCACCTTCCAGATGCGAGAAGGAATGAATCAGGGCTCCCGACGCAACATGCACATGCGGGCCGAAGAATACATTCGGCTCGACAATAACGTCGGCCTCGATCAGCGTGTCATGCGAGAAGAACACCGTTTCGGGAGCAATAAGGGTCACGCCCGCAAGCATCATCTCGCGGCGCTTGCGCTGCTGCCAGATGGCTTCGGCTTCAGCCAGTTCGACACGATTGTTGATGCCGATGACATTATCGACCGGTACTTCGATGGCCGTCACATTCATGTCCTTGCTATGGGCGATGGCGACGATATCGGTCAGATAATATTCGCCCTTGGCGTTGTTATTATCGACGGCATCCAGAAGTGTCAGAGCATGTTGGCCACGGACAGCCATCAGCCCGCCATTGCAGAAACCGATCTGCTGCTGCGCTTCGCTTGCTTCCTTTTCCTCCACGATGGCGACAATCTTGTCACCCTCTTCGATCAGGCGGCCATAGCCGTGCGGATTCTCCGGGCGGAAACCGATAACGACAACGTCAGCGCCTGCGGCCAATCGCTCGCGGGCCTTTTGCAGGGATTGTGCCTCGATCAGCGGCGTATCACCAAAAACGATAAGCAGATCATCATAACCGCGTTCGATCGCCTCGCGCGCGGCCAGAACTGCATGCGCTGTACCGAGACGTTCCTTCTGCTCGAAGGCCGAGACAGGCCCCGCATTCTTTTCCACCGTCGCGCGCACTTCGTCGGCGCCACGCCCCACGACCAGCGCAACATCGCTTTTGCCGGTACCCTGAACGGCCTTGACCACGTGCGAGACCAGCGGCAATCCCGCCACCTGATGCAACACTTTGGGCAGGTTGGATTTCATGCGTGTGCCTTCGCCAGCAGCTAGCACGATGGAAAGGCAGGTACGGTCTGTCATTGTGTCGTCCAGAAAATTGAGATGATCTTCGCTCATAACATCAAAGCGTCTATGAAAACTTACGCGCCAGTCTTCAGGAAAAGACCTTCGATTTGTCCAAGTGCAGGAAAGGTTTCAAGCATCCAGTACGAGAATGATTGCATGCCGCCCGTCAGGAACAAAACCCCTGCTATTACCAGAAGCGCGCCCATCGCTTTCTCCACCTTGCCCAGATGCACCCGGAAACGCGAAAGAAACCGCATGAATGCGCCGGAAAAAAGGGCGGCGATCAAAAATGGAATGCCAAGGCCAAGCGAATAGGTTGCCAGCAACAGCGCACCCTCGCCCACTGTGCTGCTACCGCCCGCAAGCGTCAGGATCGGCCCAAGAACTGGCCCGATGCATGGCGTCCAGCCAAATGCAAATGCCAGCCCCATGACATAGGCTCCAAGCGGCGACGCGGGAGCGTTGCGGGCCTGAAAACGAGCTTCGCGAGACAGGAACGACAGGCGCAGGACGCCGAGGAAGTTCAATCCCATCAATATGATGACCACGCCCGCGACGATTGCAATTTCCTGCTGCCAGGCGCGCAGGAAGGCGCCAATCGAAGAGGCGCCAGCGCCAAGCGCCACAAAAACAGTCGTAAAACCGAGAACAAAGCAAATTGCGGCAAACGCCAGTGAACGGCGCGCCGAAGGCGCTGCTGCAACGGTTGTCGCGTTCTCTGCACGGAAATCCTCGACGCTCACGCCAGCCATATAGCACAGATAAGGCGGCACAAGCGGAAGAACGCAGGGTGACAGAAAAGACAACGCACCGGCTCCGGCAGCGGTCATGTATGAAATATCGAGCACCAAGACCTCTTTCAATTCATCAAATCACTTGCAGCCTGCCCCAACCGCAGGCTTATATAGACCAACTTCTGCTCTACTTTGAATATTTTCAATGCGGCATCTCGCTCGAACACAAGTTCGCCCTAAATCGAGATCATTGCGCAATTTATATATGTTGCTCCAACCGGACGATGTTCCTATGAGCCTTATTGATGATGACGAAGTGCCTTCCATGCCATCCGAAACGTCAGCAAGACATCATGGCTGGTTCACCCGCTACCAACATTTTCTGTTTCCGATAGCCGGTATCGCCATTGCGTTGCTTGCAATCTATGTGCTGGAGAATCTCCTCCAGCATACATCACGCACGGAAACGCTCGCCGCACTGCATAATATATCTTGGGCAACGCTTGCGCTGGCCGTGTTTTTCACGGTTTTGAGCTATGCCGCTGTCGCACTTTATGATGTCGTGGCCGTCGACACGATCGCGCCAAACCAGATTCCGCGCCGCCTTGCAGCCGTTGCAGGCGCCGCCGGCTACGCGATCTCCAACGCGCTCGGCTTTTCCCTGCTGACTGGCGGTGCCCTGCGTTATCGCATCTATGCCGCGGAGGGCGTGAGTCTTGCTGACATCGGCAAGATCGTCGGCACGTCATGGTTCGCGATCTGGTTCGCCCTGATCATAATGGTTGGCGCCGCGCTTCTCATCGATCCGCGGGATGTTCCCTGGCTCTCTGCCATCGATTCCCGCATCGATATCGTTGCCGGTATCGCTATTCTGGGCGGTATCGGCTGGTTGATCTACTGGCTGTCGCATGGGCAGCGCAGTTTCACGATAGGTTCATTCAGCCTGCGCCTGCCCAACTCGAAGGGAGCGCTGCTCCAGATATTTGCCGGGCTCGTGGATGTAGGCGCCGCAGCCGCTACGCTCTATGTCCTCATGCCCGCCGATGCTGTGCCGAGCTTCGCCGTTTTCTCACTCGTCTATGTGATCGCCATCGTGCTGGGCATTGCCAGCCATGCGCCCGGCGGCCTGGGCGCCTTTGAAGCGACAATCATTGCGGGCCTGGGCCTTGGCGGAAAACCGGATGCGATTGCGGCGCTTCTCGCCTACCGGCTTATCTATACGATTATGCCGCTTTTCGTGGCGACCGCAGGCATTCTCATATGGGAGATCATGCGCCGCCGCCATATGCTCGGCAAGCAGGCACGCTTCGCCAAACGGCTGGTCGAGCCACTCATCCCCGGCCTGTCTGCCAGCATCATCTTTCTGGGCGGGATCATGCTCCTCGTTTCCGGGGCCACGCCGGACCTTCGCTACCGCGTCGAAGTGCTCTCCGACATCGTTCCGGAATCCTTCATGGAAATGTCGCACCTCGCCGCCAGTCTGGTCGGCGTGGCGCTGCTCATCGTTGCTCGCGGTCTCTCAAAGAGGCTTGCGCGAGCATGGGTGGCTGCGCAAATCCTGCTTCTCTGCGGCGCTGCCTTTTCTCTGGCAAAAGGCCTCGACTGGGAAGAAGCCATTACTCTCTGCCTTTTCGCTTTCACACTGTGGGGTTTCCGGGATTCGTTCTATCGCCGCCCTATTTCGGGGCCGTTTGACCTGAGCTGGAACTGGATCGCAACCGTCGGTACAACTGTGCTCGTTTCCACATGGCTTGGATTTTTCGTTTATCGCCACGTGGAATATTCCAACACACTCTGGTGGGATTTCGCCTGGAACGGCAATGCCCCACGCTTCCTGCGGGCAACCGTGTTGGTCTTTGCCGTGGTCGCCGCAGTTGGCCTTTACTCCATCATCAACCGGAACGGTCATCGCAGGCGAAAGGTGGATTATTCAATACCCCCCGCCGTGCCCGCCCTCGTCGCCCAATGGCCGCACACGGATGCCGCCCTGGCGCTGCTTGGTGACAAGCAATTTCTTCTGGCCCCCGACAACAGCTCCTTCATCATGTATTCCCAGTCCGGAGGCAGTCTGATCGCGCTTGGCGAACCCATCGGTAATGAACAAACCGGCAAAGAGCTTGCATGGTCATTTCACGGGCTGGCCGACAAGCTCGCCCTCCGCACCGTATTCTACGGTGTTGGTCCGCAAAGCCTGCCCCTGTTTCTGGATATGGGCCTTGTCGCGCTGAAACTCGGTGAAGTCGCCCGCGTCGATCTCGCCGAATTCTCGCTGGAAGGACCGCGTCGCCAGCCGTTCCGCTATGCCGACAGAAAGATCGACAAGGATGGACTGACGTTTGAAATCATTCCGGCCGCTGATGTGCCTCCGCTCATCCCACGCCTGCAGGAGATTTCGGATGCCTGGCTGGATTTCAAGTCGGGCAGCGAGAAAGGGTTCTCGCTCGGATATTTCGATGAAGAATATATGAAACGCTTTGACGTTGCAGTGCTGAAACGCGACGGAAAAATCGTGGCTTTTGCCAACATATGGCGCGGCGCGGACAAATATGAAATCACTGTCGACCTCATGCGCTACATGCCGAATGTGCACAAGCTCCTTATGGACGCGCTTTTCGCGAAGCTGCTGATGGCCGGCAAGGAAGAAGGCTACAAGTGGTTCAACCTGGGCGCCGCCCCGCTATCGGGCCTGAGCGGCAGCAGGCTGGCCTCCCGCTGGAACCGCTTCGGCTCGTTCATCTACAAGCGCGGCGCCGATCTCTATCACTTTGGCGGATTGAAAGCCTTCAAGGAAAAATTCGATCCTGTCTGGACGCCGCATTACATGGTTTGCCCGGGCGGCCTTGAGACGCCGCGCGCCCTTCTCGATGCCACAACCCTCATCAATGGCAGCCCACTGGAGTTCATCCGCAAATGACGAAAAGACGCGTTCTCTTTATTGTTCTCGGGTTGGCGTTGGTGGCAGCAGCAGGCGTGTACGGCACAATGCATACTGGTAAAATCGCGCGACTCTGGACAAAAGTCATAGATTCCGACGAGCCGGTTATCCATGCCAGTGCCGAAAGACTGTCCAACATCCCTGTCTATATGCCGGAGAACGATCCTGTCGGACTTGCCATCCTGCTGAGTGATGACGGCGGCACAGGCGACCGGGAAAAACAATTCATGAATGCCATGCTTGCCCGGAATATGATCGTTCTGCCGGTCGAGCTTGGTCCGTGGCGCGCGGCGCTCGATAAGGAGGACGGCGAGTGCAACTATCTGGACTCCGATTTCGAAGCCATCGCCAAGGAAGCCTTGCGCGGGCTGGACCTCGGTGTCTATTTTCACCCCGTCCTGACGGGTGTCGGACAAGGCGCGACCATCGCTTATGCGGCGGCCTCGGATTCGCCGGATGCAACGATTGCAGGCGCTGTCGCGCTTGATCCGGTTCCTGCCAGGACCCGCCTTCCTTCTTGCACGGAAAAAGCCGCAGCAACCAAGGCCCCGGATGGAGGCTTCACCTATGGGTTCAATGTGGCAATTCCGGCCCCTGCCCTGGTGATCGGGCCGGCCGGATCACCGACGAATAATCCCGTTACTGCCCGGCAGGAAAATTTTGCCGTGCTTCAATCTGCTCCTGCATTTCCGGCAAGACTCAAAATGGCTGTCGACAATGTCGTGGCCATGGCGGATCAGGATGCCAAGAACGAAGCCCTACCGATCGTCGACCTTCCTGCGAAGGACGGAAAGGCCGATATGGTCGTGGTCTTTTATTCCGGTGATGGTGGCTGGCGCGACCTCGACAAATCCATCGGCGAGTGGCTGCAGGCACACGGTGTCCACGTGATCGGTGTGGATTCGCTACGCTACTTCTGGTCCGAACGCACACCGGAGGAAATCGCCAACGACACGACGGCGATGATCAAAAAAGCTGATCCGACAAATAAATTGCCGGTAGCTGTTCTCAGCTATTCGTTTGGCGCTGATACATTTCCGTTTGCCTGGAAATACCTGCCTGCGGCCATACAGGACCGGACGAAAATGATCGGCCTTCTCGGGGCCGAAACGACGACCACATTCCAGGTTTCGATTGAGGGCTGGCTCGGAATGGATGGTGACAAGGACGTCATTCCGGCCATTTCGACAATCCCGCTCGACCGGGTCGTCTGTGTCTATGGACAGGAAGAAGAGGATACCGCCTGCACTGCTCCGGAACTGAAGGGCATGGAAGTCATGAAACTGGCTGGCGGCCACCATTTCGATGAAAATTATGAGCCGATTGCTGCCAGCCTTTTGGAAAAGATGCGCAGCCGTGCCGGATTGCCGCCGCGACCAGCCAGTTGATAGGCCGCCGACAGGTCATCGCCAGAGATCAGGTGTAAAAAATCGCCCAACCGCAAATTGGGGATCAAACGGTAACATCTAAGTATTGAATGTGTTGGTGAGCGCGCAGGGATTCGAACCCTGGACCTACTGATTAAAAGTGGCTTCCGCTCATACAATTTAGAACATCATGAACGCTATGAAACATCGGAAGTCCCTGCAAAACATGGGGATTTCTGTTCTATAGTGTCCAATGGCGTATCAGCGAGTTTTGACATTTCCGTACCCATACGGTACCCAAATGGAAATCAGAAGATTTTCATCAGTAGGTTCAATATGGCAAAGGTGCGTCTGACTACTCGCTTCATCGATACGGTCAAAGTCGATGTTCGGACGGACTATCACGACACGCTTGTTCAAGGCCTGACCTTGCGTGTAGCACCGACAGGTACCAAGACGTGGAACCTCCTCTATACCCGCGACAGCGACAGCACCAAGCAGCGCGTGAAGCTTGGCCGCTATCCAGCCATCGACCTTGAAAGCGCCCGTGGGAAGGCACTGAAAGCCATGAGCGGCGTTTCTGAAGGTGAAGACCCTGCCGAGCAGAAACGCGCTAGGCGGGGCGCTATGACGGTCGAGGAGCTAGGCGCGCTTTATATCGAGAAGTATGCCCAGCGGAATAAGAAGACGTGGAAGCAGGACGAGCAGCTTCTGAAGGCAGATGTCTACCCTGAAATCGGGCGCATGAAAGCCGAGGCAGTCAAGAAGCGCGATATTTTGGATATTGTTGAGGCTAAGGCCGAAGCGGGCAAAGGGGCGCAATCGAACAATCTGCTGGCAGTCATCCGAAAGATGTTCAATTGGGCAGTGGATGGTGACTATCTCGAAGCCTCGCCTGCATCTGGCATCAAACCGCGAGCGAAGCCCGTCAGGCGCGACCGAGTGCTTTCCGGTGAGGAGGTCAAGGCAATCCTAAAGGCGCTTCCTGACGCCGCTCTCAGCCCGCATACGGTGAGCATCATCCAGTTGCTGTTCCTGACCGGGCAACGCTCCGGCGAGGTGTGCGGGATCAAGCGCAGCGAAGTCGATCTTGATGGGAAGAAATGGACGATCCCAGGCAGCCGCACGAAGAACGGAAACACGCATGTTGTCCCTCTATCCGAACAGGCGCTGGCGATCCTTTCCAAAGCGGTAGCCGCCGCCGACAAGGACGAGGAAGACCCTGCCCTATTCAGCCGCGTCGATAATCCAATTGAAAGCAATGCCATCGCGCAAGCGGTTAGGCTGAAGCTTCAAGTCACTGGGGAGCGATGGACGCCTCACGACATACGCCGCACTGTTGCGACTGGAATGTCCAATCTTGGTGTCATGCCGCACATTGTTGAAGCCTGCCTGAACCATATCAGCGGTTTCAGGTCCGGTGTCGCTGGCGTCTATAACCGCGCAACGTATGAGCCGGAGAAGCGAGAAGCCTTGGAAAAGTGGGCAGATAGCTTGTCTGGAACACTCAACGAACCAACAGTGAACAAAATAGCACGTGATTAGTGTGGATAGCGCCCCTTAAAACGGGTTGCAACGTAGGGATCATGCCCCTTTTACGCTATATTGGAAGGCAGTTAATCGATTGCCGGAACGGTGAAGTCATGAGCAAATCTGTAAATAGCATCAAGACATTAATCAGCATTCGTGAAGTATGTTCTATCACCTCTTTCTCACGCTCCACGCTGTGGAAGAAAGTTAAGGAAGGTGCGTTCCCTAAGCCGATCTCGCTGAGCGATGACGGTATTCGGAAAGCTTTTGTGTCCGATGAGGTTCAAGCGTGGATCGATGATCGTATTTCCCTTCGCGATCACAAGGACGCAGCATGAGCGAGTTCGTCACCAATGATGGTGAAGTACTCGACTATGCCACGGCGAAGGCCAAGGCAAAGTCCAGCATTGCCACCTTCAAATTTGAACTTTTGGAAACTGTCCGAGGTGATCCCCGCTTGAGAAGCGCGCCTTGTGAAGCAGTTGTCGGCGTTCTGATCAGTTTTCTTTCTGTAGATGAACACACCCTGAAGCCTACGCTCGTTTACGCGTCAAACATCACGATACTGGCGCGCACGACAATCAAGACGAAGGCTACGGTCATCAAAGCGCGGAAGCTGCTTGAGGAACATGGATACCTCGTCAAGAAATCTTGCACGGCAAGCGGTTGCGATCTCTACCAAGTTCACAACCCTCACTATGAATACGTGCAGATGCACATGCGCGAGAAAGCAGAGAAGCTGAAAAGTGATGCTGCTGCTGCGCGTGAAGAAGAAAGACGTAGGAAGGCCAAAAAGCTAATAGGGGGTACAGAATTTGAACCCACGGAAAACCATGAAGGGTTCAATAATTGTACCCACAAGGGTGCAGAAAATATACCCAATATCGTAGAGCACTACCGTGGAAAGGCTAGCATAGAAGAGGAGCAATTCCTTTCTGCCTATGGAGAGGAGGACAATCAGTGTCAGCCTTTACCTGTTCCGGCCTCGCAGGAAGAACTTGAACACATGATGACGGAAATTTGCTCCGGCGTCTCAATATCTCCAGCGGTCACATCGTATTTGAGGCGAATGCTTCTGGCCGGTGAGCTAACGCCGGAGATCATCACTCAGCAACGGGCCTTCGCGGAAAGGCATGCAGCATGAAGCAGCTTGACCTATTTGAATGGGCTTCAGCGAGACCCACCGCGCAAATCATCAACTGGATACCGCACCTCGCCAAGAGAATGTGGGAAGAGCGGAATATTCCTATCCAACCGCAGCAGGCAACCGTCATGGATTTTCGGGCCACGATCTATCAGCCCGGAGAGAGGAAACGGGCATGACCGATCAGAAGAACCCGCGAGTTATCGAGGCTGCTACCTGGCTGGCGACCACGCCCGACCATCTGAAGCCGCATCCGGTTATCCAAGAACTGCGGCAGCGGTTTGCACTGACGGCGCTCGAAGCCAGTCTGGCGGCAACTGAGGCCCGTTTAATTCGTGCGAGGTCGAATTAATGGAAACGGCAATCGAGACATTGAGCGAGCAGCAGATTGAGCTTCTTGGTATCATGGGCAAAGACATGGCGAAGACGATCATGCAGACGGCAATTCTGCACGACGCCACTGACCCGATAGCGCTCGACATGGTTGTGCAACATTCGGTGAGCAATGCCTATGAAAGTCTGATCGCAGGAGGAGCAACAGAGCTTTACGCGACACTCGCCAGCCGAGTGCTTTATCAAGTCATTCGTCAGGAGTGTTTAGCCATTTCCAACGCCACGGTACGGAAAGGAGGCCATGCTTGAATAGCGCCCAGCAACCAGTCCACGCCAAACGCTCCTCGCTCGCTACAGAAAGCTTGTGGGGCGCATCCGAGATTGCCCGTTTTATGGGTGTCAGCACCGACTACGTGCGCAAGATAACGAAGTCCAAGTCATGCCCGATAAGAATGGTTGAGGGGCGACATTTCTGCACCAAGACTGAAATTGTGGTTTGGCTTGGCATCCAAAACACGTAAGTATCTGTATTTACCTGCATTTAACTGATTTTAGGGTAATGGCTTTAATCGCCGTTACCCTCCATCTTCCGGGGCATGAAGATATGGCCCTTTTCCAAATCAGCACCCCTTGAGCAGCGCGACCAACCGCTGACCGATCCCGAAGGCGTTCTCGCCGCGCTGTGGTCCGGTGTCTCTTCCGGCTCATTTGCCGTGTCCGGTGCTGAAGCTCTCCGCGTCCCTGCCGTAGCATCTGCCATTCGCGTTATCAGCGAAGCCGCCGCTTCTCTTGATGTCACCATCATGGAGCGCCGGGAGGATGGCACCGAACAGAAGGCAGAGGATCACCCGGCGCTCGCCTTGCTGCGCGGTGATGCCAATCCGTGGACATCTGGCTTTGAGCTAATTCGTGATCTGGTAGCCGATGCCCTGACACGTGACTGGGGCGGGATCGCATGGGTGAACCGTGTAGGCGAGGAAGTCCGCGAGATCATCCGCTATCAGCCATCGGCCATTTCCGTAGCCTATGACCCGAAGACAGGGGAACCTTCCTACAGTCTGGACGGGAAGCCAGTTCCGGCCCGCGACATTATTCAGGTTCGCGGCACCTTCGACAAATGCCCTCTCAACCTTGCAGCGGACGCCATCGGCGCAGCGCGTGAGATGGAGAAACATGCGGGCAATCTCTTCAAGAATGGCGCTCGCCCCGGCGGCGTGATCGAGAACGAAAAAAACATCGGTGACGAAGGCGCGAAGAAGATGCTCCTCGCATGGCGAAAAGCCATGGAAGGAGCGGCAAATGCTGGCAAGACCGCGGTTCTTTGGGATGGCGCGAAGTGGAAGGCAATAACGCTGAATAGCGTTGATGCCCAGTTCCTTGAGCTTCGCAAGTTCCAGATTAGTGAAATAGCCCGCGCCTTCCGTGTCCCGCCTTCGATGCTATTCGAGCTTGATCGGGCCACTTGGAGCAATTCCGAACAGATGGGCCGCGAGTTCCTGACCTACTGCCTTGAGCCGTGGCTGAAGGCCCTTGAGGTTGGTCTTGGCCGTGCCTTGCTCACCAAGGACGAGCGCAAGCGCTATCGCATTGCCTTCGACCGCGACGACCTCACCCGCGCCGATCTGACAGCCCGCGCAACGGCCATTTCCAGCCTGATTAGCGCCAAGGTGCTCAACCCGAACGAAGCGCGCCAGTGGCTCGATATGGAGCCATATGCGGGCGGCAACGAATTCGGCAATCCGCACATCAATCCGAACGCTCCCGGCATCGGCCCAAACGCCGCCCCAGAGCTTGATCCAGCCGAGGAGGAATAATGGATCGCCTAGACCTATCCACCCGATTTGAAGCCTCTGGCGATGAAGGCGTCTTCACCGGCTATGCTGCGATCTGGGACGAACCGAACGCGCACAAGGAAACCGTGCAGCGTGGCGCATTCCGTCGCTCGCTTCAGGAGCATGTTCGGGCCGGTACCAAGCCGCTCATGCTGTGGAGCCATAACCAGTCCGAAATCATCGGCGTGTGGACCGAAATTCGCGAGGATGACAAGGGCCTGTCTGTGACCGGCAAGATTGTCACCACGACGACGCGGGGCAAAGAGGCGTTCGACCTTCTGAAAGCCGGTGCGCTCAATGGCCTGTCCATTGGCTTCCGTTCCCGCGCAGACAAGCGGGCGGCGAATGGCCTTCGCGTCCTTACCGACATCGATCTGGCCGAAATCTCCATCGTCGGGCTGCCCAGCGCGGGCCGTGCCCGGATCACCTCTGTTCGAAGCTCTGGCCGCTCATCCGAGAGCGCAGCGGCCTTCATTGATGCATGCCGGAAGGCGAAATGCGCTCTCGTAGACAAGAGGAAAAACCCATGAAGCATTTTATGCCTCTCGAAACTCGTTCCGAGGGTGACGACCCGCTTGCAGTCGCAACGCAAGCCGTTGAAGACCTTCGCAACGGTTTCACCGAGTTCCGCACCGCAGCAGAAACCCAGCTCGCCGGTATCGATGAGCTGCGCAATCAGGTGACGGAACTTGAAACCCGCATGAACCGCCCCACCGGTGGCAATGGCGGCAATCAGGACATCAGCCTTGAGCGCCGAGCATTCGCAAACTTCCTTCGCCTTGGCGACAACCGCATGGAAGCGGAAGAAGTGCGTGCCCTGATCGTCGGTGACGATACCAAGGGTGGATATCTCGCACCGGCTGAATTTCAGGCCGAGGTGATTAAGGGTATCGTGGAAATCTCCCCGATCCGTCAGGCCGTCCGCGTTGGCTCGACCGGCGCAGGCGAAGTCATCCTGCCGAAGCTGACAGGCCGTCCGACCGCCTCTTGGGTAGGTGAAGACGAGGAACGCGACGAAACGACCATGACCTATGGTCAGATCGAAATCCCGGTTCACGAGCTTGCCTGCTTCATCGACGTATCGCTTCGTCTTCTCGAAGACAGCGCCATCAACGTTGAAAGCGAAATCTCCACGGAACTGTCGCAGGAGTTCGCCGTCAAGGAAAATGCCGCGTTCTCCGATGGTAACGGCGTCAAGAAGCCTCTGGGCATCCAGCAGGCCGCAGGCGTTGCCGAGATCGTCAACGGCCACGCGACCAACATCAGCGCCGATCAGTTGATTGCGCTGATGTACTCCATGCCAGCCGCGTACCGGAATAACGGTTCTTGGCTCATGAACGGCACCACGCTGGGCAAGGTCCGCATCCTGAAGGATGGCAACGGAAATTACCTCTGGCAGCCGTCCTATCAGGCAGGTCAGCCATCGACGCTTCTGGGCCGTCCGGTCATTGAAGACCCGACCATGCCAGATGCAGCAAACGGCACGTTCCCGATCTTCTACGGCGATTTCAACAAGGCGTACCGCGTCTATGACCGCGTGGGCATGTCGATCCTTCGCGATCCGTACACCCAGGCAACGAAGGGCATGGTCCGTTTCCACGCTCGCCGTCGTGTCGGTGGAGCACCAACCCTCACCGAAGCTCTTCGCAAGCTGAAGATGGCAACCGCGTAAGGAGGAAGCCAATGCGTGATATTGCTCACAACATCCGAGTAGTGCAGGCCGTAGCGCCTGCCGTACTCGCGGCCACCACGAATAGCGCCGCTCTTGACCTGATCGGGTTTGAAAGCGCTGCATTCGTCATCAACACGGGCGAAATTGCTGGTGATGGCGTCTTCTCTGCCAAGGTGCAGGAAAGCGACCAGACCACGGCAGGATCGTTTACCGATGTAGACCCGGATCACCTACACGGTGCATTCCCGGCTACCCTGCCAGCCAATGGCACGGCCAAGATCGGTTATCGTGGCTTCAAGCGCTATGTGCGCCTTGTCCTCACCAAAGCCAGTGGCACGTCTATTGCTGCCGGTGCGGTGCTGATCAAGGGCAACGCAGCAGAGAAGCCGGTGGCCTAACATGCCGGTGCGCGCTCCCTCTGTCTGTGGCTACTGTGGCAAGGCCCATCGTTCCGGTGAAGCATGTGCTGCAATGGTCGCAATGCAGAAGGAGCGCAAAGCCCGCTTCGACAAGACCCGCCCATCTGCTCGCCAGCGTGGATATACCGCCGAATGGGAGAAGGCCCGCAAGGAATACCTCGCAGCCAACCCAGTGTGCATCCGTTGTGGTGCGCCCGCTGCGCTTGTGGATCACATCACCGCTCATAAGGGCAACATGGCCTTGTTCTGGAACCGCGCCAACTGGCAGCCGATGTGCACACCTTGCCATTCGGTATCAAAGCAGGCCGAGGAACGCCGCAGCATCCAGAAAGGCCCTTTCGAGGCATCGAAACCGGGGGGTGATCCTGAACTTTCCGCCTCGGCTGGGGACCGGCGCGGGCAGGCACTTACGAAAAAATTCCGAATTAGCTCTCGTTTTAATGAACGCTGAGAGAGGTATTGTTCAATGATTGTTGACCTCGAATTGATGAAGGCCCAACTCGGAATAACCGAGGACATGGGAACCATTGACGATGCTCTCATCAACCATGCGATTGAGGCCGCGCAGGATCATATCGAGCGGCTTCTTGGCTTCAAGATCGAGGAGATTTACGGCGGCACCGATCAGCAGCCTATTCCGGCCTCTCTGAAGCAAGCTGTCCTGCTCACCGCTGCAAGCTGGTACGAGAACCGCGAAGGCGTTCTGGTAGGCGTTTCCGGTCAAGAGTTGCCGTTCGGTGTCTGGCCCATCGTGAACGAATACCGCGAATGGAGCTTCTGACATGAGGGCAGGCAAGCTTGATCGCGTCATAGCCGTACTGCGATACACGGTCATCGGAGACGATGGCATGGGCAACGAAACCCTTGACTGGGCTGACCTCGTGACCCTGCGCGCCCAGATCGTGACCGCCAGCACCGAGGAATTCATTCGCTCTTACGGCATTGCCAATGACGCCGTGATGATTTTCCGCACCCGGTATTACCCATCGATAGACCCCGCCGACCGCATTCGGTTCGATGGCCGTTCGTATGACATCAAGGAAGTCACCCTGATAGGCCGCAATCGCGGTCTGGAAATGCGCTGTGTGAGGTTGGCCGAATGAGCACTCGCGGGCGCAAGGCCGAACTGAAGGCGATAGACGGCGGGCTGAAGGGCGTTCCCCAGCCACCCGAAAGCGTACCTGAAAACATGGTGGCGGAATGGAACGCTATTGGCGCTGACTTGGCCGAACGGCAAATCCTGACAACCCCGGCTCTCGGACTGCTCGAAAGCTATCTGATTGCGCGCTGGTCAGCACAAGAGGCGCAGAAGGCTATCGCAGAACACGGCGTTCTGACGAAGACCGCCCACCAGATGCTCAAGCCTAATCCTGCCAACGGGCTTCTGTCGAAGTCACTGGAAGCCGTGGCGCGTCTGGGCGCAGAGCTTGGCATCTCACCTGCATCTCGATCCAAGGGTCAGTTTAAGCCGAAAGGAGGGCAAGATGATAAAGGCGCGCCGTCCGGCCTGGCTGTTTGATGACAGCGATATACCCGATCCCTTCGGTTACGGTGAACGCGCTGTAGATTTCCTCAAGCGCCTCCATCATCCGAAGAGCGAGACCGGCAAGTTTGATCTGCCCCCATTCTGGGAAAGAGCGGTCAAGCGCATCTATGGCCCCGCGTTTCCAGACGGCAGGCGTCAGGTGCGCACGGTATTCGCCTTGCTGCCACGTGGTGCGAGAAAGACGACGCTCGGCGCTGGCCTTGCATTGCTTCACACAGTCGGCTGGGAACGCAAACCGGGCGGTCAGGCTGTGGTTGCGGCTTCTGCCGAAGAGGATGCAGTGATTGCCTATGAGGAAGCCGCTGGCATCGTCAAGGAAACCGACTGGCTGACCGAGAGCAAGGTCAAGCTGAACGAGAGCACATACATTCTTGAGCACAAGCTGTCAGGCGCGAATTTCCGGGCGTTGGCATCAGGCGGGAAAGGCAAGCTCGGCAAGACGCTGCAATTCGTTCTGGCTGATGAATTGATCGCGTGGGATGGGGACCGCTCCCGCAAGACATGGCAAGCGCTGCGCACCGGCATGAACAAGACTAAAGGGGCGTTGCTTGTCATCATCACACAGGCCGGACGCGGGCAAGAAAACCTTGCATTCGGTCTGCTCGACTATGCGCGCAAGGTACAATCCGGCGAAGTAGAAGACCCTAGCTTCCTGCCGATCCTGTTTGAAACGGACCCTAGCGAGAAATCAAAATGGACCGGCGACGGCGTGGAGGAATTCGACGGCTGGCAGGATGAACGCCTCTGGCACTTCATGAACCCCGGATTGCTTCTGGGCTTTCCAGATATTGACGGCTTGCGCGACTATGCCAGAGAGGCACATGAACGTCCTTCAGAGCGTGACGCCTTTTGTCAGTTCCATCTCAACATGTGGATGGACTACAGCGATAGCCCGTTCGTGGAAATGCCGGTCTATGACGAAGGCCGGGGCGTGGTCGATCTTGAGGACAAGGAAGCCACACAGGAGCCGTGCTGGCTTGCTGTGGACCTTTCCAGCACTTCGGACCTTTCGGCAATTGTAGCCGTCTGGGGAAGCCGTGAGCGGGGATATGAAGCCTATCCGTGGTTCTTCTGCCCCGAAGACAATCTTCAGCGCCGTGCAGACAAGGACGATGTTCCTTATCCCCAGTGGGCAGAGGAAGGATTAATCACGCCCACACCCGGAAACGTGATCGATTTCCGCATTGTCGAGGATCAAATCAGGGAGCTTTGCGCCCGGTTCAATGTGCAGGAAATTGCATTCGATCCGCACTTGGCGCGCAATACCCTGAATAATCTCCTTGAGGATAGCTTTCCCGCTGTCGAGATGCGTCAGGGCTGGATCACCATGGCACCGGCAATCGCAGAGCTTGAGCGGGCTATTCTGGGCCGTCAGTTCAAGCATGGCGGTCATCCTATCCTGCGCTGGCACTTCGACAACATAGCCGTTGAAGTCGACAAATCAGGAAACAAGTCTTTCCACAAAGGCAAGTCCAAAGACCGCATTGACGGCGCTGTGGCCGCTGCCATGGCCGTTGCTCGCTGTGCCGCTGGCGAAAGCAATGTGTCGTCATACGCTACCACAGATGAACGCGAAGTCATTGAGTGGGGGGCGATCTGATGAACGTTGTCGCCAAGTTCACAGGTCGCGTTCTCTCCGAAGAGGAACTGCGGGTTATTCGGATCAACGAAACCCGCACCTATCTGCGCGATGCAGGCAGGCCGGCTAAGGCCAGGTTCAAGCCCCGCAAAATCAACGACGATCTGCGCACCCGCCTGCTGGATACAGTCATTGTTATCCTGAAGGAAGGCAGACCCACGCTGTTCGCTCTGGAAGGCACCTGTCGGCACCATGTGCGGGCATTCCTTTGTGTCGAGGGCTGGGGATGGGAAGAAGCGGACATCGCGTCTGCTGACATCGTTCTGACCGCTCTTAACCGTATCGGAGCGAAGCGCCCTTCATGGGCAGATGGTCAGCCCGAATATCGTGGCACCGGCTTCCACGGCAACATGCGCCGCTGCATCAATCAGAAATGCCATGCGCTGCTCGAAGATAATCAGAGGCTCTATTGCTCTGACCATTGTCGTCACTATGTCGTGGTCACTCGCTGGAACGAACAGAACCGGGAATATAAGAACGCGTCACAGGTCATCAACCGAGCGAAGCGCAAGGCTGCCGACCCCGACGCCTACAAGGCGAAGAACCAGGAATATTATTTGCGCGAGAAAGAGAAGCGCCCAGTTAGGGACTGCGTTCTTTGCGGCAAGCCGTTCAAGGCGAACAAAACGCAGCGCTACTGTTCCGATGCCTGCAAATACAAACGTAACGAGGCCGAAAAAGAGCGGGCATGTGTCGTCTGTTTCAATCGGTTCTTCGTCCGCTGGGCTTCGGAACCCAAGCAGACCTGCTCCAGGAAATGCGCGGCGCGTCTCGCACGATATGGCCCGTCTAAGCCATTGAATTCCAACGACCTCAAATGTGAACCGATTGTCCCGGTGCTTCCGGGCGGTATCCCCTATGGAGAAAACAAATGACCGTACGTCCCTTTGATGAAGTATTCCGGGATTTCGTTATCCCGCACGTTCCGGCTTCTGGTGTGTTTCACCCGGAAAAGAAGGATATCCGCGATAGCTTGAACGCTGTCATTGCGGGGCCATTCCCTGACAATCGAGTGATCAAGCTCAACAATGCAAATGAAGGAACACCGAACGAAATAATTGTTTCGGCATCAGTAGCCATCCCAGCGGCGGCGTATCAGGTGCTCTATATCCTGAATGTCACTCAGGAGAATACTGGGCCGGTAACGGTATCCGGCGCAATTAATCGCGCACTTGTTACGAACATCAATCAGCCGGTTCCCGCTGGCTATCTCACACCCGGTATGGCTGTACTGTGCATCGATACCGGCACTGAATTGCGGATGCTTTCTTATGGTGACGTGGAGGCAGAGGTAGAGGCACTTGTGGATCGTGCCGAGGACGCAGCAGCGGCGGCAGAGGCAGCCGCTGGCGGATTATTGTCGAATTTCGATACTGTGCCCAGTGTTGAGGCGGCCAACATCCCCTCTCTCGTGCACTATGTGCGTACAGCTGGCTATTCCGCGGTAGGTGATGGAGGAGCAGCGCTGTACAAGCGCGTGGCATCTGAACCATCTCATGCAGGCAAGGTGAGGTCTGATGATGGTGCGTGGTGGGAAATTGCAATTTCTCGCCTTTCACCACGTATGTTTGGCGCGAAGGCCGATTGGAACCGTTCGACATTGACCGGGACCGACAATGGAAATGCGCTCCGAGCAATGTTCGAGACGTCAAAAGCTCTTGGTGGATTGCCTATGGTTATCGACGGTCGATTTGCATTTAGCGGCAACCTTCCCATTACGAATACGCCGGTTTCCATTCGGGGAGAATGGTTCTCTGGTGCAATGCTGGTTTGCACCGATGACAGCGACGGTATCGTTATCAATCAGAACGATTACTGGAACAGCACGTATGTTGAAGGCGTTTCTATTCTAACGCAGATATTAAGTACAAAGACAGCTTTGTTGATCACATATAGCGCTGCCGACAGCATCGGAAATCGTAACTTCCCACGATGTGTCGTTCGCGGTGTGAATATGTACGGCGTCGATCTCCTTCAGCATGGGTGGGGTGGAGGGCTTCTGGCCACGAATGTTCATAATGCAACCTACGATGAAATAACCGTCAATGGCAGACGTGATCAATCCTTACCTCAGACTGATATAGAGCATTGGGCTACTATGGAGTTTGGCATTAAGATCGTAGGGAGTGACGGATTTACTGCTGTCCCATCGGATATTCTTATCAACAACCCAAGGATTTATGGCGCTGTCGCGGGTATTGATCTAGTAGGAGAATGTGAAGGAGTACGTATCGACAATTATATTCTGGTTGGGGTTCAGTACGGAATAACGGGGAGTATGTCCTCCACGAGGCCGTGGGTTCAGATATTAGGAGGTCATATTAATTACTTAACACGAGGCATAAAACTTACAAACTCCCCGCAATCGAATATTGATGGGGCGTTATTGTATAAATTCCAGTTTAGTACAGATGACAGCTATGCAATAGAGTTTGACGGGTGTGATCATAGCCAAACTGATAATATCCGGCTCTATAACCTTTGTTCTGACGCGTCAGTCAGTGGGGTGCATAACGGCATTGCTATCAATAACTCAAACGCTTGCTCGGTGGGTGACATAATTGCACATAATCCAACGCGAGTTGTTCAGATTACTGGTACATCAACTCAATGCAGGATCAAAACTCCGTTAATGCAGGGAGTTTATCCTAACAGTCCGACACGTGATGCCGTTTTCGACAGCAGCACTGGCGGTGGGAATGAGTATGGGGGGAGTATCCTACAAGCGAGTAATGGCGTCGTCGTGAATGTTCCGTCCTCTTTGACAAACATCCTCACGACTGACCCGATACGACTTGGAAAAGGTGAGAGGGTGCAGATTGACATTGCCGTAAAGGGCACCAAACCCGGATCAGCAGGGTTTATGTACACCGCCTTAGCCCCGTCATCCGGGGATGGTGGAGTTGGCTATTTTGGCCTGATTATGAATTCATTAGAAAATAGACAATTTGGTGTAAGCGGTGACTGGTCAGTGGCATATTCAGGTACATACAGTGTAGTTTCGTCAGGTACTTTTACGTTCAATATCCAAGGGTTCTCTGAGATTTCTGACGCGAGTGTCCCTGCCAATGGTGCGCAAATTACAGTGACGAGGTTGTAGTGGGGCAGGAAGTAAACACTGATCATGAACTGTACCCCAAAGAGCATTGGGCGGATTACTCCCCCAGTTTTACGCATGAAAATCGGCCTATACCTATCGATCATGGAGAAATATTCTATGATGAAGAAAGCCATACGCATTAGTCAATGACAACGCCTTAACGAACTCAGTTCGCCGCCCACTGAGGCGGCTTTTTCTTACGAGGACCAAAATGGACAATATGCCCCGGTTAGCTGCTCTTCTGCTTCATTCGTCCGTCAACACCACGATCATGCTGGTAGATGCGATGTTTGTGAAGAATGTCGTCTCCGCCGGAGAGGCTGCGGCAATGCTGTTAGAGTATTCAGACCGTTTGCAAGAAGATGCTGAAAATCTCGGCATTGACGCTCATATTCAGCCACATATTGATCAGGTTCATGCAAAGATTGAGCATCTTCGGTCTTTCAAGAAGCCTTAACAAGCACCATATTTCGATTGGCCGGATGCGCCTTGGTAGTCATGCACCAAAAGCATCCCGATTAGACGGCGAGTGCGATAACCCCGTCAGTGCGCGGACGCCATCCATGGCATGTCGCGGCGCACAACTAGCGCCCTTTATCAAAGGGCGCTGAGCTGCATTTAAGCACGAATGCTTATCAATGGTTTTTGAGGAAATTTGTCGAAGTGCTCCTTCGAACGCCAAATATCCCAATCCTTGAACGATATTGTTGATGGCCTGGTGTAATTCGATGGCTGCCAAGTCTCCGTGGAAAAGCTCAACGGCTCTTGCATTTCGTTGAAGCCGATGAATGAAATGAGATTGACAGCTTGATCGATGTGAAGAACGCCTGAGTGTTCCTCGATATTCACGGCCTTCCCAACTTCACTGTCAATAGTCGTAATTGGAAAAACAACCCAATCAACCCCATACGATGCGACAATCGGGTCATGTGTTGGCGATACATAGAAACACTGCGGTTGAGGAATGTCACGTTGATCGTTCGGGTGAATTTTGTTCAAAAAACCCAGAACTGGATGCTCACCATCTCGCAAAACAATTGCAAAATTATAGCTGTGGCCTGCCTTAAGCCGAATTAGTTCCCCAGGCTCAGTCTGACTTAAATTCTTGGTCGTAATCTTAAGTAGATTTTCCATGGTCTCCCCCTATTTACATCCTTTGCTTTTAGCGGCGCTCTCAATAGCGTTTACCTTGCCCTTTGAGACCGCTACCTGTCCTTCTTTGTCGCCGCCGAACGTGCTGGACGCCGGAACCCCAATCAGGAACACCCCGACTGCATCACCGGTGGCAGCCTCGTTCTGCTGCTTGGACAGGCTTGCAAGCGTATTACGCTCTTTCACCAATTCGCTCGCCAATGCCTGGCAGCTCAGATTGGTATAAGCCGCCATCGGAATATCGACTGGCACGATTGCATCGGGACGTTTTGCGCAAGCGACAGAAACAGCGCTGAGAGACAGCGCAACGATAATCTTCAATTTCATGGAAATACTCCCCTTTCCCCAATCTGATTTCTGGCAAAGGAGAGAGCCGCCGTCAATATGCTGCTTTGGTATTAGCTAAGTCTGCGCTGGCTTGCGATGCGCTCTTGCTAATAGGCTCTCTAGAACGTTCTCGTCATGGTCAGGCAAATCGGTGAAGTAGGCGTCGAGTTTGTACCGATCCCAGACAACGCGCCCATCGATCCGCTTCCCTTTGGGCATCCGCCCGTCTTTGACGAGTTCGTCAAACTTAGTTGTGCCGACGCCGATGTACCGGGCGGCTTCCTCACGGTTCATGCCGCGTGGCGGATAGGAATAAGGATCGCTTTTCACAAGTAACCTCTTCCCTTGTCCTCGTAAGGAATTTCATCCGAGATGTCGTTCAGGAGTTCCTGCGGGATCAGGCGGATATAGGCGTTGCCAATCTTAATCTCTGGGATGCATCCGGCCTTTTTTGCGCCCTCGCAAATCGCGGTGACCTGACGGGCGGTGATGTCGAGACGTTTCGTCATTTCACTAAGCCACTTCCAAAAATGAGCCGGAATTGCGCCCAACGATAGTTGTCGGAGAGTTCGTTACGATGATCGTTGAAAATCTGCGGAGGTGTTGGGTTCGCCAAAACAGTTCGTGCAGCAAGCTTTTGTTGATCTCGACCTTTCGAGCCGAGGTTAGGGAAAAGCAGATCAGCTATTTCTCGCATGAAATCGCCGGTTTTGTCCGGATATATTGCCGAATACCAAGAGAGAAAAATACCCATCGAGTATGGGCTTCGCCCATTGGCAAACATATAGTCAAGACAAGCAGTCAATATCACTGCGTCGCAATCGTCTTCCTTAATGTCAGTGAAAACTGCATCCGGGTCTTTATCTGCATGTTTTACAAAGTTTCGTGGTGCGTTGATCAGTCCAACAATTTCCTTCGCTGTGCCGCCATAAACGTCAACTATTTCTTGCAGTATCCTGATTTTCTCATCTTTCTTGAGAAGCGAATTACAGACTTCCCACGAGTTGGCAGCAAGAGTGTAAACTGCGATAGGTTCGTTTAAATACCAGTGAATATGGAGTGCGGCTAATAATTGCCTACGGGCCGCATCTATTTTAGATATCGTTTTCAATGTTAGATTGCCTCCACCCCCAATACAAATCTTCTACGACCTGTTTTCTCTGGTTTGTCGTCTTAAGCGCAAGGCGTCTGCGAGGGCCATCCTCTCACCTAGCAGTGCAGCTGCACCCTCTTCGGATTTGACCGAGACAGTGTTGCGCCGTTGGTATTCCTCAACAGCAGCAGGTGTAATGCGAAGCAATTTGCCGACGCGGAACGCTTCAAGTTGGCCGGAATTAATCATGTTCAGTATCTGGCGGGATGAGCATCCCCAGAGTTTTGCCACGTCTTCAGGACGATAGGCGTATTGATGTGTCATGGCTTTAGACCTCCCTCGTATGGAGAGGCTGGCAGTGACCTACAGAGCAGTCAAGTTTTCCTTTTTGCTCGCTTGCTCCGCAACTCCTCAATTCGCCGCTGAAAATCAGTTGTGTCAATGAACTCCGATTTGGTTCTGGACGTTGGCCGGACAGGCTGCCTGCCGAAGCTCTTGCGCCGGTTCTTGAAGTCTTCAATGTCGGCGGGATCATATCTCCGGGTTTCGCGCACCGATCCGTTACCGATGTTGATGGACGGTATCTCGCCAGACACGGTTAGATCGCGCAACTGCCTTGTAGAAATGGCAAGCTCGCTCGCCGCCTGTTCAGGTGTAAGGAGGGGCATTACGTTCACCTTTGTGGACTGGCCACGCCGATCCAACTCGCGATTATGAAGAGTGTCCGCATACCAGCCCCTTTTGCCGCAAGCTGGCAGAGGCGCGACAGGCGGTCAAGAAGATTGAAACGTTTTTAGGCAACACTATTAATTATCATAGATAAGAGGAGTGCTATGTGTTGCCTAAATCCGAAGAAAATGATCATGGCTTCCCGCGCAAGAAAGACCGATTTTTCCGGACTTCAGATATTGGACGTAATACTGTACTCGCGTTGAATAAAGCCCAACGAAGACGCAATGTAATCACAGGCTATCGCGAAGCTGCTGAATTACTTGCTGCCAAAGTGGAAGAAGGTCGAGGTTTTGATGATAATCTCGTGTTTCCACTTATCTTCAGTTACCGCCATGTATTCGAAATATCGATGAAGGAAATAATCGACGTTGGTGGATGGCGAGAGGGCATCACTCTAACCAAATCAGAAAAAAATCATCAATTATTGCCGCTCTGGAGAAAGACAAAGCAGGTTTTATCTTCAATGGACTTAATGAACTGGGGCGTTGACGATAGCACCATCGACCGGCTGATGAATGAATTCGATGGAATTGACCTTCACTCTTTCAGCTTCCGATATCATACGGATAAAAGTGATGAACTGATCAACATGCACCGCGATTACGTGGATCTAGTTATTTTTATTGAGACTGCCCGGCGGCTGACAGCGTACTTCGAAAGAGTGACGTATGAGCTAGATGATCGGGTGCAATATATTTTGAATGAATTGGCGAAAGAAAAACAAACCTGACTTTCGGTTTGGGGATATTGCGACGCCTTTCAACCATTCGATTTGAGCGAAAGGTTGCTTAGGCTTTCAGCCGAACGCCGGGACCGCCATCGCGATTATCCCCATTGGCGAGAAACACAATTCCCCTACCCTCTAGCGCAGCCTGAATAGCCGATAGCGTCGAAGCCTTCGGATCAGCGCTGCCGCGTTCAATATTGTTAAGGCCAGTCGTAGATAGACCGGCCAGTTTCGCAAGCTCGGCTTGGGTCATGCCCAGCATAGCGCGCGCTCCACGTATTTGCTCTGGTGTAATCATGACTATTTTTTACACCGCAATTGTTTTTTTATCAAGTGGGCTTGACGATGATTGCAATTATGATTAATTCAATCTTACTTGATAAATTAACAAGTGGAGATTGTTAAATGCCGACACAACAAGGTCAGGCAACCGCCGAAGGTTTGCCGGAATTTGAACATCCAGAGCAGCGCATTCGACGGCTCGCCAAGGAGATATCAGCGACACTGAATGATGTGGACGACTATCAGGTTATCATCATCTATCCGTCCGCTGCGGCAGATTATCCCGTTCAGGTTTGCCTCGATGGTGAGTTTTCCGAACTGCTTGAAGCCGTAGTCCGTTTGCGCAAGGAACGGCGGGAAGGAGCGGTCACATGCGAGTGAATGAGAAAAAGCAGCCTGACGCGCTCCTTGCTCTGGAAAATCCCATCTGCGATGCGGAGAACGCGATCTCAATCCTGATGAATATTCTGCATTCGCGATTTGATCAGGATCACGCCGAAGTAACCGGCGACAAGAGCCATTGGTATCTCTCGGAGAATGAAATCTCGGACTTCATGTACATCGGCCATCAAGCGAAGCGCCACATCCACCAGATCAAAGAGGGCTTCAACGCCGCGATTGAACAGCGGAGGGCCGGTCGATGATGCTCCTCTATTCATTCCGTAACCGCTGCTGGCAATGGCTGGCGCTCTGGCCTGCCGTCAAGCTGACCGCTCATACGAGGACTTCATGCGGAGGTACGACCGATGAACGCGATACTCATTCGCCTTACGGTGGCGAGGTTCGTTCTCAGGATCGCACGGTGCTTCGCTGAACTGGTTGCACCTGAGATCAGAACGCCAGTACCCAGCATTGCAAAAGAGTACCCATACGGTACCCACGACACAAACGCCCGAACAGATCAGTAGAGGAGTTAACGTAAGTAACTGATTTTGTTGGCGATTTTGGTGAGCGCGCAGGGGTTCGAACCCTGGACCTACTGATTAAAAGTCAGTTGCTCTACCGGCTGAGCTACGCGCTCCCTGTTGGAGCAAATCGCCCCCGGAAGTGCGGCGGAACATAAGGGCGGCTTACGGATTGGTCAACACCATAAAGTCAGGTTTCTCCAACATAAATTCAAAAAAATAACAGGTCAGGGATACTCTATCTCGCGCAACAGCTTCCAGATGCCGGTAAATAGGTCATTTTCACGTTTTTCTGAGGGCTTAACAGCTTCAACAGAACAGCGATTCTGAACCGTATGGTGATAGGAACAGTACTGTCAGGCCTTCCGGGCCGGACCTTGCCGCGTGGCCATGCTACAGCTAGGGTCAGGACCTGTTAATTTGTTGGAAGTGGCGCCAGAGCTGCTGGAGCGGCGAAGGGCGACTACATCCAAACGGTCGGCCTCGTGCCATTTTCACCAAATTAACAGGTTCTGCCCTAGCTTCATCGGAATGAACTAACAGCACGGTATTTCATGTCTCTGGCCACCAAGGCATTCTTCCATTTCCGGCGCTCCTTATCCGGCGTTGGCATAGCGTTAGGCACCCTGTTTTTTGCTGCGGCGCTCACACCGAGCCTCGTTCCACGCACCTATGTCATGCAGGGCATTCTCGGTGGCGTCGCGTTCGGATCAGGTTATGGCATTGGCGTGCTATGGCGCTGGCTCTGGCATTACCTGGAATTGCCCGAACCCCAAGACCGCCTGCGCAGCAGAGCCAATCTTGCCGTCGGCGTGGTCTGTCTCGCGGTGGCCGTCGCAGCGCTTTATTTTGCCGCAAGCTGGCAGAATTCGGTTCGAGCCGTCATGGACATGGAACCGGTGCCCAGCGCCTATCCGATTAGCGTTTCGGCTTTGGCAGTACTGACATTTCTCGTTCTGTTGGTACTTGTTCGCCTTCTCATCCGGCTAGGGCGATTCGTCTCCGGGAAAGTGCAACTCGTCATGCCTCGCCGGGTAGCCAACGTCCTCGGCGTCACGATTACCGTGATCCTTGTCTGGACGATTGCCAACGGACTGCTCATCCAGTCCGCGTTCAGGGTTCTGGACCGTTCCTTTCGCGAGTACGACGCTCTGATCGAGCCGGATCGCCCACAACCGACGGCACCGAGCAAAACCGGCAGTGCTGCCTCGCTTTTGCATTGGAACGAACTTGGGCGGGCTGGACGCGAATTTGTCTCCTCGGGCCCTGCCGCTGCCGACATCACGGCAATGACCGGAGAAAGGGCAATCGACCCCGTACGCGTCTATGCGGGCCTGCAAGTCGCCGACACGCCGGAACAACGAGCTGAGCTTGCGCTGGAAGAGCTGAAGCGGCAACGCGGCTTTGACCGTTCGGTACTGGTCGTCATCACGCCCACAGGTACAGGGTGGGTTGACCCTGCAGCAATGGACGGTCTTGAGTTTCTGCACCATGGTGATGTGGCCAGCGTCGCCGTGCAGTATTCCTATCTTTCCAGCCCATTGTCGCTGCTCTTTCAGCCCGAATATGGAGCGGAAGCATCGCGGGCGCTGTTCATCGCCGTCTACAACTACTGGAAAAACCTGCCGCGGGACAGCCGACCTCGCCTGTATCTTTATGGCTTGAGCCTCGGTGCGATGAACTCGGAAATTTCGTCCGAGCTTTTCGAAATGCTCGATGACCCCATCAACGGCGCGCTATGGAGCGGCCCTCCTTTCCCCAGCCGCGACTGGAAAGCCATGACCAGAAGGCGAAATCCGGGAACGCCGGAATGGTTGCCGGTGTTCAGGGACGGCTCCTTTGCGCGTTTCATGAACCAGTATGGTGAAGCCCCGGGAAATGGAACGCGGTGGGGCCCGATGCGCGTGGTTTATCTGCAATATGCCAGCGACCCGGTCACTTTTTTCGACACGCTGTCCTTCTACCGCCAGCCTGATTGGATGCAGGCACCGCGCGGGCCCGATGTGTCACCCGATCTGCGATGGTATCCGGTCGTAACCATGCTTCAGCTCGCGCTCGACATGGCCTTTGGAACGGCCACACCGATCGGACATGGGCATGTGTATGCTCCTGAGCACTATGTCGATGCGTGGCTGGAAGTTACCGGCGTAACTGGCTGGGATGCGGACAATATCGCAAGGCTCAAGCAGTATCTGCGCCAGAAAATGGATGGGACAAACATCGAGGGCTATGAACAGCGCGGCGGATAAGAGCGCATCCCGAAAGGCGTGAAACCCATTCGACAGGATGCGCGTCCCACCGGATAGTCGGGGGCCGCGCTGTTTCTTAATTCGCCGGTCAGTAATCGGGCGATTTCTGCGGCGTCTGGGAACCGTTCAGATTCAGCATCGGAATGGCTCCGTTCGGCAGCATCGTGGTCGGCAGTTGACCATCCCATTTCTCGGCCTGCGTCAATGCAACGAGACCCGGATTGTCGCGCAGTGCGTCGCCACGTGCCTTGATGGCCGTTGCTTCCGCCTCGCCCTTCAGCCTGATCGCGTCAGCTTCGGCTTCCGCCTGAAGACGAACGGCATCCGCCTGCGCCTCTGCTTCGGCGCGGCGAGCATCTGCCTGCGCTTTTGCCTGCGTTACGGTGATTTCGGCCTGCACCTTTTCGCGCTCTGCATTCTGGCGAAGCCGCTGCACTTCAACTTCGGCCAACATGCGCTGTTCGATGGACTGCTCATAGGAGTCCGAAAAGTCGATATTCTCGATCTGCACCGTGTCGATGATGACCGGACCGCGCACACTGTTCTGAATGGCCTGCGCAATTTCCTGATTGAGACGGCTTCGTTCCTGAATAGCCTCCACGGCATTGAATTTGCCGAAAACCGTCTTGCTTTCCTCGAAAACGCGCCGCTCTACAAGGCGGGACAGGAGCCCGTCTTCACCGCCATAGGTCGCGTAGACTTCTTCCACGCGGTCTGGCGGAATGCGATAGTTGACCGACAGGTTCATCGTGGCTGGTTGCTGGTCGCGGCTATAGGCTTCCATGCTGTTATAGATCGCAGCTTTGGATTGCACCGATATTCGTACGATAGAATCGATCACCGGAATTTTGAAACCGAGGCCGGGTTGTGCAACGCCGGAAACAGCACCGTAGCGCAAAACAACGCCACGCTCGCCTTCATCAATCGTGTACCAGGAACCAAGTACTACGCTCAATATACCGAGTAAAATTACACCGGCTATTGCTTTGGGTAAAATCGCGCGCATCCTGTCTCCTTTGGCGCTCTGTTGTAACAGAGGGGAACCGAGAGCTTTTCAACAAGCGCGCTGCCGGAACTCACCCCGACCGCCTTTTAGGGTGCACCGCCGTGAATGACAATTACTGGTGGTACAGATGATGAAGCTAGTCCACAAAAACAAAGCCGCCCTTGAAGGGCGGCTTCATTGTGTTCAGCAGTTTCCAACTATCAATATGGCGAATAACACTGCTGGCGGGGGCCGTTATACGGCTGAAAAGTATTGTCCGAGGCCCTATATGAGCGATAACGATTATAGCACCACTGTACATGTGAATTGCTGTAACCGTAAGCCGGTGCGCGATAGACTGGCGGGGGCGGTGGCGGCGGAGCAGCAATCGCACCACCAATGATTGCACCGGCGCCGAACGCAGCGAGCGGATACCACCAACCGTCATTATGCCGACGATAGCCGTGGCGATAATAGCGGTCACCGCGATAACCATTCCAGTAACCCGGCCCCGGGCGGTATGGTCGGCCATGCCAGCCCGGACGAGGTCCCGGTCGGTAACCGCCCCAGTGCCCATGGCCCGGTCCGCGACGCCAGCGGTCATCCCGAACCTGTTGAACATGCTCGTTGCTCGCCGCAGGCGCAGTTGGCATGACGGGCGCAGCCGAGACCGGGACTATCGCGCCGATCAAAAAGCTTGCACCGACAAGGCCGACCATCATCTTTTTGAAGGTGTTCATCCTGTGCTCTCCATTTCAATGATGCCATCATTGCCGTCCGTTTATGAATGTCCGCTGAACGTTGCCGGGAAAATCTGCCCGCTCCCTGTTTTCTCTTGGCAACGCGGCATGTTTCATGCGGCTTCTAACGGAGGAGACGACAATTGGTTCTCGCTACTCCATTATTTTCGTTAGCAAATCGCGAGACAATCGGATAACTTCCGTGAAGTAGGGCAGCTTGTAAGCGTTTTCAGGGAGTGGGGTTTGCATTGGCAACAAAAGCAGGGCCGTCCGTAAAAATTTTGGGAACATCTTTTTCCCAGGAAGCGGATCCTTTCACGGCGGCAGTTCAACTGACGCCCATGCCGATGCTCATCACCAATCCCCGCCTGCCCGATAACCCCATCGTCTTTGCCAACAAGGCCTTCCAGAACCTGACAGGCTATGAAGCCGATGAAATCATTGGGAAGAATTGCCGTTTCCTGCAAGGCCCAGGCACGGACCCGAAGCATGTCGAGATGATCCGCGCGGCAATTGAAACGGAACAGTCGATCGATATCGATATTCTAAATTACAAGAAGTCAGGCGAACCATTCTGGAACCGGCTTCACATCTCCCCTGTCAAGACCGAAGCAGGCGAACTCCATCACTTCGTTTCATCACAGCTCGATGTGACCCTGGAACTCGGCAAGCTGGTCGAGCTGGAAAAAGAACGCGAAACGCTTTCGCTTGAAAAAGAGCGCAGCAACGATCAGCTGCAATATATCATCGAAGTGGCGAATGTTGGCTTCTGGACGCGGGATTATCATACGGGCGAAATCAGCTGTTCATCGGAATACAGGCGTATTGTCGGGCTGACGCCGGATGAGCCGGTCAACTACGACAAGATCATCGAAATGGTGGTGCTGGAAGACCGGATTGCACTGATCCAGCGGTCGCAGGAATCTTTCGCGACCGGCAAGTCTTTCCGGATGGAATATCGCATCACGAACAGGCTGGGTCAGGTGCGCTGGGTGGAAACCCGGGCCAAGGCACTGACGGGCAAGTCACCGACGCTTCTGGGTATCGTCATTGACGTCACCGAGCGCAAGAAAGCTGAAGCTGACAAGGCTTTGGTCACCCGCGAAATTTCACATCGGTTCAAGAACTCGATGGCGATGGTGCAATCCATCGCCAACCAGACCTTGCGGAACGCCACCGATCCGCAGACCGCGAACGAGTTGTTCAGCGAGCGGCTGCGCGCACTTAGCCAGGCTCACGACATGCTGCTGCGGGAGGACTGGACGGGCACCACGATCAACCAGATCTGCGACACCGCGCTTGCCCCTTTCAACAGCACGTTCGGCCATCGAATCCGTACCCATGGTCCGGCACTGGTGGTGAGCGATCGGGTAACTGTCTCTCTTTCACTGGGCCTGTATGAACTGGCAACCAACGCCGTGAAATACGGCGCGCTGTCCAACGAAAGCGGCACGGTCCAATTCGACTGGAATGTCGTTCAAAGGCAGGGCGAGCAGAAACTTCATATGCGCTGGATCGAAAGCGGCGGACCTCCAGTCGAACGTCCTGCCCGGCGAGGCTTTGGCCAGCGGCTGCTCTACTCCGTTCTCGCAGGCGAGTTGAAGGCAAAATGCGATATCGACTTCGCGCCGGGCGGACTGGTAATTGATGTCCTCGCTCCCATGACAGCGGATGTGTTTCCGCAACTCGACGGCATTTCACGTTCGCAGGCTGAGTCCGTCTGATGAAAAAGAGCAGCGAAATCGCTGCTCTTTTCTTCTTTAGTTGTGCGGGCCGCGACGGCGCGGCTCGATGTATACGCGGTCACGATGACGGTGGCGATCATGGCGCCAGCGAGCACGGTCGCGTTCGCGATAATAACGGGGTGAATGACGATCCCACCCGCGACGGTCATCGCGCCAGCGGCGATCCCAGACGCAGCGACCGCTTCGCGTACGAACCGCACCACGAGGGCAGCGATAATCAACCTGAATGGCAGAACCAGCACCATGGGCACCGACAGCCGGTAGTGCGGCCGGAGCAACAGGCGTGGCCGCTTCAGCAACAGCAGTTAGCGCGAAAAGCGCGAGAGCCGCAGAAACCAACTTGAATTTCATTCCATTTTCCTTTTCAGAGCTGTCCAGAATTGGAATATCTTGCCCACAAATACCTAGGTCAAACGGGCGAGTGGTAAAGTCACTTAATCTTACGGTGAGCCATCAATCTCGACCTCGCCCCATCAAACGGGACGCCGCACACCACCTGCAATTTTGCTGGGGTATTTTTAAGAGAATCTGGATATCAGAAGCCAATTGAATTCGCATGCTATCCCTTGAAGCAAGGGAGAAGCTGCAGAATCTCCAATCCGCAAAGCCGATCCTGCGCCGGTTCACGTCCGGTAGCGGGCGGAGCTTTGCGGCTGTCGCAAGGAGCAGGAACATGGATCATTCGGCCTCTAAAATCGACGCCACATGGGGCGAGAAAACCGGTCTGGGTACGACCCAGATCGAATGGATCGAACTGGTCGGCGGCTTGCCGGAGCAAGATTCGCTTTTCCTTCGCGACCTGATCGGGCGGCACCGTGAGCAGTTCGTCGGTGTGTTCTATGATCGTCTGATGAGCAATCGTGATGCGGCAACTTTCCTGTCCCAGAAAATGGTCCAGGAGCGCCTGCACAACTCGCTGAGCGATTGGCTCCTGAAAATGTTCGAGAGAACCGCCGGCGATGTTGACGCATTCATCCGTGAGCAGCGCAAGGTCGGCGAAGTTCATGCCCGCATCGACGTGCCGATCCATGTCGTCATGCAGGGCGCGCGTCTGCTCAAGAACGAGATCGTTCGCCAGTTGAAGCTGGAAGTTGCCACACGCGAGGGTCTGGCGCGTCTGATCGTGCATGTCAGCAATGCAATCGACATTGCGGTTGAAATCATGAGCCAGTCCTTCGTGAAAGACGCGCGCGAAAGTGCCCAGACCGACGAAGCCTATCGGGCCTTTACGCTGAGCCATGATTTTCCGCTTGAGCGAGAATCGCAACGTGCCGCACTCATGGAATGGAGCCAGTCGCTCCTTTTCAATCTCTATGGCAATCCCGACAGCCCGCTTCACACGCTGGCCAGCTCGGACTTCGGATTGTGGTTGCAGCACAAGGCCGATCTCATGTTCTCCAATTCCTCGACGCTGGAAAATATCCGCCGGAATGTAGAACATATAGACAATGTGCTTCTTCCGGCCATCAACGGCGCCCGCAAGGATAACCCGAGTGAACTCGCTGCCTCCCTGTCACTGTTCCAGACGAAGATCGGGGAAGTGAAGTTTCTGCTATCCGAACTTTTTCAGGCGGCTGCGGCCATGGAAACGGGTCGCGATCCTCTGACCCGCGCGCTCAATCGTCGTTTCATGCCCTCGATCCTGACCCGCGAAGTGCGCATGGCGTCCCAAAAGGCAATGGATCTTAGCGTTCTGATGATCGATATCGATCATTTCAAGAACATCAATGACACCCACGGGCACAGCAGCGGCGATGCGGTTCTTCAGCAGGTGGCCGAAACGATCCTTTCGCTCTGCCGTCCAAGCGATTTCGTGTTCCGCTATGGCGGGGAGGAATTTCTGGTCGCGCTTGTCGAAGCCGACGAGGACAAGGCATTTGCAATCGGCGAGGAACTGCGCAGACAGATAGCCCAACAACCTATGAACCTGCCCGATGGCGCACGTCAGTCTGTCACCCTGTCCATCGGTGTTGCGGCATTCAACGGCCATCCGGATTACAGCCACCTCGTGAACGCTGCTGACCGGGCGCTCTATCGCGCCAAGCAAGCCGGTCGCAATCGCTGTGAAAAGGAAGTGCCGCTCGCGATTGATTGATTGCAGAGGCATTTTGACATCTGGCGGTTACACTGCAAAACCGCCATATGCTCCCATTATGACGAATAGCTCCGTTTTCCCCGTTTCCGAAATTGCCTCACCAAAGCCGCGCGAGCGCGACGCGCTGGAGACGCTTTTCCTGCCGCAACAGGCTGATGCACCGCCCGTGGACTGGATTGTCGCAGACGGGCTGACGGACTACGAGGAAGCACTTGCCTTCATGGAAGCGCGTGTGCAGGCCATTCGGGAAGGCACCGCTAACGAACTCGTATGGCTGGTCGAACATCCTTCGCTTTACACGGCAGGAACAAGCGCCAATGCAAGCGACCTGCTGGCGCCCGACAGCCTGCCCGTGTTCAACACGGGGCGCGGCGGGGAATATACCTATCACGGGCCAGGCCAGCGTGTTGCCTATGTGATGCTGGACCTGAAACGCCGCCGCGAGGATGTGCGTGCCTTCGTGACGGCGCTCGAACAATGGATCATCGAGAGCCTGGCCGAGTTCAACATCAAAGGCGAACGGCGTGAGGATCGCGTTGGCGTATGGGTAACGCGGCCTGAAAAGCCCCGCCTGGCCAATGGCGGCATGTGCGAAGACAAGATCGCGGCTATCGGCATCCGTCTGCGGCGCTGGGTGAGCTTCCACGGCATAGCCATCAATGTCGAACCGGATCTCAACCATTATTCCGGCATCGTGCCTTGCGGCATCTCCGAACATGGCGTTACCAGCCTTGTCGATCTGGGCTTGCCGGTGACGATGGGCGACATGGACGTCGCTTTGGGAAAGGCGTTCGAGACGGTATTCGGTCCGCGTCAGCTCAAATAGTTCTGCTCACGCCACTGCGTCGGCCTTCACCCGGCGCTCGCGCATGAAAACATAAAAACCCGATCCGACGATGATTGCGATACCGAGCCATTTCGATGGCGTCGGGAAATCGCCGAATACTATCAGGCCAACCAGAACCGCATTGACGATTTCAAGATACTGGAACGGCGCCAGCATGGATGCTGGTGCGAGCTTGAACGCCTGCACGACCATGAGGTGACTGACAGTGCCGATTGTTCCAAGAAGCAGCAGGAGCAGCCAGGGCTGGATGCCCTGCGGCAGCCCGAAACTCAGATCGCCAAGCCCCGCCGCAGTTCCATAGATCATGGCGAGCCCCGCAAACATCCAGCCGCCCACACCGGCATAAAACTGCATGACAAGCGGGCTTTCCTTCGCACCGTATTTGCGATTCAAAATGAGGTAGATCGCAAAAGTTACGGCGGTCGCGAGCGGCAGAAGCGAGACCGCGCCGAAAATCTCGAAACTCGGCTGGATTACTATCATCGTCCCGATGAGACCGATACCGACAGCACTGAATCTTCTCCAGCCCACTTTCTCCTTCAGGAAAATGGCCGAAAACAGCGTCAGAATAAGAGGCTCGGCAAAGAAGACGGCCATCGCATCGGCCAGCGGCATATACTTGACTGCCGTAAAGAAGCAGAGCCCGCCAAACCCCATCAGCGCACCGCGAATGAGGTTGCCTGCCAGATGCTGCGTTCGCAACGCTGCGAAGCCGCCGACCATGAGCAGGATGAAGAACATCAGCCAGCACTGAACGAAGAAGCGCATGAAGGTCACGGTTGCCGGAGGCATATGGTCTGCCATGGCGAGCCACTTGCCGATGGCATCCATCAGCGGCAGCAGAAGCACCGAGAGCACCATGATCGCCATGCCTTTTACGTGCGCTTCCATGCCGCCTGTCGCGCTGCTCTGCATTTCAAACTCTCGGTATCTGGAATGTCCCCGCTATGGCTCTATGCGAACTGCCGCAGCGTTTCCATCCAATTTGACCGGAATTGCCCCGCTTGTTTGACTTTCGACCACTTTCTGGTGCAAATCAGTTCCGTTCTGAACAAAACCCTTTGAAAAAGCCGTGCGCAAACGGAACGTAAGGCGAACTTTAGTCGCCTTTCGCGAGCGCGCGTGGCATCATTCAAGTGATTCGCGAACAGTATTTTCCGGTCTTTGGCGAGCAGGCTCGACAGCGGCCTCCTGAAATTCAGATAGAGAGCTTTTCGGAACAAATGGACGATAGCAACGATCTCTTCTCGAGAGTGGTCAACAATGCCCGGGCCCGAGAACAGGAACAGGGGCGACAGAGCGAAAAACCTGTGGCGCCGCAACCTGTTGCGCAGCCGGTGGCAGCGCCGTCGCTCTCTGTTCCAAAGCCGGTAACGGCCAAGGCGCCGCCTGCTTCATCGGCAGGCGATGACTATAATGCTTCATCCATCCGTGTTCTGGAGGGTCTGGAACCCGTACGCCTGCGCCCCGGCATGTATATTGGCGGCACGGACGAAAAGGCGCTGCATCACCTCTTTGCGGAAGTCATCGACAACTCGATGGACGAAGCGGTGGCAGGACATGCCAATTTCATCGAAGTCAGTTTCGATGCCGACGGATTTGTCACCGTTTCGGACAATGGGCGCGGGATTCCAGTGGACGAACATCCTCAGGTTCCGGGAAAATCCACACTCGAAGTCATCATGACCAAGCTGCATGCTGGCGGCAAATTCGACGGCAAGGCTTATGAAACGTCAGGCGGCCTGCACGGCGTGGGTGTTTCGGTGGTGAATGCCCTTTCGGATGTGCTTGAAGTGGAAGTCGCACGCAATCGCCGTCTTTATCGGCAGCGTTTCTCGCGCGGTATTCCGCAGGGCGGACTGGAAGATGTCGGCGAAGTGCATAACCGTCGCGGCACCCGTGTCCGTTTCCACCCGGACCCTGATATCTTCGGCAAAACGGCGCAGTTCGATCCGCATCGTCTCTATCGCATGGCGCGATCAAAAGCCTATCTGTTCGGCGGGGTTGAAATCCGCTGGAACTGTGATCCTTCCCTCCTCGACCCGAAGAAGGAGACGCCTGAAAAGGCGGTGTTCCACTTCCCCGGCGGCCTGAAAGACTATCTGGAGGCATCGCTCGGCAAGGAACATCAGGTCACGCGTGAGGTTTTCGCAGGCAAGACCGAAAAGCAGGGTGGCCACGGCGCGGTTGAATGGGCCGTTTCATGGTTTGGCGGGGACGGTTTCGTCCATTCCTATTGCAACACCATCCCGACCGGCGATGGTGGCACCCACGAGGCAGGCTTGCGCATTGCGCTGACACGCGGCCTGAAAGCCTATGCGGAACTGACCAACAATAAACGCGCCTCGATCATCACCACTGACGACGTGATGGTGTCGGCGGCGGGAATGTTGTCGGTCTTTATCCGCGAGCCGGAATTTGTCGGCCAGACCAAGGACAAGCTGGCGACCGTCGAAGCGCAGCGCATCGTGGAAAATGCAATCCGGGATCCGTTCGATCACTGGCTGACGGCTTCGCCGCAAGAAGCATCACGCCTTCTGGAATGGGTAATCGATCGTGCAGACGAGCGTTTGCGCCGCCGTCAGGAAAAGGAAACTGTCCGCAAAAGCGCTACGCGCAAGCTGCGCCTGCCGGGCAAGCTCGCCGATTGCACCCAGAACGCTGCGGCTGGGGCGGAACTGTTCATCGTCGAGGGTGACTCGGCAGGCGGTTCGGCCAAGCAGGCACGCAATCGCGCCAACCAGGCCATTTTGCCGTTGCGCGGCAAGATTCTGAACGTTGCCAGCGCAGGACGCGAGAAGCTGACGGCGAACCAGCAGATTGCAGATCTCATTCAGGCACTTGGTTGCGGCACACGCAAGAACTATCGGGAAGACGATCTGCGCTATGATCGCGTCATCGTCATGACCGATGCTGACGTCGACGGTGCGCATATTGCATCCCTGCTCATCACATTCTTCTATCAGGAAATGCCGGACCTGATCCGCAACGGCCACCTCTATCTGGCAGTGCCTCCGCTTTTCCGCTTGAGCCAGGGCGGAAAGGTCGCCTATGCGCGAGATGAAGCCCACAAGGATGAGCTTTTGCGCACCATGTTCACCGGGCGCGGCAAGGTGGAAATAGGCCGTTTCAAAGGCCTTGGCGAAATGCGTGCCGAGCAGCTCAAGGAAACGACCATGGACCCGAAGAAGCGAACGCTTTTGCGTGTCCAGGTGGACGAAGAATATGTCGATGAAACCCGCAACACGGTCGATGAACTGATGGGCACCAAGCCGGAAGCCCGTTTCCGTTTCATTCAGGACCGGGCGGCTTTTGTCGAAGAGCTGGATATTTAGAGCACGTTTCCAGAAAGCCTGAACTGCTCGTGTCCCATGAACGGCAACTCGCAAGCGCGATGCCGTTCATTCTCTTTTTCAATAAAACTATTTAAGCCATTGTTAAAATGAAGCTTCAAGCTTTCACATCGATGCCGAGCTTGGCTTCAATTTCCTCAATCGATTCCTTGACGAAGAATGTCTGGTCCGTGCTCAGCGTCACAATACGCGTGCCGGTTCCATAAGTATTGTAGCACAAAACATGATTGAAATTCACGGCGAGCTTCTCCCCGTTTACTTCCGTCAACATGATCCACATCGCTTGCCTCCTCGTGATGTATTCACTCTCAAGAAGGATAGGCGCGACAGAACGTTCGGCAATGGTTGCGACAAGCTGGCTTCAAAGCTTTGCGCGCATTCTCACCTTTTCAACCTGTTTCCCGAAGCTTTCCGACCACTCCTCTCCTTGCCACTCGATCCGGAAACCAACCTTTTCATAAAGATAGATCGCGGGGAGATTATCCGCATGCGTCCCGATCACCGCTTCATCGAAGCCGTCGAACAGGACTTGCGCCATGAGGGCATCAAGAAGCTGTCCGCCAATTCCCTGACCGTGGCAGGGCGGATCGACCCATAGGTCGGAAATGTAATTGCTTCGAGGCACTCTCGCACCCCAGCCCGCAATAATTCCAGCCTTTTCGGCGGTCAGCACACCATCAGCATTCTCTTGAAGGTCGTGCAGGAATTTGGCTTCCAGCGCGTGCTGCCGATCAGCAGCCAGTTCCACACCACGAGCCGCAATCCGCCACGCCCTGACTGCCAAGGCGGCCATGGAAACAAATTCGCCGGGGAAGCCCCGGCGAATAAGAAGATCGGATTTTACCACCATTTTGCCGGAGTAAACCGTCCGGCTGCCTGTTCGATGGCGTGCGCCGCCTGGAATAGCGTCTCTTCCTCGAACGGGCGTCCGATGAGCTGAAGGCCAAGTGGCAGGCCGTGGTCATTGACGCCCGCAGGCACGGCAATGCCCGGCAGGCCGGCCATGTTGACCGTCACCGTGAAGATGTCATTGAGGTACATCTTTACCGGATCGTTGGCGAGGTCCTCATCGGCAAGGCCAAAGGCAGCCGATGGCGTCGCTGGGGTCAGGATCGCGTGAACGCCCTTGGCGAATGCGTCCTCGAAGTCCTTCTTGATCAATGTGCGTACCTTCTGCGCACGCAGATAGTAGGCATCGTAATAGCCAGCCGAGAGAACGTAAGTGCCGATCATGATGCGGCGCTTGACTTCCTTGCCGAAGCCCGCCGCGCGGGTCTGTTCGTACATGTCGGCAATGTCCTTGCCCGGCACACGCAGACCATAACGCACACCGTCATAACGGGCGAGGTTCGAGGACGCCTCCGCAGGCGCAACGATATAATAGGCAGCCAGCGCATATTTCGTGTGCGGCAGCGAAATATCGACAATTTCCGCACCGGTATCTTTCAGATACTGAATACCCTTCTGCCAGAGTTCCTCGATTTCGCCCGGCATGCCATCGACGCGATATTCCTTCGGAATGCCGATCTTCATGCCCTTGAGCGATTTGCCGAGAGCAGCTTCGTAATCCGGAACAGGCAGATCGACGGACGTGGTGTCCTTGAGATCAAGCGAAGCCATCGATTTCAGCAGGATAGCCGCATCGCGCACGTCGCGGGCGATCGGCCCGGCCTGATCGAGCGAGGATGCGAAGGCCACCGTGCCCCAACGCGACACGCGGCCATAAGTCGGCTTGATGCCAACCGTGCCGGTAAAAGCCGCTGGCTGACGGATCGATCCGCCTGTGTCGGTTGCGGTCGCGCCAGCGCAAAGCTGCGCTGCAACCGCGGCAGCCGAACCGCCCGACGAACCACCCGGTACCAGGTCGGCGTTGGAACCCTTGGCGCGCCATGGATTCTTGACCGCGCCATAATAGGAGGTTTCGTTGGACGAGCCCATGGCGAATTCGTCCATATTGAGCTTGCCGAGCATAACCGCGCCATCCGCCCACAAATTGGCGGTGACGGTCGATTCATATTCCGGCTTGAAACCGTCGAGAATGTGGGAGCAGGCCTGCGTGTGCACACCCTTGGTCGCAAACAAGTCCTTCACGCCCAGCGGAATGCCTTCCAATGCGCCCGCCTCGCCCTTGGCGATGCGCTCATCCGAAGCCTTCGCCATCGAACGCGCCTGATCGTGTGTCACCTTCACGTAAGCGTTGATGGTGTCATTCGCAGAGTCGATAGCGGAAAGATAGGCGTCGGTCAGTTCGGTCGCTGTGATGGCTTTGGCCTTCAGCTTGTCTCGCGCCTCGGCAATGGTCAGTGCGGTCAGTTCGCTCATCGTCAAATCCTGTCAGTGCGCCTCAGTGAGACGCTTTTCAAAAAAGGCGCTGTATTCAGATTCGGGATAGTCCAGAACCACACCGCAGCGCGTAAAACCTGAATTCTCATAAAGCCGCCATGCCCCGGCAAAACCGGGACCAGTTCCCGTTTCGAGTACCAGACGGGTAACGCCGCTCGCCCTCGCCAGATCGACAATCGCGTCGACCAGAATAGAGCCAACGCGCTTGCCGCGCACTTCCGGGAGGGTAAACATGCGCTTCACCTCGGCGATGCCATCTCCATGCATCTTCAAGGCACCACACCCGACAGCCCTGCCGTTTTCGTCGCGCGCTACAAAGACCGTCGTATCCGGCCCCGCCATCTGCTCCACCGTCATCTTGAACTGGAATTCCAGCGGCGACAGCGGCAGGAGATGCGCATTCAGGCCGTCGACCAGCGCGCGCACATCGTCCTGCAAAGGGGGCTCGACTGAAACCCGAATGGCCATGACCTACTCCACGACCTTTGGGACGACGAAGAAATTGTCTTCCGTAACCGGTGCGTTGGCGACCACTGCGGCAGCAATGCCGCCATCGGTCACCTTGTCTTCGCGCATGCGCATGTCCATTGGCGTAACGGAAGTCATCGGCTCGATACCGTCGACATCGACTTCGTTCAATTGTTCGACAAAGCCCAGAATAGCATTGAGTTCGCCGGTCATGCGTTCGGCATCGTCGTCGCTGACAGCGATGCGCGCCAGATGCGCGACGCGCTTGACGGTGGAAATATCGACGGACATCCTGTTCTCCGCAAATGCACTAACTTTGTATCCACGCACATCTTGTCCGAAAACCGCATTGCATGTTCCGGGATGCGCTTCAGATCGGGCGGCGACCCGCCACCCCTGAAAAGGTTTCCTACCGGCTATAACGGCGCGACTGTTGAAGCGCAACATTTCTTGCGCCTCAAAAGGCCTTTAGAAGCTGTGGACAGTTCCAGCCGGATCGGTCAGCACTTTTGTCTCGCGATGGTCTGCCATTCCGGCCACGAACTTGTCCGCCGTCTGATCGATGATGGGGAACGAGCCATAATGGCACGGCAGCACGGTTTTGAAATTGAAGTAACGCTGGCAGGCGAGAGCCGCAACCGCACCGCCCATCGTAAAGCGATCGCCAATGGGAACGATCCCGATCTCAGGCTGATGAAGCTCGTTGATAAGCCCCATATCGGAAAAGATATCCGTGTCTCCCATATGGTAAAGCGTCGGCGCGTCCTCGAAATGGAACACCAGACCGTTCGGATTGCCCAATGCCTGCGAGACGCCGTTTTCCGTCAGCATTGCCGAGGAATGAAGTGCGTTGACGAATGTGATGGTAAAGCCGTCATGCGCCACCGTGCCGCCAGTATTGCCGGGATCAACCTTTTCCACGCCCTGACTGCCGAGCCAGCTTGCAAGATCGGCGTTGGCGATAACCGTCGCACCATGTTCCCTGGCAATTGCTACCGTATCGCCGACATGATCGCCGTGGCCGTGCGTCAGCGCGATGTGAGTTACACCGCTGGTTACTTCCTTGAAATCTATGCCCTTCGCACCGGGATTTCCGTTGAGAAACGGATCGATGAGAATGACGGCCTTTGCAGTTTCAACGCGGAAGGCGGCGTGGCCAAGCCATGTAAGTTTCATAAACTCTCTCCTCAATCTCTGTTTCCGGCTCGATTTCCAGTTTGCGAACAGATATGACGCCAATAAAGTTGAAGGCAATAGAAACCACTTCAAAATCCGATGAGGACCGATGGCTGTCGTTGAAATCGAGGAAATTCCGGCGCTGCTTCAGCCCGGAAAGACCATTGCCGGACTGGACTTGGGAACCAAGACCATCGGCCTTGCGGTATCGGACCTCGGTCTTTCCTTCGCCCATCCGCGCCCGGTCATTAAACGGGTGAAGTTTTCGATCGACGCACAAGTGCTTCTGAAAGCCCTCGACGCCGACAAGGTCGGCGTTATCGTCATCGGTTTGCCTATGAATATGGATGGAACATCCGGCCCCCGCGTTCAGGCCACGCGGGCATTTGTGCGCACCATGCAGCCTCTCACCGACCTGCCCTTTGTGTTCTGGGACGAGCGCCTGTCGACGGTCGCCGCCGAACGGGCGCTTATCGGCATGGACGTCTCACGAGGCAAGCGGGCCGAACGTATCGATTCGGCGGCCGCAGCTTTCATTCTTCAAGGGGCGCTCGACCGCCTGCACAGCATCAGGCGGTTGGCACCTGACGATTACGACGCCGGATAAAGCTGGTCGAGAATGCGTTCCGCATTGTGGCGTGCATCCAGCATACCATAGGTCGACCGCCACTGTCCGCCGAGGCGGGTTTCAATGAATGCGTCAGCCACATCGTCGGCACCAAGCTGGCGCAGTTCTGCGGCGGCGGCGGCATAGGCCAATTGCTCGGTCAGAAGGCGTGCAACGCCCGGATCGGTTTCAGTGAGCTGCAATGCAGCACGGAGCACATCAAGCGTCCCCTGCCCGCGCGGGCCAAGCTGCCCGCCGATCCACTCCAGTACTTCATCGAAAAGCCCCGGCGCGCGGGACAGCACACGCGCGACATCCAGCGCCATGACATTTCCGGACCCTTCCCAGATCGCGTTGACCGGCGCTTCGCGATAGGCACGCGCAAGATTGCCTTCCTCGATATAGCCGTTGCCGCCTAAGCACTCCATTGCTTCATAGAGTAAGGCAGGCGCGATCTTGCAAACCCAGTATTTCACCACCGGCGTCATGCAGCGGGCAAACGCCGCCTCTGCGCGATCACTTGCAGCCATATCAAAGGCGCGTGCCAGCCGCATGGAAAGCGCGGTCGCACCGGCAACATCGAGCGCCATATCGGCGAGTACGCGCTGCATCAATGGCTGTTCGATAAGAGCCTTGCCGAACACCTGCCGGTGACGACTATGATGCACGGCTTCGGCGAGGCCCGATCGCATAAGTCCAGCCGATGCCACTGCGCAATCGAGCCGCGTCAGCGTGACCATATCCATGATCGTCTTGACGCCCTCGCCCGGATTACCGATCAGATGACCAACCGCGCCGTCAAATTCCACCTCCGATGAGGCGTTGGACTTGTTGCCGAGCTTGTCTTTCAGGCGCTGGAAAAAGAATCCGTTCCCGCTTCCCTGGGAAGTGAGGCGCGGAAGCAGAAAACAGGAAAGACCGTCTTCTGCCTGCGCCAGCGTCAGGAACGCGTCCGACATAGGAGCGGACATGAACCACTTGTGGCCAGTAATGGCATAGGTGTCATCTTCGTTGCGGATGGCGCGGGTCGTATTGGCCCGCACATCGGTTCCGCCCTGCTTTTCGGTCATACCCATGCCAAGCGTAATGCCCTGCTTGGCAAATGCGGGCTTCTGCGAAAAGTCGTATTTTCTTGAAAGAATGACCGGCGACCATTCCTTGTAGATGTCCGGCGAGGCCATGAGCGCAGCAAGCGATGCGCTCGTCATGGTCAGCGGGCAAAGATGCCCCGCCTCAAGCTGCGCCGTCAGGAAAAAGCGCGAGGCGCGTGCCTGATGACGGCGACCGGTTTCCAGCGGGTTGCCCTCCCAGATGGAACAATGCAAGCCGGCGGCGATCGAGCGTCGCATCAGCGCATGATAGGCTGGATGATATTCAACCAGGTCGATACGGTTGCCCTGCCGGTCATGGGTGCGCAATTTCGGCAGCTCGGTGTTGGCGAGACGCGCAAGGTCCTGTGCTTCAGCCGACATGACGAAACGGCCCGTCTGCTCCAGATCCGTATGCAGTTCCTTCGGGAAACGTGCCGCAATCTGCATCAGAAGCGGATCGCCCAGATAGGCATTGTTGCCCGTCATGGGCGGTGTCTGGTTGGTCACGTCGTGCGTTTTCAAAAGCTCGTTCCGTCTTGTGCGATTCAGTTCTATTTAGGGTTCTTGCATCGCATTTGCTAAAATTTTGCCATCCCGAACGCAATTTGTCGTCAGGTCAGCACAGGTTTTTCTTGGTGAATCGCCCATAGCCATTATAAGGACGGTTGCGGGACCTGCCTCATGGTCCTATACGGGTGACTTGCCATGACAAATCAAACGGTCCCTCCGCTTTTCCCTCACCGCCACCTGCTGGGCATCAAAGGGCTTTCGCCCCTGGACATTCTCTGCCTTCTTGATCTCGCCAATCAGGAAATCGCTGTTTCCCGACAGCCCGAGAAGAAAAAGTCCGTGCTGCGCGGTCGCACGCAAATCAATCTCTTCTTTGAAGCATCGACACGAACGCAATCATCGTTCGAGCTGGCCGGAAAACGGCTTGGCGCAGACGTCATGAATATGTCGGTCGGCAATTCGTCGGTCAAGAAAGGCGAAACGCTCATCGATACAGCGATGACGCTGAACGCCATGCAGCCGGACATATTGGTCATCCGTCACGCCTCCGCAGGCGCTGCCGCCCTGCTCGCGCAGAAAGTCGGCTGTTCGGTCGTCAACGCCGGTGATGGCGCGCATGAACATCCCACACAGGCACTTCTTGACGCTCTCACTATCCGCCGCGCCAAAGGCCAGATCGAAAATCTGATCGTCGCGATTTGCGGGGATGTGCTGCATTCCCGCGTGGCACGCTCCAATATTCTGCTTCTCAATGCGCTTGGCGCGCGGGTGCGTGTCGTCGCACCATCCACGCTCCTGCCTTCCGGCATGGCGGACATGAGCGTCGAGGTGTTCAACTCGATGGAAGAAGGCTTGAAGGACGCGGATGTCGTCATGATGCTGCGGCTTCAGCGTGAGCGTATGGCCGGTTCATTTGTGCCGTCGGTACGCGAATATTTCCGCTTCTATGGCCTCGACAAGGAAAAGCTGAAACACGCCAAGCCGGACGCCCTTGTCATGCATCCCGGCCCGATGAATCGCGGCGTTGAGATCGCATCCGACGTTGCCGACGGACCGCAGAGCGTCATCCAGCAACAGGTTGAAATGGGGGTTGCGGTGCGCATGGCCGTAATGGAAGCCCTGCTCGACCCACGACGCAACCTGGGCAATGGAGAAAATGCATGAGCGCGATCCTCTTTGAAAACGCGCGCATCGTCGATCCGTCGCGTGGTCTGGATGAAACCGGCAGCGTTTTGATCCGCGATGGAAAGATCGTTGCCGCCGGTGCCGACGCCCGCAATCAGGGTGCGCCGGAAGGTGCCGAAATCGTCAACCTGAACGGCAAGGCAGTGTTACCCGGTTTGGTAGATGCGCGTGTATTTATCGGTGAACCCGGCGCAGAACATCGCGAAACCATCGCCTCGGCAAGCCGTGCGGCAGCTGCGGGCGGCGTGACCTCCATTATCATGATGCCCGACACCGATCCGGTGATCGATGACGTGGCGCTGGTGGAATTCGTCAAGCGCACGGCACGCGATACGGCCGTCGTCAATGTGCATCCGGCAGCGGCCATCACCAAAGGCTTGCGCGGCGAAGAGATGACCGAAATTGGCCTCTTGCGCGATGCCGGTGCGGTCGCCTTCACGGAAGGCAGGCAGACCATCGCCAATACGCAGCTCATGCGGCGCGCGCTGACCTATGCTCGCGATTTCGATGCCGTGATTGCCTGCGAAACGCGCGATCCCTACCTCGGCGCAAACGGCGTGATGAACGAAGGTCTGTTTGCAAGCTGGCTTGGACTTTCCGGCAGTCCCCGGGAAGCGGAAGTGATCCCGCTGGAGCGCGATCTGCGTCTGGCAGCGCTGACCAACAGCAACTATCACGCCGCACAGCTTTCCTGCGAAATGTCAGCGGAAGCAGTACGCCGCGCCAAGAATCTGGGCGCCAAGGTGACGGCGGGCGTATCGATCAACCATTTGTCGCTCAATGAGAACGACATTGGAGAATTCCGCACCTTCTTCCGTCTTTCCCCGCCCCTGCGCAGCGAACAGGACCGCCTTGCCATGGTCGAAGCCGTGAAAAACGGCACCATCGACATTGTCGTTTCGGCTCACGACCCGCAGGACGTCGATACCAAACGCCTGCCTTTCTCGGATGCAGAAGCCGGCGCCATCGGCCTCGAAACACTTCTGGGAGCTGCACTCCGCCTCTATCACAATGACAGCATTCCGCTCCTGCGGCTGGTGGAGGTTCTATCGACAGCTCCGGCAAAAATTTTTGGTCTGGATGCCGGTACGCTCAAACCGGGCGCCAAGGCCGATCTTGCGATTGTCGATCTGGAAGAACCATGGGTCGTGCGAGAGGAAGACCTGCACTCACTCTCAAAAAACAGCTGCTTTGAAAGTGCGCGTTTTCAAGGCCGCGTCGTCCACACATTAGTCGCCGGAAAGACCGTATATTCGGCTTGAAAAACACCGCATAACCCGGAACAATCAACCGAAAATTCCGGGTAGGCGGAATCAAGAAGCAGCAGGGGACGTTCATGGCCGAATCGGGATTTGTCAGCTTGACGCTCGTAGGAGCACTCGTCTTCGGCTATTTTCTGGGCTCGATTCCTTTTGGGCTGGTTCTGACCCGCCTTGCAGGGTTGGGTGATGTCAGGTCCATCGGCTCGGGCAACATCGGGGCGACGAATGTACTGCGCACCGGTAACAAGAAGCTTGCCGCAGCAACCCTGATCCTCGACGCCCTCAAAGGCACGGTCGCCGTTCTGATCGCTTCACGCTACGGGCCCGACGCCGCAATCGGCGCGGGCTTCGGTGCCTTCATCGGGCATCTTTTTCCGGTATGGATCGGCTTCAAGGGCGGTAAAGGCGTTGCCACCTATCTCGGCATCCTGATCGGTTTGGCATGGCCCGGCGCGCTCGTCTTTGCCGCCGTATGGATCGTAACCGCACTTCTGACGCGTTATTCTTCCCTTGCAGCACTTGTCGCCAGCATCATTGTTCCAATCGCGCTTTACTTCCAGGGCAATCCCGCAATCGCAGTCCTCTTCGCGATCATGACAGTCTTTGTCTTCTACAAACACAAGACGAATATAGGGCGCCTGATAAACGGCAGCGAAAGCAAGATCGGAGCCAAGGGATGAAGGAAAGCGCGAATTCGAAAACTGGAATTCGCCTCTCCGACCGCCAGCGTCTCAACTGGCTGCGCCTCATCCGAACCGACAATATCGGCCCTGTCACGTTTCGCGACCTGATTCTGTTTTGCGGTTCAGCTTCAAGCGCGTTAGAAATGCTGCCCGATCTCAACATCCGGGGCGGCAGCGCACGGCCCATCCGCGTCATGTCCATGGACGATGCAGAGCGCGAGCTTGAAACCATCGAACGATCCGGTGCCCGTCTTGTTGGAATGGGCGAACCGGATTATCCGCCGCAGCTGAAAAATTGTGAAGCTCCGCCCCCGCTGGTCACGATCAAGGGAAATGCCGCTGTTTTCAGCAAGCCTCCCGTTGCAATTGTCGGTTCCCGGAACGCCTCGGTGATTGGCGCGCGTTTCACCGAACGCTTGGCAAATGATCTTGGCGAAGCGGGGTTTGCTGTTATTTCCGGGCTTGCCCGCGGCATCGACGCCGCTGCCCACCGCGCAAGCTTGAAGACAGGAACCGTCGCCGTGCTGGCAGGCGGGCTTGATCGTCCCTACCCACCCGAAAACCTGCCCCTTTATCGCGCCATACCGGAAGAGGGTGGCGTACTCATAAGCGAAATGCCGATGGGCGCGGAGCCTCGCTCGCGCGATTTTCCCCGTCGCAATCGCATCATTGCGGGGCTCTCGCTGGGATTGATCGTCGTCGAAGCTGCCGAACGATCCGGTTCGCTTATCAGCGCACGCATGGCCGGCGACATGGGGCGTACAGTATTCGCTGTGCCGGGCTCACCGCTCGATCCTCGTGCGCGCGGCACGAACCTGCTTCTGAAACAAGGCGCAACATTGGTAACGGAAGCAAACGACGTTATCGAGATGCTCCGGCCGCTGGCCGGTTCAAGCGCGTATCAAACGGATATGCCGACACAACCGGATCTTTTGTCTCCGGCCATGGAAGAACCAGAATCTTATCAACCGATTGCGACGGAGGAACAACGGGACATTGTTATTGATGCACTTGGCCCGGTGCCGACCGATATCGACACGCTGGTTCGCCATACGGGGCTGGATACCGGTGCTATCCAGCTCATTCTTCTGGAACTGGACCTGGCCGGGAGGCTGCACCGATATGCCCGTAATCAGGTCGCCCTTGTCCCTCTAGAGTAGCTTCTTATGTCTTGGCTTCGTTGTGAAGTGCCTCTCGCGCTTCGACAAGAGCCATCTCGATCATATAGGACAGCAACAGATAATCTGTATTCTTTGCCATTAAATTGAGCTGCTCCAGCATCTGCTCGATATATGTCAGCGTCTCGTGCCGAGTCGCGCTCTGTACATCGTCACCGTCTTCCATGTCTGGAAAACTCGTTGTATCACCCATACCTATCTCCCCGCGAGATAAATCACTCTTTGTTTCATTTCATGCTACTACTGGTTACGCTCAACTTAACAGCAATCTTAAGTTGTATTTCGTTATTTTTGTCGTCCTGCTCTTGACCAAACGCTGCCTGCTGTTCATGTGAAGGCAACGAATTTCTCGCGGAGAGGAGATATTTTGTCTCCATGGGACGCGAATCTGGGCTGCTTTAAATGAACGTCGTTGTTGTCGAATCGCCTGCCAAGGCAAAAACCATCAATAAATATCTTGGTTCGAACTATAAGGTTCTGGCCTCGTTCGGTCATGTGCGAGACTTGCCAGCTAAAGACGGCTCGGTTCGCCCCGATGAAGATTTTGCAATGTCGTGGGAGGTGGACAGCAATTCCTCCAAACGTCTTGCAGATATTGTCAAAGCGTTGAAAGACAGCGACGGCATCATTCTCGCAACCGACCCGGATCGCGAAGGTGAGGCCATTTCCTGGCATGTGCTCGAAGTACTGAACCAGAAGAAGGCGCTCAAAGGCAAGACGGTCAAGCGTGTGGCATTCAATGCCATCACCAAGAAAGCTGTTCTCGATGCCATTGCCAATCCACGCGATATTGATGAGCCTCTGGTTGACGCCTATCTGGCGCGCCGCGCACTGGACTATCTCGTCGGTTTCACGCTTTCGCCCGTGCTGTGGCGCAAACTGCCGGGCGCGCGGTCGGCTGGCCGCGTTCAGTCAGTAGCGCTGCGTCTCGTCGCGGATCGCGAATCCGAGATCGAGCGCTTCATCCGGGAGGAATACTGGAACATTGCCGCGCTGCTGAAGACACCGCGCAATGACAGTTTTACGGCCCGTCTGACCGCTGTTGACGGCAAGAAGCTCGGCAAGCTCGATATCAAGAATGGCGAACAGGCGACCGCCATTCGCACCATGCTCGAAGGCGCAAGCTTCAAGGCGCTGTCCGTTGAGGCAAAGCCGACCAAGCGCAATCCCGGACCGCCATTCACCACGTCAACCCTGCAGCAGGCGGCATCCGGCCAGCTCGGTTTCTCCGCATCGCGCACCATGCAGGTGGCGCAGCGGCTATATGAAGGCGTCGATGTCGGTGGCGAAACTGCTGGCTTGATCACCTATATGCGTACCGACGGTGTGCAGATGGCGCCGGAAGCCATCAATGCGGCCCGCGATGCAATCGGCAAGAGCTTCGGCGCGAAATATGTGCCGGAAAAGCCTCGCTATTATTCCAGCAAGGCCAAGAACGCGCAGGAAGCGCACGAAGCCATCCGCCCGACGGATTTCTCCCGCCACCCGAAGGACGTACGCCGCTATCTCGACGACGATCAGGCACGGCTTTATGAATTGATCTGGAAGCGAGCCATCGCAAGCCAGATGCAGGCTGCGGATATCGAGCGCACCACCGTCGACATTGAGGCGGTCAATGGCTCGCGTTCGGCCCTCCTGCGGGCCAATGGATCGGTCACCAGGTTCGACGGCTTCCTCGCTGCCTATATGGATCACCGCGAGGAAGAAGACGACGAGGAGGATAGCGCAAAGCTGCCGGAAATTCGTTCAGGCGAAGCCCTGGCACGCGAAAAGATCGATGCGACGCAGCATTCGACCGAGCCTCCGCCACGCTATTCGGAAGCTTCGCTCATCAAGAAGATGGAAGAACTGGGCATCGGCCGTCCTTCGACCTATGCCGCCACGCTGGCCACGCTGCGTGACCGTGAATATATCACGATCGACAAGCGCAAGCTTATTCCAGAGCCCAAGGGGCGTCTGGTTACGGCCTTCCTCGAAAGCTTCTTCGAGCGTTATGTGGAATATGATTTCACGGCTGACCTTGAGGAAAAGCTCGATCTCATTTCCGACGGCAAGCTTTCGTGGAAAGATGTGCTGCGCGATTTCTGGCGCGATTTCTCCGGCTCCGTCGATGACATCAAGGAACTACGCGTTACCAATGTTCTCGATGCGCTGAACGAAGAGCTGGCACCGCTGGTGTTTCCAGCGCGCGAAGATGGCAGTGATCCTCGCTCTTGCCCGACCTGCGGCACGGGCACCCTGTCGTTGAAGCTTGGCAAATACGGTGCTTTCGTCGGCTGTTCCAATTATCCGGAATGTAAATATACGCGCCAGCTTGGCGGTGACGCCAATGGCGAAGCCGCGGCTGCGGATGAACCGAAATCGCTCGGCAAAGATCCGTTCACCGGTGAGGAAATCACTGCACGGACGGGCCGTTTCGGCCCCTATGTCCAGCGCGGCGAAGGCAAGGAAGCCAAGCGCGCCAGCCTCCCGAAAGGCTGGACTATCGATGCGCTCGATCATGAGAAAGCCGTTGCGCTTCTGTCGCTGCCGCGTGATATCGGTCAGCATCCCGAGACCGGCAAGATGATCTCCGCCGGGATTGGTCGCTATGGGCCCTATGTCAGCCACGATGGCACTTTCGCCAATCTGGAAAATGCCGAAGAGGTTTTCTCTGTCGGTCTCAATCGTGCGGTATCGGTTCTGGCCGACAAGCAATCAAAGGGTGGCGGTCGTGGCCGTTCTACTCCGGCAGCATTGGCGACGCTTGGCGACCATCCAGACGGCGGGTCAATCACTGTTCGCGACGGTCGCTATGGACCTTATGTCAATTGGGGTAAGGTCAACGCCACCTTGCCCAAGGGCAAGGACCCGGCGAGCGTTACGCTGGAAGAAGCGCTGGCGCTGATTACGGAAAAAGCCGGCTCTTCCAAGAGCAAGAAAGCCCCTGCCCCCAAAGCTTCGGCCAGCACGGAAAAGAAAGCTGCTGCAAAGAAGCCTGCGGCCAAGAAAGCGCCAGCAAAAGCCAAGTCGACAGCCAAGCCGAAAGCCAAATCCAAGGCTGAGGCGGCAGAGGAGTAACAATTGGCACGCCGTTTTTCCAAATCCGATACCGGTCGTTCCGCGCGGACCGAACGGCGTGCAGCCAAAGCAAAATCCGCCGAGGGCAAGAGCGATCCCCACGCGTTTCTGCCTACCCGCGAAGAGGTCCTCAAATATATTGAGGATAATCCCGACAGGGCGGGAAAGCGTGAGCTGGCGAAAGCCTTCAACATCAAGGGCGATGCGCGGGTCTATCTGAAAGACCTTCTGCGCGAGCTTTCTGACGAGGGCCTTGTTGAAAAACGCGCCCGCAGGCTGTCTCGCCCCGGTGCGCTACCTGCCGTCACTGTGCTTGATATTACCGGACGCGACGAAGATGGCGGTTTGCTCGCACGCCCGTCGGAATGGGATGAAGCAGGTTATGGCAAGCCACCCATCGTCCTGATCCGCCGCACCCGGCTCAACAAAGCTTCGGAAGGCGGCCCGGCTGTCGGCGTTGGCGATCGCGTTCTAGCCAAAATATTCCGCAATGAAGATCGTGACGGGCCGGACTATACAGCGCGGGTGATGAAGCGTCTCGAGCACCGAACAAATGCGGTGCTCGGTATTGTGCGCAAGCTCGGCAACGGTGAATGGCGGCTTGACCCGGTAAACCGCAAGCAGCCGGAAGTGCAGCTCGATCCGGGCCATCTGGAAAATGCGGAAGCCGGTGATCTTGTTGAAGTCGACCTGATTTCCTCCCGGCGTCAGGGACTGCCGCGCGGCAAGGTTCGGCAGGTGGTGGGCTCGATCGACAGCGAAAAAGCCCTGTCGATGATTGCCATCCACGAGCATGAAATCCCGCATGTTTTCCCAGCTGAAGCGCTGAGCGAAGCGGAAGCTGCGACCGCAGCCACGATGGATGGCCGCGAAGACTGGCGCGATATTCCACTTCTCACCATCGATCCGGCGGATGCCAAGGATCATGATGATGCTGTTTACGCCGAGCCGGACAAGGACCCCGAGAATCCGGGGGGCCAGATCGTCATTGTGGCTATAGCGGATGTCGCCGCCTATGTCCGTCCCGATTCTGCGCTCGACCGCGAAGCCCAAAAACGCGGTAACTCGGTCTACTTCCCAGACCGCGTCGTGCCGATGCTGCCCGAGCGGATTTCAAACAACCTCTGTTCGCTTCGTGAACTGGAAGACCGCCCTGCCCTTGCGGTCCGTATGGTTTTTGCGGCCGACGGACGCAAGAAATCGCACAAATTTCACCGCATCATGATGAAATCGGCGGCGAAGCTGGCCTATTCGCAGGCGCAGGCCGCGATCGACGGTGCGCCGGATGACAAGACTTCGCCTATTCTCGACAGCATACTGAAACCGCTTTGGAACGCCTATACCGTGCTGAAGCGGGGGCGTGACGCGCGCGAACCGCTGGAACTCGATCTGCCGGAAAAGAAAATCCTGCTCACGCCCGATGGCAAGGTCGACAAGGTGATCGTCCCGGAACGGCTCGATGCGCACAAGCTCATCGAAGAGTTCATGATCCAGGCGAACGTTGCCGCCGCTGAAACATTGGAAGCGCGCCGCCAGCCGCTTATTTTCCGCATTCACGACGCCCCGGCGCTTGCAAAGCAGGAAACCTTGCGTGAATTTCTGCGGACGCTGGACCTGAGCCTCGCCAAGGGGGCCGAACTGCAGCCGGCGCAATTTAATCGGATTCTTGAGGCCGTCGAGGGCTCTGATCATCAGGAACTGGTCAACCAGGTGGTGTTGCGCACACAGAGCCAGGCAGAATATAGCCCCGACAATATCGGACATTTCGGCCTGCATTTGCGCCGCTATGCGCACTTCACCTCGCCGATCCGCCGTTATGCCGACCTTATCGTTCATCGCGCGCTGATCAAGGCCCTGAACCTCGGCAACGATGGCCTCACCGCCGATGAAGAAGCGCATCTGGAGGAAATCTCTGCGCTGATTTCCTCAACCGAGCGTCGCGCCATGCTGGCCGAACGCGAAACGGTGGATCGTCTTATTGCTCATTTCCTCGCCGCACATCTCGGTGATGAATATGAGGGACGCGTTACCGGGGTGACGAGAGCGGGTCTTTTCGTGAACCTTGCGACATATGGCGCAGACGGGCTGGTGCCCATTTCAACTTTGGGTCATGAATACTATCTATATGACGAAGCGAACCATGCGATTGCCGGTGAGCGGAGCGGCAAGGGCTTCCGTTTGGGCGATACAGTGACGGTTCGGCTTGTGGAAGCGCTCCCCGTGGCGGGTGCGCTTCGTTTTGAGATGGTTTCGGAACCGCATCCTTTGCCAATGGCGACCCGCTCGCATCACAAGGCAAGCCGGACGATGCGTGGACGAAGGGGTAAACCCGCGGGCATCCCGCGTCAGAAGAGAAGAGGTCGCTGATGAGCACGCTAGAGGCCAATTCCGCGCAGAATATACAGGTTTTCGGAGGGGAAAGCCCCAAGGCGGCCCACCCAAAACGCCCTTTGGGCGAGGCCATGTGGCGCGGATTTCGCGGACGTTGCCCGCATTGCGGTGAAGGAAAACTGTTCCGGGCCTTTGTGAAACCGGTGGCGCAATGTTCCGTGTGTGACGAAGACTACACAGAACAACGTGCTGACGATCTTCCTGCCTATCTGACCATCTTGATCGTAGGGCACGTAGTCGTGGGTGCCTTCATGGGCGTTGAAGCGACCACCAATCTTCCACTTTGGGCTCATATGGCGATCTGGGGTCCCCTGACCGTGATCATGTCGCTGCTGCTTTTGCAGCCGATCAAAGGCGCAACCATCGGGCTGCAATGGGCGCTGTACATGCACGGTTTTGGAGGCAAGGGTGACGGTGAATATGGCGACGTGACCTAAACGTCACCGTGACCGCCATGGTTCAGCTTCCATCCTCGCCAATCAAAGCCGGAAAAGCTTTGCGGCCGCGTGACGCGGCATCGCTGTTGCTTGTCGACCGGTCGGGAAGCGCGCCGCGCATTCTCATGGGTCGACGCCACGCCAGCCTCGCCTTCATGCCGGGCAAATTCGTCTTTCCAGGCGGCCGGGCAGATCCGATCGATGGCGCTATCGGCGCGACAGCAGAACTGCACAACAATGATGTTGCCAAATTGCTTGCCGGCATGGGGGCTCGTGCATCGTTGCGCCGCGCCCGGGCCCTCGGTCTATGCGCCATCCGCGAGACTTTCGAGGAAACTGGCCTTCGCATAGGGCAAGCGGCCTCGGCACCGGTTATCCTGCCTGCACATCGCGACTGGTCGGCATTTTTCGACAATGGCATGATACCGGCGCTCAGCAGCCTGCGCTATTTTGCCCGCGCGGTTACGCCGCCAGACAATGTTCGCCGTTTCGATACCCGCTTTTTTATCGCCTTCCGTGATCATATACCGGAACTTGATGGACAACCGCTCGTTCCCAGTGGGGAACTGGAAGATCTGGACTGGGTTTCTATCGATCAAATCGACAGGCTCGATGTGGCCCATATCACCCAGGCAATCCTGAAAGAAGCGCGCGCGCTTCTGACAAATGCCGACTCTGAACTGCCCGCCACCTTGCCGGTGGTACAATATTGCAAGCGGCATGGCCGCTTTGTCCGCGAAGTGATCTGAACTCCATGAATCAAGAAATCCAATCCGCCGATCTTGTCCCGCAAGAACCAGGCGGCGGGCCGGTAGAGGGCCAGTTGCACTGGCGTTCGCTCGCTGCAGCCATCGCCACAATCAGCGCGGTTGGTGCAGCAATCGGCCTGGGCATTCCACTGTTGAGCGTTCTTCTGGAAAGCCGTGGCCATTCTGCTAGCCTGATTGGAGCCAATACCGCCGTTGCGGGCCTGGCCTCCATCGTTGCCGCACCCCTTGCCGCGCCTATTGCCGCGCGGCTGGGCGTGGTCAAGGCGATTTTCCTTATGCTTGTCATTGGAAGCGGGGCTTTTCTCGGATTCCATTTCTTTCAGCCCCTCTGGGCTTGGTTTGCTCTGCGCATCGTTCTGCATTTCGCGCTGACCGTCCTTTTCGTCCTGTCGGAATACTGGATCAATGCATCGGCACCACCTGAAAAGCGTGGCCTAGTGCTCGGCATCTACTCCACATCGCTTTCGCTGGGCTTTGCGCTCGGACCGTGGCTGTTCTCGAAGATCGGCAGTACAGGAGGACTGCCTTTCTATGTCGGCTTCGCCATCATCATGATCGCCCTCATACCGGTTGCGATCGCGTGGCGTGACAGCCCCGATTTCGAGGAAGGTGAACACGTCCCGTTTCTGCCCTTCATTTTTGCCGTACCGACGGCGACCATGGCCGTCTTCGTGTTCGGCGCTGTTGAAACCGGTGGCTTCGCGCTCTTCCCGGTCTTCGGCGCGCGTATCGGTTATCCGGAGGCCGATGCAGCCCTGCTGCTTACGATGATCGGGCTTGGCAATGTTCTGATGCAGATTCCGCTTGGCATTGTCAGCGACCGCATTTCAGACCGTCGCAAGCTTCTGCTTTTCTGCGCCACCACCGGCCTCATCGGCATGATCGCACTGCCCTATCTCATGCAGCACTGGTATCTCATGGCAGGCATCCTGTTCCTTTGGGGCGGCGTGGTGGCGGGCCTCTATACGATCGGCCTCGCGCATCTCGGTTCCGAACTGACGGGGCGGGAACTGGCGTCCGCCAATGCCGCCTTCGTGTTCTGCTATGCCATCGGGATGCTTGCCGGACCGCAGGCCGTCGGCGTCGGCATGGATATGATGGGCCCCAAGGGATTCCCGATGACTCTCGGTGTGTTTTTTGCCGCATATGCACTCTTTGCAGCAGGAAGGCTGCTTTTGCGGAAGAAGCGGGCTTGACTTTTCGCCGCCAATACGTAGTGTCGCGCCAAATTTCCGCTGCCGGATGAGATTACCGGAATCGCTGGAGGTTTCCATCCATTGAGCATGATCCCGAGAATTGGGAACCGGTTTTCGGCAAGATCATGCTCCGGCAAAGATACAGAGCAGGTAATTCGATATGGCCAAGGCTACGACGATCAAGATCAAGCTTTTGTCGACCGCTGACACCGGCTTCTTCTACGTAACGAAGAAGAACAGCCGCACGATGACGGAAAAGATGACAAAGACCAAGTACGACCCGATTGCGCGCAAGCACGTCGAGTTCAAGGAAACGAAGATCAAGTAATTCGTTTCCGGTCGTCATCGACAAGACGATTGAAAAAAGCCGTCTCCTTCGAGACGGCTTTTTGTTTCCTGCCCATGTTCAACTTTCAGGCCGCCGAGGAGACGATGCGATTTCGTCCTCCCTTTTTTGCCTGATAGAGCGCCGCATCAGTTCGCGAGAAAAGGGCTTCGGCGCTGTCCCCTATCAGCCTCAATCCGGCGATGCCCATGCTCACGGTCAAATTGACCTTGTGCTTGCCGTTGGCGACAGAAAAAGGCGCCTCCGATACGGCAGTCCGGATTCGCTCCGCGACAGCCCTTGCGGCCTCCACATCGCTGTCTGGAAGCACCACGACGAACTCCTCTCCGCCGTAGCGGCATAGAAGATCCATGCCGCGAATATTCTTGCGCAGGCGTGCCGCAAACTCGCGAAGGACATCGTCGCCCGCATCGTGCCCGAACTGGTCGTTGATCCGTTTGAAATGATCGAAGTCGAGCATGATGACAGACAATGGCCGCTCGCGCCCCATGGCGCGTGTCAGCAGGACGGGCATATGCGTATCCAGATAGCGGCGATTATGCAGCCCCGTCAGGCTGTCCGTCACTGCCATGGTAATCGTGCGATTGAGGCTTTGCCGCAAGAGATCGTTATAGCACTTCCGTTTTATCTGCGTTCGCAAGCGTGCGAATAGCTCCAGCTTCTCAAGTGGACGCATGAGATAGTCGTTTACGCCAAGTTCCAGCGCGCGCACCACCAGCGCCCCTTCATCTTCCCGCACGACAAGAATGATCGGCACCAGCCGTGTGCGCTCGATAGTTCGCAACTGGGAGCACAGGCGCAGCGGGTCATAGTAAGTGAAATTGGCTGAAACGACGATGCTGTCGTAATCGGTATCTATCGCCCGGATCAGGGCTGTGTTCGCGTCGCTGGCCACGTCCATGCGATAAGTCTCTCCAAGAATGAGACGAAGGCGCGCGGCCGCCAGTTCATCCTCATCGACGATGAGAATGCGAGCCACCTCATCCTTATCGGCATAATTCCCGCCCATCTTGCTTGCCAGCAGCGTCTCCACCTCTGCGTCCGCTACGGTGCCCGTCCGCTGGAAGAGCTCGTCAGAGACGAGTTTCAGCCGCGCCAGGCTCTTTACGCGCGACATAAGCTGAAGATCGCTGACGGGCTTGGACAGAAAGTCGTCGGCACCGGCTTCGAGACCTCGGATCTTGTCCTCCGCACCATCAAGCGACGTTACGATGACAACAGGGATGTTGGATGTGCGGGGATCGTCCTTCAAACGACGGCAGACTTCAAAACCGTCCATGTCCGGCATTAATATGTCGAGCAGGACGACATCAATCTGTCCGCCCAGACAAATCTCTATGGCCTCCGGCCCGCTGTAGGCCGTAACGACCTCGTAATATTCGGAGAGCAGCCTGGCTTCGAGGAGCTTTACATTGGAATCCACATCGTCAACGACGAGAATTCTTGCAGTCATGATGCCCCCGCCCTGATTTCCGCTAAGCGTCGCCCATATAGGATTTGATTGTTTCTATAAAGCGGGGCACCGATATCGGCTTGGATATATAGGCTTCGCAGCCCCCCTGCCGTATACGCTCCTCGTCGCCTTTCATGGCAAATGCCGTTACGGCGATCACCGGAATATGCCGCAGCTCGTCATCGTCCTTCAGCCATTTCGTGACTTCCAGCCCCGATACCTCCGGAAGCTGTATGTCCATCAGAATCAGGTCGGGTCGATGCTCACGCGCAAGGTCCAGCGCCTCAAGCCCGTTTCTCGTACGGATGGTCTCGTATCCGCTGGCTTCGATTAGATCGCGAAACAACTTCATATTGAGTTCGTTGTCTTCGACAATCATTACGCTTTTCGGCATCGAATATTCCTTGGTCTTATTCCCTGCAGCAACCCGGCATTTTCTCGATCTTCTTATCTGACAATGGACCGAAATAGACCACTAGAAAGTTCTCCACTTTCAGACCACGATCAGTTTAACCTCATTTCATTGATGAAAGGCAAATAATTCCATTGTTCCTCGACGGAGCGGCAGCTACACATTCGGCCAGACAACGAAAAAAGCGGAGAAACCACATGAAAACGCTGATGAGTCAGGCGGATGCGGAAGCGATCGCTATTGAAGCTTTAGCGTGGCTGGCGCAAGACAAGGACCTCCTTCCTCGCTTTCTCGCCCTGACCGGCATCGAAGCGGGGTCCATACGGCAGGCCGCGCTTGAGCCCGGCTTTCTCGCGGGGGTACTGCAATTTTTCCTGTCTCATGAACCGACACTGTTGCGCTACTGCGAGGAAGCAGGACGAGATCCGGCAACAATAGACAAAGCCCTCACGCACCTGCCCGGCGGTCTGAACCAACACCTCTAGGAGTGTGCTCAACCACCACATGACAAAGCCCGGCAAGCCGGGCTTTCTTATTGATCATTCAGCAGCAGGAGTTGCTGTAGCAACCTCGACTTCATTCGAAACCGACAACACGTTCAATTCGTGCTGCTTGCCATCGCGCGCCGTCCAGGAAATTGACTGGCCCGGTGCAAGGCCAATCAACGCGGTGCCGATTGGCGTGAGTATGGAAATCTTTCCCTGCGCAATGTCCGCTTCGCCAGGATATACGAGCGTCACCCGACGCTCCTGTCCGTCATTGGAGCGAAACTCGACAGTAGAGCCCATGTGGATCACATCCTGCGGCAAGCGCTTTGCAGGCACGACTTTTGCCCGGTCGAGCTCGGCCATCAGTTCCTCGGCAATCTCCTCGAGACGTTCCGAAACATTGGTGGCCAACCCCATCAGGCGTTCATAGTCGATTTCGCTGACGACGATATTGGGCTTCTTGCGATTCTTTCCGCTCATGGCGAGTGCTCACTGCTGTTGAAAGGTAATAAATCTCCGTGCTGTTAGGCACGAAGCTGTTCAGATTGATTGTGGAGAAAGCGCTTATTCGAAATCCGCTTTGGACAAGCGGCGTACCGTCCCCCGGAGTTCCCCTGCGCTAGGCAGAACTCGAGGGTAGCTATCCCGTGATCGGATGAACCCGATGGAGTATGGATGCAAAACGGTTGTTCATGGCACTAAACTTGGTGATATTCCCGGCAATGTCAAGTGTAAGAACCTGCAGGACCTATATGCCGGTGGCGCTTCAGCCTTTCGATGCTATAAAAGGATGTTCCTTTTATGTTCATCAGACGGTTCGTCCTCATGGCTGACACCACTGCCCCTAACAGTCCGGAAAAAGGTGTATGCCGCGATTGCCTTGCGCCGCAAAAGACGGATACCGGCAGGCGTTGCCATGCATGCGGCAGTCCGCGTCTTCTTCGCCATCGCGAGCTTTACAGGCTCTCCCTCGCCCATATTGATTGCGATGCATTTTACGCCTCGGTCGAAAAGCGCGACAATCCGGAGTTACGGGACAAACCCCTCATTATCGGCGGCGGGAAGCGCGGCGTCGTATCGACTGCCTGCTATCTCGCCCGTATTCATGGTGTGCGGTCCGCCATGCCCATGTTCAAGGCGCTGGAAGCCTGTCCGGACGCAGTTGTCATCAAACCCAATATGGAAAAATACGCGCGCGTCGGTCGCGACGTACGGCAAATGATGCGTGACCTGACGCCTCTCGTCGAGCCACTCTCCATCGATGAGGCATTCCTGGATCTGAGCGGCACCGAGCGACTGCACAAAGCGCCCCCTGCAATCGTTCTGGCGCGCTTTGCCAAACGGGTTGAGGATGAAATAGGCATTTCCGCCTCGATAGGACTTTCTTACTGCAAATTTCTGGCCAAGGTTGCATCAGACATCGAAAAGCCGCGCGGTTTTTCTGTTATCGGCGAAGCGGAGGCATTGGCCTTTCTGCGGGACCGATCGGTCAGCACGATCTGGGGCGTCGGCAAGGCCTTTGCAGCCAAACTGGAAAGTGACGGAATCCGATCCATTGGCCAACTCCAGACGATGGAGGAAGGAACGCTCATGAAAGCCTATGGCACCATGGGCCAGCGTCTTTACCGCCTGTCGCGAGGACAGGATAGCCGCAAGGTCGAGCCTGATCACGACACGAAAAGCGTCTCGGCGGAGACGACCTTCAACAACGACCTGTCGGATGCAAATGATCTCGTTCCGGTGCTTCGCGCACTTGCCGAAAAAGTATCCCGGCGACTAAAAGCGGGCGACATAGCCGGACGCACCGTCGTCTTGAAGCTGAAAACCCGCGATTTCAAATTGCGGACCCGCAATCGCCAGCTTTCCGACCCCACCCAACTTGCAGATAGAATCTTCCGCCATGGATTGCAGCTTCTTGAAAAAGAGCTGGATGGAACGAAATTTCGTCTGCTTGGAATTGGCGTTAGCGAACTTTCTTCAAGCGACCGGGCCGATCCGCCCGATCTTGTGGACACACAGGCCACCAAACGCGCCGTCGCTGAGAATGCCATCGACCGGTTGAGGAACAAGTTCGGGGTGAGTGTTGTCGAAACAGGCTATACTTTCTCCAAGGGTAATCTGGCCCGCCCGCAAATGCCACCAGACAGAGATGAACAGCCTTGAGTTTTCTCGTCGTGGAAACCCATGGAGAAATTTTCTACATTTGCCTCTAACGGCTTGACGAGACCGGTCTGTATCAATATTGGAACGGACCAAGGCAATGCCAAGTGATTTGGCAACAGCTTTACGGAAGGCCTCGTGGCGGAGTGGTTACGCAGAGGACTGCAAATCCTTGCACCCCGGTTCGATTCCGGGCGAGGCCTCCAAATTTTATCAAATAAAATCAATAAGTTGCCAAGTTTACTATTGACACCCTAGCGGGTAACCTTGCTGCGCATTCTGCAAATTGATCCCCATAAATTACGACCGGTTACAAAAAGGTCTGGCAAATCCACCCGACACATCTGATTCCGTTTGTTGTGATGAACGAAGCAAGGTAGCGGATCGCCAGCCCGAAAAACTCACAGGCATGCTCTGTGAGCCGCCCGTCTCAAACAAGTCCCCGATTGTTCGTGGCGTTATGCTCGAGAGAGCTTTAAGCCGGCGCAGTCTGGCCCGTGGATATCAAGCCTTTCGATAGCGATTCCATTGATTGCTGGCACTAGAAGGACCTCGCGACCACAGTGCGTCGGCACCCGATACGAGCGTTGACGGTTACATAGCGTCGGATTCGGATCGGTGCCGGAAAATTCGCTTTTCCGGCACCGATATCCAGCTCTTTTCAAATTCGCTACGGCTTCAGTGACATCTGACAGTCACCTCCAGTGCTAGACGGTTCACTTCACAGTGACGTTGGAAAGCCGGCCGTTTTCAAACTGAAAAGTCGCGGTGCAAGCAGGGCCAAAACCAGTTCCTGTCCATGGCGAGATATTGAGAACATAGTCGCTGTCTTCGCCATTATATCCCTTTTCAAAGGCAACAGGAACCGAGTCGATGGTCCCAAATGATCGAATGACCTGGCATCCGCTTCCTTCTTCAAGCCAGTTGTCGGGCCCCTTGGCATTTACGACTTGTCCGTTCTCTATCCTGAAATATACGCCCGGCTGATAGCAGGACAGCGATCCGGCCGTGCCGTTCACAACGTAAAAATTCGTGCCCGGCAAATGATTCATATCCTGTATTGTATCGGTGTTGCCTGTTATCTGTTCGATCAATTCGCTCGGTAGCGAGACAGGTGGCGTCCCGGCTTTAGCCCATTCCACCAGTTTTTCCGGCGTAACATCCTCGACAGTCGTCGTGGCTTCGGTAATGCCGGTGGACGCCGTCGCGACCAACTGAGCGAGAACATCCGGGGTTTTGTTGCTGACGTTGCCGTTGCGAGGCAGGTTTCGATACTGCATTTCAACGGTTTGGCATAGTCGTGTCAGATCCTGCGCCAGCCCCAGATTAGTGGCTGAAAGCAGACCGGCAACACCGATCACCCAAAAAAGAATCTTCATCTCAATCTTTACTCCCTGTCGGCGCTTCCGCGTTGAACAGCCTTCATACATTTTTTGTCATTCCGTTCTCAAAATCATTTGGTATTTCAAGTTTTGTTCGATTTCCCAAGATTTTTTATGCAGCGCGGACCTGCGAGCCCCAGTGTTAAACCCCACCATTCCTAGCCAACCAAACCGCCCAACGGAACCCTCAGTCGTCACCCAAACCTGCGGTTGATTGAAATCAACTTCATCACTGGCTTCTTATGGTAGAGTGGCATCTCTTTATCATAATGGAACTCAACGTGGCCCATCCTCTTCTCATCGATAAAGTAGCCACAGCAATTGAACAATGTGGCTGGGAAACTGTCGACATTCTGCAAATGAATAACGTGATGGCGAAAGCAACCATCGCCGCCATTTACGATGTTCTTGTTGACCACGCTCAACAAGCAAACAGAGAAGACGTTATCGAGTGGCTGATCGCCAGTCCGATGGGAAATAAGAACTCGCAACGATAAGCGAGATTAATACAAGATTATTTAAATCCTCCAACGAGCCTCTGTTGGAGACAGGAATCAATTAACAGAGTTATCCGACCGCTGTCAGATCGAGTACTTTCGCAGTATACGAAACCGCAAGCGTCATTTACGACCGCGCTGCTGTTCAACACACTTCCTTGCGTCCTGCCCCGGAACACACTGATCCTTTTTGGAGTTCTGAAGTCGGCCCTGCTTCTGCGATTCGGACGCTTTAGGAACGTCAACGCTGTCAGGATCAGACGGCGGCCGTCCCGGTGCCGCCGGCGGGTTGCCCGGCACTTCGGGTTCCTGTGTGCCTGACTGTGTCGGCATCCCCGATTCCTGGGCGAAAGACACACTCGAAAAGCTTAACAGTAGCGCCATAAGGACTGAAAGTTTCATTTTTTCACTCCGACAGTTGGACCAATAGTAGGTTCAACGAAATTCGGAGTGAAAATGTTCCTCACCTGAAGCGGTTGGACGCTCGCTACCACTATGTCTAGAAAGTCAAAGGAACACCAAGTTCCTTTTCACACTGGGTCAAATCCTCGGAAAATTTCGTCAGCAAAGGATCGTAGTCTGGTTCATCAGTGCTGTCGCTTTTAACGTACTCGGATATTGTCTGCGAAACTTTCATGAGAGAGTCAGCAGCGACGTCACAACTTACGAATGCCTTATACTCAGTGGAGCTTGCATTCCCGCCTGCGGCTTGTCGCCAGTCAGATTGTGCACGTGCGACGGGAGTCGTCACCTTTTCTTCCATCGCGACGCCCAGCTCCCTGGATCGCCCATCGGAACTCTCTCCCAGTTCGATATAAGTCATCATCCCCGAAACGACGGCTTTATGAAGCGTCAACGCATCTTCTTTCGCACCAGCAAAAGCCGGAGATACGGAAACCAAGGCTAAATTCATAACAATAAAACTAGATGCCAAACGCATAAATCACTCCCGGACAATGTAGCGCTCGAACTTATACCGATGAGCGGACCTAGCGCAAATCCGCCGCTTGCTCAGACGTTTTTAGTGGGACGCGCATACTGGTTATCGAAACAGATAACGGCTCAGCTATGGGCACCCTTAGCGCCAGGCTGACATGTCAGGCTTATGACGTGCCGCTCAGGCTTCCTTAACAGAGTCGTTTGAGCATACGGCTGTCTGCTTCAATGAAGCAGAACGATGAGTGCGGTTGCGCAGGAAAACGAATACGACGACGAAATTGAGATGGTTCTTGCCTACCACAAAGGCGACGCGCGGGCCGCGATAGAGGCGCTTCTCAAAGATCGGGATTTTCTCGTTAAAGAGGTCGCAATAGCCAGCATGCTGTCAGTCACGGCTATACCCGAGGCTGGAAGCCGACGGTGTTCGTGAAATGAGCGGCAGATCCCGCGGTGAGCCCCCGAAGACTCTCATCAATAAGGAATACCCTTTTCAGGTCGTTTTGTATTTGACGGATGAGCTACGTCGAGCGCTTTCGGACGTAATTGCGGAAGAACGTCGGCTAGGGGCCTATCACCTTCATGGATATCAATATCATGAAGACTATCATTTCTCGATCGTGAAATTCGCGACGCAGGAAGGCCAGGGGGAATTCATTCGGCTATACGGCGGTGTGCCCTACGACACGACGGACAAGAAATCCAAGCCGTGGGAGACGTACTTTGATCGATGAAAATACGACCTCCTTTTCTGCAAGAAATGCCAGCGTCGACACGGATCATGGATCTAGTCCAGTGGTACGAACTATATGGTTATTGCTGTCGCTGCGGACATATCGGGTCGGTGGATCGGATGATCCTTCTTAGAAAGTTCGGCACACATAATCATGTCCTCGAGCGCCAACACCGAGCTAGGCATTCACAGGCCTTGCGGCGGCGGTAAGCCAGCAGCTTTAGCTGCGTCTACCTTCGCAGGCTCGGGACGTGCCCGAACCTTCCCGCCCTGCGGGTGTACGACATGTTCAATAACCAACCCAAGCGCTTCGACTTCCTCGCGGAACTTGTCGTAGGCATATCGGTCGTAGGCGATAGCTTGAATGTCAAAGGCTTGGTCGAGTTGCTGCACCCGCGAGGCCACGAAATCATATCGAATTCGCTTCCCAGGCGGGGCATTCAACCAGCCCTGTTTTACCCAAAGCGCATACGGGGCTTTATCGGCCTGTTCTCGCGCCTCCAGAGTATCAGCTGGCGTCCAAGCCTCCACCCACGCATCAAACGTCGGCAGATTGACTGTAGATCCGTCTTTTGGTGACGGTTGTGGTCGTAGACGAAGGCGCGCGTGCGGTTGCGTGCCATGTGTGCTCCTCGTGTTGATTGCGGTGTGCCGTTGGTAGCGGCAAGAGGAGTGTGGGATGTCACAATAAATGTGGTGTTAATGGCTGATGCCGCCCGGCAACTATTTTCGGCCTGGCCTCAAATCAGGTTGTGTTTTGAGAATCCTAAAAGCAGGAAAAGTGCGCACTTCTCAAATTACGAGAACTGCGCGCCGCGCGCTTTGTGCGTAAGTTTCTATATAAGAACTCTTACGCACCAAAAGCAGCGTGCATTTGCGAACTTCTTTTAGGGTTTTTCGAGAAGTGCGCAAGAAGAAGTGAGCAGTATCAGAAGTTGTATTTTGATTGTGACAGAAGGTTGTAAATTAGGCCGGAATCGCTCTGCGTGCCTCTTGCGCCGGAGTGAGACTCGAGGTTCAACAGCCGTTGTCTTATTAAGGGTGGCACGGATGAAAACGATATTCCTTGCGGTCGGTGTATTGCTTATGGCGGCCTCAAAAAGCGGCAGCCAAAACACATCAATTTATCCATCTGCGACCGTGCACAAAGAAGAGTTTCTTTTGTACCTGTCCATCGCGCTTGTCGCGAAAGAAGGCTGCGAAAACTATGAAGTCAATTCGCAATACGTGAACGGCTATATTGACGCCTCGGGGATAGAACCAAAGAGCGACCCATTGCTGCTCGTTCTCCTGGAGCAATCACGCACAGATATTGCTAAAGACAAAACAAACTACTGCAGGAACGCACGATCTTTGTCATTGCCACGACCACTAGATCAACGTGCCGTTCCCATCAGACAAAATTAAGTAGGAAACTCGAAATTGCCATCCGACCCCTCTCAAGATATAAGTTGATTGTTTTGGCGCGCTTGTTAACAGATCAAATAAAAGAAGATTACGGTTTTGCGATGAAAAGAACAATTATTACTTTATTGATACTGTTTTTCTCTAAACCAGTATTAGCAGAAGATTCAGTACCGAGGTTCAATCCGGGTGTGTCTCGGGATGAGTATATGACAAACCTTGCAGACTCCTTTGCAGCCCTCGTTTATTGCCCTTCTCTCGACCTGAATAATGAATATATTGATAGCTTGGGCGAGGGGCTTGAGAACATTAAGCCTATGCAAGACGCAACATTTACAAGCGCATGAACTTATCTATGAACTATGGGGCAATGGACATAGAGCGTTTTTGCGATAATGCGATTGAACGCTTCCATAAAGATACTATGCCAAATCCATCAGTTGCCCCATTTTTGAAAAATTTGGACGAGTAGCATCTCTAATATGAAAAAACTGCTGCTCTATGGCGGGACTTATTGAACGCAGCAATAGCTGGCTGTAAACTTTGTCTGCGCTTAGCCAAGCCGGAAGGAAAGACTTGGCAAGTGGATCAGCTGGGGCCGGCTTGCCGGCAGACGGGTTTCTTCCGCCCTCCCAGCACCAATCATTGTATGAGGTTACTGTTTGGTGTTAATCGGCTTCCGCTTTTTAGCCCATAGAGGCCATATATGATCGCCGCCTATGTTTCATCTGCCGCCGTTGGCGTGGCGCCTATCTCTTATTGAGGCGTCGTCCGAGTAGAACTCGTCTCATCATCTCCGCCTGTGTCTTCTTGGCACTGTGCGCAATTTTCAGTGTTTGGTTCCTTAATACAGGCGAGACTTACGGCATTATGGGCAAGAACGGCATCACTCCCGATTGGTCGCGGCAATAAAAAAGCGGAGCCGAAGCCCCGCTTTTCAAAAACTTAGCATTAACTTACTAGCCTATCGGGTTTAGAACTTCGCGCCGACCCGCAGTGCAAATGCGTGGTCGCGCGCGTCCGTGCCGCCGAAGCCGGTTTGGTACTCCACACCTGTAGTCCAGGCATTATTGAAGCTGAAATCGAGCGACAGGCCCACATTGGCGCTATCGCTGCTCTCGCCTTCAACATCGAGTGCATACGGAAGCCCACCCAGCGCGCTATATCCCATGGCGGCCCGGCTGGAGCCTTGGAAATCATGAGCATATTCGGCGCGGACACCAGGGGTCAGACGCCCCCATGTGTAGTCGATGGAGTAATTGGCGCGCAACCCGACCACACCCGTGACAGTGTCCAAGGTCTGATCGCCATAGGTCAGCCGGTAGATACTGTCGCCACCTTCCGAATAGCCATCGAGCCAGGAGCGCGACATTTCCACCCGGCCATAAGGAGAGACCAGCCATGCTTCTTGGCGAAATTCATAAGCAGCTGTCAGCGATCCAAACAATTGATAGCCATCACGTCTTCCGTCGATCAAACTGCCGTCTGCCGTGATGAAACGGGTGGAGTCAAAATCCAGAATGCTGCCGCCTACAAGCGCATCGATATAGAAATTGTCGATCGGTTTGAAGCTACCATAAATCGCAGCGCTATAGGCATTGGCGCGGCTTTCCGTGCTATTTTCGCCAATATCTGTGCGATCCCGCCCGTATCCAACACCGAAGCCCGCCACGAAGCGTTCCGAGAACCGGTAGTCGATGCCGCCACTCACGCCGACAAGCGTATAGTCCAGGTCGAGCTTGCCGCCATCGCGCTGACCGAAGTTCACAAAGCCGCTGCTCCAGAATGCGAATGGTCCAAGATCTGGATCTATGGAGGACGCAGGCTGCTCCAGGTCTTTCAGCCCAACAGCCTTGCCCGGAAAGCTATCGCGCTTTTCGGGGGCATAGCCGAGTGTTGAAATCTCCGCAGACGATGCTGACGCAGAGGGATTGCCTGGGTCTTCCGTTAGCTGTGCCGACGATGAACCACCAAGCCGTACACCGAGACTGGACTTCCGTCGGTCGCCTTCATCATGCAACTGCTCAAGCCGGTTTTGGAAATTCCGGGTTTGAACCTGCGCAAAGCGTCGTGCGGCACTTGTCTGCGCGTTCAACAAGCCGACCACTTCGGGATCGAGCGTCGGGTCGGTGAAAACCATGGCCGCACGGTTGACCACAACCGTGTAGCTGCGATTGGCCCCACTTGGCGCAGTTACGACAATAGAAACCGTGTTCGCACCAATAGTCAGCCCTATAGGAGCACTATGACTTCCAGACGCAACGCTGCCCCCTGCAACGGTTACCCGGGCGGAGGGATCGGAAATGGTTGGCAAGAAGGAAACGCTCTCGACCGTGTTTTCAACATTGAGGGAATAGCTGACTGTTTCTTTGTCAAATGCCGGATCTAGCGATCCCACACTGGGAACGAGTCCGGCAAGCGTTGCATCCCCTGACGCAATGCGCGTGACATTCACTGTATAGCTGCGTGTCGTTCCATTTTGCGCAGTGACGACAACCGTCAGCGTCGTATTGCCGATACCCACGGGAATGGCACTGCTCGCACTACCGGACGCAACGGGTGCTCCGTTGACTGTGATTGTTGCTGTCGGATCAGCAGAAGTGGGCGTCAATTCCAACGATGATGTTTCGGTTGAAACCGCCAGCACGTAATTCGTAGCGCTCGACGAAAATGCCGGCTCAAGCGATCCAACGCTCGGAACAAGGCCTACCAGATCGGCATTACCGGACTGCGCGCGGATGACATTGACGGTATAAGTCTTCGTTGTGGTTCCATCCTGCGCGGTAACAGTCGTCGTAACGGTGTTGCTCCCCGCCACTAATGGAATTACCGCACTGGACGTTCCGTTCGGCGTTGGAGACCCGTTGACGACGACCGTTGCGTTAATATCTGCAAGAGATGGTATGAACGAAATGTTTTCGACATCATTTGCGACATTCAACGTATATGAGCTCGTGTTGGGGGCAAAGGCAGGCACTAAAGTACCTGCGCTGGGAATGAGGTTTTGCAAGTCTGGGTTTGGTAAAGGATTCAGTGTAAGAGACAGCGTATTGGAACTAACGTTACCATTTCCTGCCACGTTGACGACAGATCCGGCTTCTACTTGCAGTACGGTTGCGCCTACCCCCGACATTGTAACAATAAAAGTATAGGTGATATTGTCTGCAGTAGTCAGGGAGTGTGCAGCAGCGCTCGCTGTCCCGACAATAGACATGTCGATATCTGCTATGGTGAAGCCGGTTACCGGCTCGGAAAAAGTTGCTGTAACGGTTTTTATGTTGTCATACGAAGAGGAAGTGGATGAAAGAACAACCGTTGGTCTTACCGTATTGACCATCACTCCTGATAAAACACCGACATTATTTAGAGTAAGTTGAGCTGCATCACCTACGTTGTTGCTAATGGAACCACCGTTGACCGCCAACGCGCCAAGAGCAATTCCGTCCATATCCATGTCACCGGACTGGACAGTATAAGAAAATATGAGGACGTTTGTACCACTGCCGGTCGCATAGACCGCTTGCTTCGTTTCTGAGCCGATAGTAACTGACAATGAAGGTGCGCCAGTGACAAATACAGGTTGGTCAAAATTTACGGAAAAATTAAGCATTGAGCCAGCGTTGTAATAGCCGTTAGCTGGAACAATAACTGACGATACTCTCGGTACGGTTGCTGAAATCGTGAAATTAGCTGAGCTTTCGGAGTACTCGTAGGGGGGATTGACATCTGAGGCCCGAAAGAGAAAGGTATCGGCACCGACAAATTCTGCATTAGGTGTATAAGTAAAATTTCCGTCGGCATTGACTACAACAGTTCCATTAGCTGGCGCGGTCACCAGACTGAACGAAGCTGTAGCCCCCACGGCCGTCAATTTACCGGAAATTGCTGTATTCTTTGAACTACTGAAGTATTGCGGCGAAGTCACCGGAGCAGCATAGGCGGATACGAGGGATAAAAGAACACTCATTAGTCCTAGAAAGGCAATCAAACACTGGTTTGATCTAAAAAAGCCACTCGCACCAATCGTCCCCATTGTCCTTGCTTGCCCCCCGCCGCATCGAATAACTATTGTTCTATTCTCACTAAAATAGATCGGCGACAAGAGGGTTACCGGTTGCAAAGATACAAAAAGAAATACGGCAAGTGCCGTATTTCCTAAACCGCCCTCACAAACGATGTCGTTTTCCGCTGTACTGGATCGCGCTCCTCGACCTTCGCCAGGAAACCTTCCTTGAATAGTGCCATGGTAATAAGGCTGGCCCGCTTCTTCTGCACCTCGTCGTCATTATCCAGCCCAAGCGCATAAGCCACGGCGTGCCCAACCCAATCCTTGGCCTGCCGTGCCTGCTTATACATGCCGCCGTTTACAGCGCGACGGATAGCTTCTTTTTGTTCATCGGTCAGGCCTTCGGCCACTTCCTCGCTGGACGGCCAATGCCATTCCGTCACTACGGGCGCATGGTCCTGCGGCTGCGTCAGGCCGCGGCCATTGCCCAGCGCCACGCTTTCGATATGTCGCCAGTCCAACCGGTGTGAGAGCGGCGTAAGGTTCGACTTGCCGTATGTGATCGAGAAATAGCCGAACCGATCCATGCCGGGAATGCCAGCCTCATTGGCCTGAGCTTCCGGCATGCGGTTAAGCACGCGCACGGAACGCGCCGCACCGATCAGAGCCACATCCGCTCAAGGCATTCTCGGAGGGTCTATCGCTTGTGAGTTCACAGTAGCACTCTGGTCCGCAGAAGTTTGCCAACCCGTCAATACGACCGCGTGGTTCAGGGTGATGTTCGGAGTTGTGAAGTCCGGTGACGGATGGCGCAATGCATCCGTCGTCGTTGTCGTAGGCCATGCGTCACCACGAGCACACGCATGTCGGGCCAGTCTTCGATCAGTTCCTTGCAGATCGTACCCAGCACGAGGCTCTTGCCGCCGCCCGTCGGAAGCACGATAAGAGGCGAGCCGGGTTGTTCGCGCCAGTAGTCGTAAAGGCCGTCAACCGCGGCGCGTTGATAGTCGCGTAAGGTTAGCATTTGGGGGCGTTACCTTGTTTGGGAAAAAGTTGACTTTGCCTCATGGATTTTAGGCGGTGTAATAATCGCATATAGCGGGGTCTGCGGATTGATATTTGGGTGGGTATTATCCGGATCGCCTTCGTTTATAGAGGCGATAATCACCATGACAAAAGACTATGGAACAGTAGTTTCTGGCGCTTCTGTTCTGGTTGCTATTGTAGTTGCCTCTCAACAGTTACAGATGACCATTAAACACAACAAAACAGCCATCCGATCAAATAACCTTGAAAGAACCATTATTATTCAACAAGTTAAAGCGATGTTTCAACGAATTATTAATTTGTGTGAGAAGACTGACATACGTTCGAAGGCTTTGCTAGAAACAACTGAGAGAGAATACATGGCCTTAAGCACTCAAGCGCCACCACTTATTCTCGAAAACTTGCGCGCTGTTGAGGGTAGTTATGTAAAAGCATATCAATCGGAACTGGACAAATTACCCCCGCATATTCATCAAGAGATGTATGCTCACTGCAAATCTCACGCTGAAAAAATGATCTTTCGGTTGGAGCAGTTTGAGGAAACAATTGCCGAATACCTGAACGCTAACTAATGATGTTTGCCCCATCCACCCAAATCTCACCCGTCGCCATTCGGTATGTAACGGTCTCCGCAACCTCGTCCGCATCGATCTGCTCGCCATTTATCAGTCCCGGTAGATAGAGGTGAGCCGGGCAGCCGTCGCGTTGCTCGTCGATCGACAAAGGCTTGTTCCAACGCGCGCATGACATGTGGCAGTCACCGCCATGCTCGGGCTGAACGTGGAGGCAGGTGCGGCAGTTGACGCGCGGCTGACGCGATCGAGAATGGCACCAGCGTCGAAGCCTTCCGCAGCGCCATGTTCGACAAGATGATCGAGCGCCAGAACCAGAGCCCAACTTTCCCGCATGTGGAGACGCGCGGCCTGGGCGGAAGTGACGACGCAAACGATGCACGCATTGAAGCGTTGGCCTGCCGTATGAGCGGCGAGAAGCCTTCCGAGCGTGCCCGCCAGTACATGTCATGGACCCTTGAGCAGCACGCCCGTGCATCGCTGGAGGCCGCTGGCGTGAACACGCGCAATCTGTCGCGAGATGAGGTCTTTGTCGGCGGACGTCAGCGGAGCTACGCCATGCACACCACAAGCGATTTCCCGCTCCTGCTGCAGTCGGCAGGCGAGCGCGTTCTGCTGGCGCAGTACGAAGCCGCACAGTCTCCGATCAAGCAGCGCCTTTGCCGCTCGACCACCATGTCGGACTTCCGCAAGGCGCAGAAAATCAAGATCGGCGATATCGATACGCTGGCACCGTTGAATGAAGCCGGTGAGATCAAGGCCACCACGCGTGGCGAGGCCGGCGAGTCCTACGGTCTCAAGACCTTCGCTCGCATCTTCAGCCTGTCACGCAATGCGATGATCAACGACGATCTCGGGGGGCTGGCGGACTGGTCGCGCGCTGCTGGACGTGCCGCTGCCGAGACTGAAAATCAGGTTGTCGTGAACCTGCTGTTGTCCAATCCGAAGGTTGGAGAAGACGATACGGCGCTATTCCACGCCAATCACAAAAACCTCGCTGCCGCTGGTGCGCCTCTGAGCGTTGAAAGCCTGTCTGAGGCCCGTAAGGCCATGCGGAAGCAGAAGGCATTCGGCGGCAAGCTTCCCGCCGGCGTGACGCCCGCATTCCTGCTCGTCGGTCCTGAATTGGAAACCGACGCCGAGAAGATCCTCGCGACTCTGGCAGCGACGTCCTCGAGCGACGTCAACCCCTTCAGCAACCGTCTCGAGCTCCTGGTCGAGCCGCGCATCGAGGACAAGAGCTGGTACGTGTTCGCTTCGCCTACGAATGCAGCCATCATCGAATGGGCGCACCTGTCGAGTGCGCAAGGGCCGCAAATCGCTTACCGCGAAGGCTTCGAGACCCTTGGCGCTGATTTCCGCGTGCATCTCGACTTCGGCGCAGGCGTGATCGATTTCCGCGGCGCATACAAGAACCCCGGCGTCGAACCCGACGAGGCCTAAGCCGGGCTGAGATTCCCCGTCATCAAGAGCGGGAGGGGATAGGAGGGAAGCCACATGGTCTTACCCTCCGCCAGTGTGGTGAGCTGGCACTCCGAAAATCACCCCACAGCCTGCCCCGATTGCTTCCGGGGCGTAGGCGAGTAGCCCCGAGAGGGTCACATCCGGGGGACCACTGCCCACAAGGCCCCTGGACCCGCTGGAGAGATACAGCGGAGCGCGGGTGGCATCTCCGGCCCCTCACGGTTGCTTTCCCGTGGGGGGCATTCTCTTCCCCGAAAGGATTTCCCAATGGCTATTTTCGACCGCCTGGACCGCGCCGTAAGCCGCACGGTCGACAGGACATACGCAATTCGGTTCGAGGGTCACCCGCAGGCGTCAAACCCAAACGGTAGGTCGGGACCGGACCCACAGCGGGAAGTCTGGCTGGGCAAAGGCGTCCTTGAGGAATCGCCGCAGTACGACTCTATCGAGATCGGAAAGCGTGACCGTGCTGGCAACGACCTGAGAGCGATCCACGCCGGACAAAGCATCAAGCTTTCCGTCGACAAGAACCGCTATCCGCAGGCAGCGAGCGCCCGGCAGAGGGATCGCATCCGCCTGGACGACCTTCGTGTGTTCGAGGTCGTGACGATTAAGCCCGACGGGATGACCCGGGTCGTTTTCGTGCTTGTCGAGTTGAAGTGAGCCGGGCGTAGATCAGCCGCCGCAGATCAGCGTAGATTCTCGCCGTAGATCACCCAGGGGGGCCCGCTATGGAGCCAGCCGATTCAGGAGCTTCGAACGCATGACCCGCACGATCACGGTGCGGTTCGCGTGGATGATGGTCGGATTCGTCGTCGCCGCTTATGCGATTATTCGGCTGAATTAGCCCTGATCGGGCGGAACATTTGGTTATGAATGAAGTTATGCAGAGCGGCCCATGTGGTCGCTTCTTTCGTTATAAATCAATAGCTTACGTGAAGAAAGTGGCTCCCCGGGCCGGATTCGAACCAGCGACCAACCGGTTAACAGCCGGTTGCTCTACCGCTGAGCTACCGGGGAACAGGTGCTCGTTGCGTCAGCGAGGTGGCGTATAGCAAAAGGATTTCGCCTTTGCAAAGGGCTAAATCCATTTTTTTTCATCTTTTTGCATTCTGCCCTCGAAACCCTATATTCTCTGGGAGATTTTCCGCCTGTGAATTGTAACATATCAGCCTGAGAGACGACCCAGTGAGTGATCAGTACGCCGAAATGCCCCGAAAAAAAGCCCTTGTGATTCTTGGTCGGCGAATCCCCATGCCGCAATCTGTCATGATGCGTCGTATGCTTGGCGGCTCACTCGTAGTGGGCGGGTCTCTGGGGTTTCTTCCGATTCTAGGCTTCTGGATGCTTCCCCTTGGACTTATCGTTCTGTCGCACGATTCTCACCGCGTCCGTCGCTGGCGCCGCCGAAGTGAAATTCACATCTGGCGCAAATGGTTGAAGCGGAAGCCAACCGACACGCCAACTGCTCGGTGAATCAACATCCAGACGAAGCAAGCACCGACGGGTCAGCACCTGGAATTGAATTCGGGTCTATTTGCGCAGCTCGCCCGGGGTGAGCTGCCGATATTTCCGCAAAGCTGTGGTTAGGTGGCTCTGGCTGGAAAAGCTCAAATGGCGCGCAATATCTCGTATCGACATAGATGTCTTTTTAAGCAGCCGCTCGGCTTCATCGAGTTTTAGCCCCATCAGGTACTGATGAGGTGTCTGTCCGAAACTATTGCGAAAGGACGTTGAAAAATGGCCCGCCGAAATTCCGACCAAATCAGCCATATCCCGGACCGAAACAGGCTGATGAAAATTCTGGGAGAGGTATGTTTCAATACGATGGCACGCCAACTTGCTGAGTCCAGCTTTGCTATCAGTGGAAATTCGATTGCCCGGTGCACTGCGAGCTATCGTATGCATGAGGACCAAACCAAGAGCGCGCAGATAAGGCTCATCCCCCTCACCTCGCAGGCGGATTTCATCCCAGATCATATTTGATATCGGCACGCATTCTTTACATAGGAACCTTGCAGCACTTCCAAAGTTCTTGATCTCGTGCTTCCAAATATTCTCGAAAAAAACGTCCCGAAGAAGCTGTCCATCAAAATGCCCTATCAATACTTCTGCGGGCTCGGGCCAATCGATTGTCAATTTCACGAAAGCCGGAATGATAAACACGGTACCGGTCGGGCAGTCGGAATTCTCGCCATCCCGGCCAGAACAACACCACCTCAGATTGCGAACCTGTTCTCTGAAGACGAGGAAAGTCGTCCCGCTTGCGCGATAATTGACCGGCCCGATCTGCGTAGTGGTGCAGGTGAAGCCCCATCTAGTCCCGCTCATATGTGGTTCATACACAACCATTCCTCAGCCCCATCCCAGAGAATATTCAACAACAAGTCAGTCAGTAAGCTCATCGTCACCTCATTCATTCAATCCACGCAGAGAATAAACTTGGTTTATCGGGAGCCCGCATGCCCCTCCGGCACTAGCGCACCCTTCGCAATGCAACCCATCATGGCATGTGCAATCTATACGTGTAGATGCTTTTTGCAATCGGAATCTTGAGCCCTAGCCAGCCTTATAGATGCAAATGGATCGCAAAAGCACTTGTCAGTCGACTGTTATTCGATTATGCAATTGCGAATTATTAGCAAAAAGGATTGAAATATGCGGAATTGCATTCTACGAACAGCAACGCTTGGTCTTTTGAGTGCAGCTCTCGTCTGGTCTAGCGCAACCGGTGCGCTGGCGGAGAAATTCAAGGCCGTGACGACATTTACCGTTATTGCCGATATTGCGCAGAATGTTGCGGGCGATGCTGCAATCGTTGAATCTATTACGAAGCCAGGCGCGGAGATTCACAATTACCAGCCCACGCCCGGAGACCTGATCAAAGCGCAGGATGCAAAGCTGGTACTCTGGAACGGGCTGGGGCTGGAGCTTTGGTTCGAAAAATTCTTCTCCCGTCTCAACAATGTTCCAAGCGCAATCGTGTCCAACGGCGTGAAGCCCATGGACATCACCGAGGGCCCATATAACGGTAAGCCGAATCCACATGCATGGATGTCCCCGAATGCCGCGCTGATCTATGTCGATAATATTCGGGACGCCTTTGTCAAAAACGATCCTGCCAACGCAGCTACCTACAAATCAAACGCCGAAGCCTACAAGGCAAAGATCAAAGCCGCTATCGACCCGATCCGGGCAGAGATGGAGGCAATCCCAGAGGAAAAGCGCTGGCTGGTTTCGAGTGAGGGCGCATTTTCCTATCTCGCGCGGGACTTCAACCTGAAGGAACTTTATCTCTGGCCAATCAATGCAGACCAACAGGGCACGCCCCAGCAGGTTCGCAAAGTGATTGATGGAGTGCGTATAAACGGCATCTCCGCCGTATTTTCGGAGAGCACCGTATCCCCCGCCCCTGCGAAGCAAGTAGCCCGCGAAACCGGTGCAAAATATGCCGGGGTTCTCTATGTCGATTCACTTTCAGAACCGGATGGTCCCGTGCCGACATATATTGACTTGTTGAAAGTTACCTCGCGCACCATCGCTGATGGCCTTAAGCAATGAATTTTTCCGTAGATATTGAGAAAGTACTTCACTCCGCGCCGGAAAAAGGAATCTATGTAAAAGACGCCACGGTCACTTACCGGAATGGCCATACGGCCCTGCATAATGCGAGCTTTGCTATTCCGACCGGAACAATCACGGCGCTGGTAGGCGTTAATGGCTCAGGAAAATCAACCCTGTTCAAGGCGATCATGGGGTTTGTAAAACTCGCCAAAGGTGAAATATCCATACTCGGAATGCCGGTCGAAGCTGCACTGAAGCGCAATCTGGTGGCCTATGTTCCGCAGAGCGAAGATGTCGACTGGAATTTCCCGGTTCTCGTTGAAGATGTCGTCATGATGGGACGCTACGGCCACATGGGCATGCTGCGCATCCCGCGCCGTCCCGACAAGGAAGCGGTAGAGAATGCGCTTGCCCGTGTGAACATGCTTGAGTTTCGCCATCGGCAAATCGGCGAGCTTTCCGGCGGGCAAAAGAAACGGGTGTTTCTTGCGCGAGCGCTGGCCCAGGATGGACGCGCCATTCTTTTGGACGAACCCTTTACCGGCGTGGACGTCAAGACCGAAGAAGCGATCATCGTTCTTCTTCGCAGCCTTCGGGATGAAGGACGCGTCATGCTGGTCTCGACGCATAATCTCGGCAGCGTTCCCGAATTCTGTGACCGCACTGTATTGTTGAAACACACGGTGCTTGACTACGGTCGGACCGCCGAAGTTTTCACGCAGGCAAATCTCGAAAAGACTTTCGGCGGTGTGTTGCGCCATCTCGTACTGACCGGGAATGAACGTTCCGGACGAGCACCCGTCAGCGTCATAACGGACGATGAGCGCCCGTTCGTTGTTTATGAAAAAGGGGGTTCGGCGCCCCACAACCGGAGCCCGAAACAATGACGCTGCTGCTTGAGCCATTCAGCTATAACTACATGTTGAATGCGATGTGGGTTTCCGCCTTGGTGGGTGGCGTGTGTGCCTTTCTCTCGGCCTATCTCATGCTGAAAGGCTGGTCGCTTATTGGTGACGCCCTTTCCCATTCAATCGTTCCGGGTGTTGCCGGCGCTTACATGCTTGGCCTCCCCTTCTCCATCGGCGCGTTCTTCTCGGGCGGCCTTGCAGCGGCAGCGATGCTTTTCCTCAACCAAAGGACAAAGCTGAAGGAAGACGCCATCATCGGCCTGATCTTCTCCTCGTTCTTCGGGCTCGGGCTTTTCATGATCTCGCTCAAGCCGACGGCAGTCAGCGTTCAAACCATCGTTCTGGGCAATATCCTCGCCATCACCCCGGAGGATACATTGCAGTTGGCGATTATCGGCTTCGTTTCCCTGTCGCTCCTTCTTTTGAAGTGGAAAGACCTGATGGTGGTGTTCTTTGATGAGAGCCATGCGCGTTCGATAGGACTGAGGCCCGTTCTGCTGAAGATCATGTTTTTCACATTGCTGTCGGCATCCACTGTCGCTGCCATGCAAACGGTCGGCGCATTCCTCGTCATCTGTATGGTGGTGACGCCGGGCGCAACCGCTTATCTGCTGACGGACCGGTTTTCGCGACTGCTGTGGATCGCTGTCGCGATTGGCTCTGTCACAAGCTTTGTCGGGGCCTATGTGAGCTATTTTCTGGATGGTGCGACGGGGGGCATAATCGTTGTGCTCCAGACACTGGTTTTTCTCAGCGTATTCCTCCTGGCTCCAAAGCACGGACTGCTGGCAGCACGGCGCAAGGCTTCATTAGCCCTCAGGGAGTTCCCGCAATGATCATTTTTGAAACCCTGGCTGCCCCATTTCAGTTCGAGTTCATGCGCTATGCCTTGGCCATTTCAGTCCTCATCGCGATCCCTACGGCATTGCTGTCGTGCTTTCTGGTTCTCAAGGGCTGGTCATTGATGGGGGATGCGATCAGCCATGCCGTTCTTCCGGGTGTGGTCGTCGCCTACATCATCGGAATACCTTTCGGCTTCGGAGCGTTTGTAGCGGGCATGTCCTGTGCTCTTGCAACGGGTTATCTCACCGAGAACAGCCGTATTAAACAGGATACAGTGATGGGCATCGTATTCTCCGGCATGTTCGGCCTCGGTCTGGTTCTTTATGTTGCGATCCGCTCGACGGTCCATCTGGACCACATTTTGTTTGGCGACATGCTCGGCATAACATTGTCCGATCTGGTCGAAACGGCCGTTATTGCCGCACTCACCGCTGGCATCCTTCTCGTCAAATGGCGGGATTTCCTGCTACACGCATTCGATCCGGCACAAGCCCGCGCAGTCGGTCTGCCGGTCCGCCTGCTGCATTATGGCCTGCTTTGCCTGATCTCGTTGACTATTGTCGGCGTTTTGAAAGCGGTGGGTATCATTCTGGCCATTGCCATGTTGATTGCGCCGGGTGCGATTGCGTTTCTGCTTACACGCAAGTTTAGCACCATGATGTTGCTCGCCGCAGCAATTGCGGTTTTTGCTTCCTTCTTCGGGGTCTATCTGTCGTTCTTCACCGACAGCGCGCCTGCCCCTACAATCGTTCTGCTGATGACAGTGATATTCCTTGCCGCGTTCATTTACGTTTCCCGACAGACTGGCAAAGTCGAAGAGCGGCTAGACGCTGACGGTGAAGTTCGGTTCTAAAGTCTCTACCAGACCTGCTCGTGTCTGACGTGGACAGCATTGCAAAGCTGTCCACGTCATCGGCGTTGCGTCATACAGCTGTTATGAAATCCCGATAAACAGCCACCAAACGGCGTTCCATAACGGAACTCGAGACAGTTTTCCGGCGCAATTTCATTTTTGCGGCTTGTCGAGGTTGCTTAAAGATGCTTCAATCCAATTTGCACGGCTGTGCAGACAATATAAAATCAGCCGGCGATCCTGGGGAGGAGACGCTTATGCCTGCGTTTTTGGAGGTGGCGGACGCGCGCGTTCGCTATGGCAATAATGAAGTTCTCAAAGGCGTAAACCTATCCGTCAAAAAAGGCGAGTTCGTCGCGCTTCTTGGCTCCTCTGGCTGCGGCAAGACAACGTTGTTGCGAGCCATTGCGGGCTTCAACATGCCATCCGGCGGCGCAATCCGGGTGAACGGCAAGGATGTGACCAGACTGCCTCCGGACAAGCGCGGCATGGCACTTGTCTTCCAGTCTTATGCGCTCTGGCCGCACATGACTGTTGCGCAGAATATGGGCTATGGCCTGCGCATACGCGGCGTAGCGACGGAAACCATCAAGCAGAAGGTCGAAGACGTTGCGCGCCTGCTGGGACTGGATGCCTTGCTGGAGCGCAAACCTGCCGCCCTTTCCGGCGGCCAACGCCAGCGTGTCGCCCTCGGGCGCGCACTCGCCATTCAGCCTGACATCCTGCTTCTAGATGAACCGCTGTCCAATCTCGATGCACGCATCCGACTATCGGTTCGCCATGAAATCAGCGCCTTGCAGCGCCGTCTCGGCATCACCGCAGTTCATGTGACACACGACCGCGAAGAAGCCATGGTCATGGCCGACCGTATCGTCATTCTCAACAATGGTGAAATCGCCCAGGCTGGCGCGCCCGAAGAAGTCTACAATCATCCGGCGTCGGATTTCGTCGCAGCATTCATGGGCGCGGAAAACCTGATCGAGGTAGCGATCCAGATCAAGGCTGATCGCATCGAGATCGCCGTCGGCGCCAATAACACGGCCAGCACTATTTCCGCAAGTCGCCGCAATCTGTCCGATGGCTTGGCATCGGCACGTTTCCGCAGCGAAGCAGCACGCCTTACCAAGCCCGGGACTGATCCCGGTTCGCCCGTAGCCGAATTGGTCCTCAATGGCACAGTCGAACAAACCAGTTATCCCGGCGGCCTTTGGAGACATATGATCCGTGTTGGGGATAGGCACATCATGGTCGACGCTCAGGAGAGCCACCAACCTGGGGCAAATGTAGAAATCCGCATACCGGAGCATGCCCTGTTTTTGTTCGACACGTAGTCCGTGGGCTGTAGCTTCGCTGCCCGCGCCTAGTGTTGAATTAAGGAGATCCGAGATCAATGCACTACGGAATCTTTAATAACCCCTGCGATGCACGGCTGTGCATTGAAGCCGCAATCCGCATCGCCGGCCGAAGTGGGAGAATACCCGTTTCAAGCTTGCTTTCATGGGCATGCGCCCCCGCGATTATTACCGTTCCCGATCAACAGCACCACCGGATGCTCCGCATCTGTTTTCAATCATAAGACCGGAAACCCCGGTTTCAGACAGGAGTCCTTTCATGAGAACTATCCTGAACGCGGCAATGGCGATCGGCATCACCGTTGCACCGGCTGCCGCCGACGAACTTACCGTCATCACGGCAGGCGACCAGAACATGGTCGATTACATCAATCAGTATCTTGGACCGTTGTTCGAGAAGGAGAATCCCGGCACGACCGTTCGCGTGGTCGGAACCGGTCCTGGCGATGCCGGCTCGCAGAAGGTTCTCGAACGCTTCGAAGCCCAGTCGAAAGCTGGCGTGGAAAAGTGGGACACTGACGTCGCTGTCGTCCACGAGAAATTCGTCGGGCCGATGGTAACGGCAAAGTTCCTCGAAAATTATCGTGGCAAAATCGACAGCGGCAAGCTGGTGACACGCGACAATGCAAAAATGGCGCTCGGCACCGATGTCGACGGTTATGTCATGCCGATGTTCAACAGCCAAACCGCGCTTGCCTATAATCCCGCGCTCGTCGCCAACCCACCGAAGAGCTATGATGAGCTTGTGGCATGGGCAAAAGAAAATCCGAAGCAGTTCGGTTACAACGGGATAAAGGGCGGAGCGTCCGGCGTTAGTTTTGTCATGGGTTGGATTTATGCTTATGGCGGCGACGCAGAGAAGCTGATGAAGGGTCCTTTCGAAGAAGGCGAAGCAAAGAACTGGGACAAGGCGTTTTCCTCGCTCAAGGACTTTACAAAGAACGCCACCCTTACCCCAGGCAATGCCGGTACACTCGACATGCTGAGCCGAGGCGAAATCGCAATGGGACCGGTCTGGGTAGACATGTTCTATTCGTGGAAGGCCAATGGACAGCTACCGCCGGAAATGAAACTTGTCCTTCCCGCACCCGGAATGCCGGGACAGCCGATGCACTATGTGATCCCGGAAAAGAGTGCGCACAAGGAACTGGCTGAAAAGTTTGTTGCGTTGGCGACAAGCCCGAAGATACAGGCTGAAGGCATCGTCAAGCGCTTCAACTGGTATCCGGGCATCGATGCCGACCACGTCAAGGCAGAGCTGGACGGCGACACCTGGAACAAGCTCTTCACGGATATTTCGCCGGACGACCTTGCGAAATATGGAAAGCCTTTCCCGATCGCGCCCTATAACACCGCGATTCTGGAAGCATATGAACGTCAGGTAGGCAACTAAACCCTACAGCTTCGATTGGAGTGCTCGGTTGGACGTGGTTTCAAGCCGAGCACTCCTATGCTTACCGTCATGAGGTTTCGAATGTCGCATCGACTAACGGGGTTTCTTCTTGTCGCGCCCGCGCTGGCGATCGTGCTGTTGTTGTTCATCGTACCACTTTTTGGGGCGATCACCGGAGCTTTCCATGTTTCCGGTGAATGGGGAACCGGCAACTTCACCAAGGCATTCGAGCTATATTCCAGCGACATCATCTTCACTTTCGTCATCGTCACATTGTCGTCGCTGCTCATCGCGTTGTTCTCTATCGCTATCGGTGGCTATCTGACACTCGGCTCCAATCCGCGGGCAGTTACCGTTCTGCGCTGGCTCTATCGCTGGCCGCTTTTCATCCCCTTCATCGTCGTCGGCCAGATACTTCGCACCTTCCTGGCCAAGAATGGGTTGATGAACAGCCTGCTCATCGAAACCGGTGTCCTCACGCCACTGCAGGCAATGAGCTTTCTGGACTGGCGCGGCATCGTCATCGCATTCGTCTGGAAACAGACACCATTTGTCACGCTGCTGCTGGCGGGCGCCATGGCATCCCTTGATCGCAGCACAATCGAATCCGCTCGCAATCTTGGCGCAGGACGGCTGCGCATTCTCATCGAGATCGTGCTTCCTCAAGTCCGCCAGACATTGCTCGTTGGATTGATATTGAGCTTTGTCACCATGATGTCCGTCTTGTCCGTCCCATTGATGATCAATGCGCAGTCGCCAACGATGATCACGGCGAACATGGCGTTCCGCATCAATGCCTACGGCGATTACGGCGTCGCAAATGCGCTGGGTACGATCTCGCTTCTCATGACCAGCCTCTTCGCCTGGGCTTACCTGCGCCAGACCATGAAGGAGCACGGCCAATGAGCAACATTCTCGACTGGCGCTGGATACCACGCGGCATATTGCTTGGTCTGCTGGCCTTCGCGATTTTCGGACCGCTCGCGAACCTGCTCCTGTGGGCTGTAGCTGAGCGTTGGTATTTCCCGCATACACTGCCGCTTCAATATGGATTTTCATTCTGGGCGAATGTGTTTTCGCCTCGCGGCAATGCGCTCTCATCGCTCGGCACAAGCGTCCTTATTGCAGCGCTTACCGTGATCGTATCGCTCGGCCTCGCCATTCCCGCCGGTTATGCTCTCGCACGATTGAAACTGCCCTTTCGCGGCTTGATCCTGTTGACGCTGCTCATCCCGCAAGCTTTCCCTAACCTGCCCGTTTACGTGAACATTGCGCAGATGTTCTATTCCTTCGGCCTGAATGGAACGATCACCGGTGTGGTTCTGGTGCATGTCACCCACGGGCTGGTCTATGCCGTATGGATCGCCACGGCAGCGTTTTCAGCAATTGATCGCGAGATCGAAGAAGCGGCTCGTTCAATGGGCGCTTCCGCACTCAAGACATTCTTCGACATCACCCTGCCGATAGCCGCGCCCGGCCTGCTTGCAAGCGCGATCTTTGTCTTTCTTGAATCGCTCGACGAGTTCACCGGCACTTACTTCGTCGGCGCTCCGGATATTTCCACCCTGCCCCTGCTGCTTTATACAGCAAGTTCCGGCGGCAATTATCAAATCGCATCGATCAGCGCTCTGATATTGCTGGTGCCGTCAATTGCCTTCATGTTCGTGGTCGAGCGCTTCCTCAGGGCCGATGTCCTTTCAAAAGTAGGGCGATGAAATGCCAGATAAAGAAACACAGCGAGAGCAGGACATCGCGGACAGCCTGCCTCGATTTATCAGCGCGCACGAAGTCGCACTGGAGGCTGGCGTATCGCGCTCCGCCGTGTCCCGCACCTTTACACCAGGCGCCAGTGTCTCGCCTGCGACACGCGAGAAAGTGCTGAAAGCTGCCGAAAAGCTCGGCTATCAGGTCAATGACCTTGCACGCGGCCTTCTGGCCAATCGGAGCCGTATTGTCGGGATGATCGCGGCAGATCCCGACAGTCCGTTTCGCTCCCGCCAGATCGCAGCACTTTCCCGTCGGCTCGCAGCCCGCGGCAGTGTTCCTGTTCTGATTCCGACCGGCCAACACGGAGAGAACCTCTCTGCCGCGCATGAAACACTGCTGCGTTATCGTGCGGAAGCGACGGTGGTTCTTTCTGGCATGCCGTCTTCGTCATTTGTCGAGCTTGCCCAACGAAACGGCCAGACCCTCATTCTCGTCGGGCGAACAGAAGAGGGAGCCGACCACATCCATATCAACAATCGGCTTGCCGCCGAAACGGCTGTCGAAATCTTCGCGGCACGGGGCATGAAAAAACTAGGCCTCATAACGTCGAATGTTGGCAGCCTCAATCTGGTCGAGCGCGAGGAAGCCTTCGTCGCGAAAAGCAAAAGCCTTGGGTTGAGCGTCAGCGTGCAGCGTGGCGAACTGACAGATTATGACGGCGGTTACGGTGCCGCCTCTCTGATGCTGGGCGAAAGAGAGCGCGTCGAAGGCATTTTCTGCGTCAACGATCTCATGGCATTCGGCATGATGGACTGCGCGCGCGATGTCTTCAATCTCTCCATTCCCGACGATGTCTCAGTCATTGGCTTCGATAATGTCGCGGAAGCACGTTGGGGTGCCTATCGACTGACCACATTCGATCAGAACGCAGAACGGCTTTCCGCCGAGATCATCCGGCTGTTGGACGAGCGGCAGACCGCACCGAACGCACCACCTCAGACAATTATGCTCGAATTGCCACTCATCCTCCGCAGCAGCGTGAGGCCCATTAAAAATGACCGCAGCGTTCGGGAGATGCAACAGCAATGACCTTCCATTCCATCTGGTTGCGTCCCGCCCGTGACGATCTCCGATTTCTCGAATCTATCGTGACCGATCTGGCTTCCAGCTTCAATTCACCCATATTCGAGCCGCATGCGACACTCGTGCCCGATATGAAACGTACGGCAGATGAACTGCTGCCCCTGGTGCTCAGCCTTGCAGTCGGTCGCAAACCGCTGGACGTTCTGGTTGACGATGTGGCGGGAACCGAAGCTTATTTCCGGTCCTTCTATGCTGCACTGCAGAAAACACCGACACTGATGAGGCTGAAGCAGGATTCTCTGGATATTTCGGGGGAGAAAGACGTTTCGACCTTTCTTCCGCATGTCTCGCTTGCCTATGGCGTCGCCGACCACGCCTCGCGCGACACAGAGATGGCGCGCATGGCACGCTTGCTTGTCGGCCGCAGCATTCGCTTCGACAGAATGGTGATTATCAGTTCTTCAAGTGAAACGCCCATCGACCAATGGATCGTCAAGCACGAGGTCTATCTCGCGGGATAGAAAAACCCGCCAGGTCTGGCGGGCCTTTGGAACTTTGGGCTCAAAGAGGGCGCGGATACTGTCTGTAGACGGTTTCGATGTCCGCCATTACGTCATCCGAGAGCTTGACCTGGTGAGCTGCGATATCAGTCTTCAGCTGGTCGACAGTTGTCGCACCAATTATCGCCGACGTCATGAACGGGCGCGTCAACGCAAAGGCGATTGCCATCTGGGCGATATCGAGCCCGTGCTTCGTGGCAACATCGATATAGGCGCGGACGGCTGGCTCGGAATGAATATTGTTGCGCCAGAGGCCACCTTCGGAAATGGCTGCGCGTGAACCGGAAGGCAGTTTCCCACCCAGATATTTTCCGGTCAGCACACCGGCGGCCAGCGTCGAATAGGCCAGCAACCCTACGTTTTCGCAGAGCGACAACTCTGCCAAGTCGAAATCGAACTGGCGCTGCAAAAGACTATATTCATTCTGGATCGAGGCGACGCGCGGCAGGCCATGCTGTTCGGCCAGACGAAGCCACTGCATTGTTCCCCAGGCTGTCTCATTGGAAAGACCGATGTGTCTGATCTTTCCGTCGCGAACCATGTCTCCAAGTCCGAGCAGCACGTCGTGCATCTGTTCGGTTTCTGCAGCCCCGTCCGTAGTGGAAGGATCGAAAGTCCAGCTTTGGCCAAAATGATAGTGCGCCCGCATCGGCCAATGGACCTGATAAAGGTCGATATAGTCAGTCTGAAGCCGCTTCAGGCTGTTTTCCACCGCTTCGCGGACACTGTTGCGGCTTGGCTTGGCACCATTTCGAATCCACTTCTGCCTGCCGCCGCCAGCAATCTTGCTTGCCAGCACGATCTTGTCGCGTTTTCCGGATTTCTTAAGCCAGGTACCGATATAGGTCTCTGTCTTGCCATAGCTTTCCGGGCTCATGGGGATGGCATATCCCTCGGCCGTATCAATGAAGTTGATACCGGCATCGAGAGCGATGTCGAGCTGCTCATGAGCATCGGACTCGGTATTCTGCACGCCCCAGGTCATGGTGCCGAGGCAAATTTCAGTTACAGTAAGGCCGGTACGGCCTAAAGGCTTCATTTTCACGAGATTTTCCGGATCGATTGTTCGCGACTGCGCGATATGAGAGTGGAGCCAATTGATAGCCCCGCTCGACCGCGGCTGACAAGCCTGTCACGAAATTTTTAAATCAGCCTACAGAAAACGCTCGGCCGAATAGGGCTTTGGATCGACAAATGGCTCTTCTCCGACAAGCATCTCTGCAAGCAAGCGCCCCGTCGCTGGCCCCAGCGTAAGCCCGTGATGAGCGTGGCCGAAATTGAACCATAGCCCTTTATGCTTCGGCGCGGCCCCGATGACCGGGCGCATGTCCGGCAGGCAAGGACGCAATCCAAGCCAGGGCGTGGTTTCGACAGCTTCTCCCAATTGCGGCACAAGCTGGCGCGCAATCTTCTCGTCTTTTCTGAGTTGAATATAATTTGCGGGCGCATCGGGTGAAGCGAACTCTATGCCCGTCGATAGCCGCACCCCCTGCACCATAGGCGCAAGAACATAGCCTGCTTCTTCGTCGACAACGGTATGGCCGAGCCGCGAACCGTCCTTCATGGTGAAGTGAAGATGATGACCCCGCTTGATGCCAAGCGGGATTGGATAGCCGAATTTCCTGAAGACGAGACCGGACTGCGGACCGAGCGCCACGACCACGTCACGCGCGCGCGCAATGCCGTTCTCAGTCGTAACCTGCCAACCGCCCGCCTCCGCTGTCAGGGTTGCAGCATCGCCATGAACGAAAACCCCACCGTTTCTGATAAACAGATCGGCATAGGCTTTGACCAGTCCTCCCGGGTTAACGACGGTCTTCGGATCGAGCCAATGAATGCCGCCAGCCACATCGCCCAGCGACTTTTCTCGTTCCCTCAATGCTGCTGCATCCAGAATGTCATAGGACAGTTTGAAACGCTGCAGATCGGGCAAACGGCGCACCGCTGCGTCGAATGCCGAAGATGACCGGAAAACTTCGATCCACCCCTGTGACCGGATCAATTTTTCACTGCCGGACCGGGCCACCAGATTGTCATGCTCCCGGACGCTGGCCTCAATCAAGGGCAACATGGCATCCGTCGCAATCTTCAACCGTTCCGGCGACGATTCCCTCCAGTATCGAAAAAGCCAACGAGCCATTTTCGGTATGTAGAAGGGGTTATAGCGAACGTCCGAACGGCGGTTCATGCCGTAACGAACAAGCGTCCAGAAGCCTTGCGGGAAGGAATAGGGTATGACGCTTGAACGCTCGATCAGACCGGCATTGCCGAAACTGGTGCCATTGCCGGGGTCGTTTTTGTCGACCAGGCACACCGAACGGCCCCGCGCCTGCAGATGCAGTGCCGTGGATACACCAACAATACCCGCCCCCAGAACGATGACATCTTGTTGCTGAATCGGCATTTACGCATCCATAAAACAAAGAAATAAACGCGCCGATTTCAGCCGGCGCGTTGTTGCTTACAGCAAAGAGCTGCCTTTATTACAAGCAATCAGTAGATGTCGAAGTCGAAATATTTCTTCACGATCGTGGCATAGGTACCATCGTCGCGAATTTTCTTGATTGCTGCGTTGAATTGTTCGCGCAGGTCGTCATCGCCCTGACGCAACGCTATCCCGGTATCGGTCTGCGTATTGGGAATATCACCAATAAGCTTGCAGCAATCCGCGCCGTCACCCTTGATCCAGTCGGAGATCGGGAACTTGTCGGAAACGACTGCATCAAGGCGTCCGCTTTTCAGGTCTGCGTTGGCTTCATCGGCAGTCGGATAAAGCTTCACGTCGGCACCGGCCTTGCCGTAGACATCTTCGGCATAGTTACCCTGCGTGGTCGACCCCTGAGCACCAATCGTCTTTCCCTTGAAGGCCTCCGCATCCAGGGATGTGATGGGGCTGTCCTTCGGCACGGCAACGGAAAGCGGCGTGGAGTAATACTTGTCGGTGAAGGCGACTTCTTTTTTGCGCTCTTCCGTGATGCTCATCGAGGCGACGACCGCATCGAACTTGTTCGACTTCAGTCCGGGTATCATCCCGTCCCAGTCGTTGGCGACGATGGTGCACTTGGCGTCCATCGCCTTGCACAGGGCCTCAGCAATTTCGACATCCAGACCCTGAAGCGAACCATCCGCAGCGACAAAGTTGAAAGGTGGATAGGCACCTTCCGTCGCGATGCGGATTTCCTTCCATTCCTTGGCCTGCGCTGGCAAGGCAGCGATTACAGATGCAACGCCTGCAAACAGGATGGCTTTCAGCATGGTCGTTCCCCTTATTCCTTTGTTATAATTATATTATCGGAGCATTAACAGTTCAGCGCAACGCCCCACCTTATATGCGTCTTTCAACTGAAGCACCGGACGCTCCCCACATCAAGCCATGTTTGGAGAGCGCCCGATGAAATTTTGGCATCAATAGATGTCGAAATCGAAATACTTCTTGCGGATCGTTTCGTAGGTGCCGTCTTCACGAATCTTCTTGATCGCCGCGTTGAACTGCTCGCGCAGATCATCATCACCCTTGCGAAGGGCAACCGCGATCTTCGTTTCAGAACCGGGAATATCACCAAGGAACTTGCAGCAATCTGCGCCCTGCTTCTTCAGCCAGTCGGCGGCGAGAAACTTGTCGGCGGCGATGGCATCAAGACGGCCGCTTTCAAGATCGGCATTGGCTTCGTCGGCGGTCGGGTAGAGCTTCACGTCCGCGCCTGCCTTGCTGTAGACGTCGTCGGCATAGTTGCCCTGCGTGGTGCCAGCCTGCGCGCCTACCGTCTTTCCGTCGAATGCCGACGGATCAAGCGAGGTGATGTCCGTGTCCTTCGGCACGACAACCGCAAGCGGTGTCGTGTAGTAGCGGTCCGTGAAGGCCACCTGCTTTTCACGCTCTTCGGTGATAGCCATCGAAGCAATGACGGCGTCGAACTTGTTGGCCTGCAAACCGGGGATCATGCCGTCCCAGTCATTGGCGACGATCGTGCATTTCGCTTCCATCGCTTCGCAAAGCGCATTGGCGATATCGAGATCGAAACCTTCAAGCTTGCCGTCGGGAGACATGTAGTTGAACGGAGGATATGCGCCTTCGCTGGCGATACGGATTTCTTTCCATTCCTTCGCCTGAACGGGCAAAGCGAGAACGACTGAGGCCAGGCCGGCCAGCACAATTGATTTCAACATGGCTTTCCTACTTCTTCAAAGCACGTCCCGAACTGTAGTGGTTTCGGGGTGCACAGACACACATCAAGCGGACAGACATATTTCATCCACCAGTTTGGATCGGGCAATGCGCTTAAATCCGATCCTATTCAATTGCGACTTTGGTAGGGCGGAGACGGCCGCCACCAAAACGCAAACAGGGCCTGCTGCGCACAAGCGCAACAGGCCCCGCAGTCATGCGGCAGGAGATATCAGGCGACCATGCGTGCGCAATGGTCTTCCTGTGCATAGGCCTTGCCAAAGCGGTTCGCGAGGAACGCTCCGAGCGCGATGTCTTCCTGGCGGATAAAGCCCTGCTGTGGAAGATCGCCCTTGGCGAGCATATCGAGCACGGCGCAAATCGCCGAAGCCGTCGTAATCTGAATGCCCGAGCGCACGATCTTGCCGACCGGAGCGGCATAGACCTTGTTCGCGTAGGTTTCCTGAACCAGACGACCATTCTTGGTGCCCGACACAGTCACGAAAATCACCACAACGTCCTGAAGAGTGGTCGGCAGGGCATTTTCGAAGATGTCCTTGAGCACTTCACGGCGATGACGCAGGCCGAGATCGTTGAGAAGCGCCTTCATCAACGCAACGTGACCCGGATAGCGGATCGTGCGGTAGTTGAGCGTGCGCACCTTGCCTTCCAGCGTTTCGCAAAGCGTGCCCAGACCGCCCGAGGTGTTGAAGGCTTCGTAGGTGACGCCATCAAGCGAGAACTCTTCGCGCTCTTCGAGAGCAGGAACTTCGGTCAGTTCGCCGTTCACGATAGCTTCGCATGGCTCGATATATTCGTTGATGACGCCGTCCGTGCTCCAGGTCAGGTTATAGTTCAGAGCATTCGAAGGGTACTGCGGCAGAGCGCCAACGCGCATACGAACGCTGTCCAGCGTGTCAAAACGCTTCGCCAGATCATAGGCAACGATGGAGATGAAGCCGGGAGCAAGGCCACACTGCGGAATGAAAGCCGTCTTCGCTTCCTTCGCTAGTTCCTTGACGCGACGCGTGCTGGCCACATCTTCGGTCAGGTCGAGATAATGCACGCCTGCCTTGGCCGCAGCTTCGGCGATACGGGTCGTCAGGTGGAACGGAGCGGCGCTGAGTACGGCGAACTTGCCGGCCAAGGCAGCTTCGAGGGCCTTGGCGTCTTCAATGTCGAGCGCCTGCGTCTTGACTTCGGCACCCGATTCCAGTGCATCGAGCTGCGCTTGAGAGCGGTCGACAACGGTAACAGCATACTCGCCTGTGGAAGCGAGAAGATCGGCAATGGTAGCGCCGATTTTGCCTGCACCTACAACAACGATCTCTTTCATGTAAATTCCCCTTGGAATGCAATTCGGATATGCAAGAATCGCATAGTTCTATGCAAAAAGAAGTATGCAAACTGACGATATGACGTTGTTTGTTTATGCATACTGACGTATTTTATATGCATTATGACGACAGAAGCAGATCTAATCCTCATCGCCCTCCTCCGTGAAAATGCCCGTGCTTCGACGGCCGACCTAGCGAGGCGGCTCGGAGTCTCTCGAACCACGGTTCAAAGCCGTATCGAGAAGCTCGAAAAGCGCGGTGTCATCGAGGGTTACACGGTCCGAATCGCGCCGGAGTTCGAGCGTGATCTGGTGCGCGCCCATGTATTAGTGACTGCCTTGCCGAAGCTAGCGCCAAAGGTCGAAACTGCATTGCGCGGCATGATGGCTGTCCGTTCACTTCATTCTGTGAGCGGACATTTTGATATGATCGTTGTTGTGGAGGCCCCTTCCATACAGGAGCTTGACGCCGTTCTGGATCGCATAGGCGCGCTGGAAGGCGTCGAGCGCACGATGTCGTCCATCATCCTCTCGACGCGAATTGATCGTTAAGACACAAGAACGATATCGCAGCAGTCAAATTCATTGGCAGCCTCAAGTGGAGACTATTCCACTCGAGCGCTTTCGGCGAAAGAGCATCGCCGCAAGCCCAAGAAGCACGGTGCCTGCAATAAACAGAAAGGCTGCGGCAGCGATCGCCGGGCTGATGTTCTCACGAATTGTCGAGAACATCTGGCGCGCGAGGGTACGCTGATTTGGTCCCGCGACGAACAGCGTCAGAACAACCTCGTCCAGCGAGGTGGCGAATGCCAGCACAGCACCCGAAGCGATACCCGGCATGGCAAGCGGAAGCGTGATTTTTCGAAATACTGTGAGAGGCGACGCGCCAAGGCTCTCGGCTGCCAGCTCGATACGCCGGTCGATACCGCCAAGAGCACCCGTAACGCTTACCAGAACAAAGGGGATCGAAATCACGGTGTGCGCGACAATCACGCCAAGATACGAATTTGCTATGCCCAATCGCACGAAGAGCAGTTGCATGCCCACACCCAGCACTACTGCGGGAACGACCATTGGCAATAGGAACAGAGTTTTAATGGGGCCGGAAAGAAAAATTATCCTGCTGCGCAAGCCAAGCGCGGCCATCGTCCCCAACACGGTTGCCAAAATCATAGTCCCAGAACCGATGATCAGGCTGTTGACGATCGCGCGGCGCCAGACATCCGCTGTCGCGAGTTCCTCAAACCAGCGCCCTGACCAGCCCGGCACCGGATAGGTCAGAAACACGCTAGAGGTAAATGCCAGTGGAAGGATGGCGAACAGCGGCGCGATCAGAAAGATCACGGCAGCCGCACCGAACACGATTTTCGCGAAGCGCCCCATCTTCATGCCCTCCGGGGATCATCGGCGGTAAGCCGTCCGTAAACCGCGTAGAGTATCAGACAGGCTACGAGCAACACGAGCCCAAGTGCACCGGCCATGCCCCAATTGGCCGAACCGGTTGCGTAATAAGCAATGATCGAGCTTATCATCTGGTCGCCCGGTCCACCGATCAACGCAGGAGTGATGTAGTAGCCAATCGCGCTCATAAATACGAGTAGCATGCCGGACACGATACCGCGCATACTCAACGGAAGCAGCACTCGCAGGAACGCTCTCCACGGCGGCGCACCAAGAGATGCGGCTGCAGGCATGAGATTGCCTGGGATAGACACTAGCACGCTGTAGATCGGAAGCACCATGAACGGCAGAAGCACATGCGTCATGGCGATGACCACACCCGCCCTGTTGAAGATCAAGGGAAAAGGCGTATCGGTTATGCCGAGCCAGATCAGCGTATCGTTGATGAGGCCCTTGTCCTGCAAAAGAATGAACCACGCAGCCGTTCGCACCAGCAACGATGTCCACAGCGGCAGTAGAACTGCAGCAAACAGCACGCTTTTGATCCAGCCCGTTGATGACGCCAGCAGGACCGCATAGGGGTAACCAATCGCTGCACAAGCCAATGTCACCAGAGCAGCAATCCAGAAAGTACGCAGCATGATCGCCCGGTTTGCCGATGTGCCCGGCGCCATGGAAACAATTTCACCCGATGTCGAGCGCTCCATATCGACGGCAGCAAGCAGGTTGCGATCAGTTGTCGGGGAAAGCGCATTTGCAATCGCCCGCCAAAACTCCGGCCGACTCCATCGCTTGTCGATCGTTTCAAGATCTGGAACAGGATCGCCCTTTTCGATGGCTGAAAGCGTTTTGCTCATCAACGTGCGAAAGCCGGATTGAGCGCTGTTCAAGCGCCGAACCATATCGCCTATCGCCTGTTGGTCAGTCGAAGATTTCAGGTCAGTTACCAGGGCCTGCTTCATGTCTGGCGATGGACCCGACTGTCCGTCCCAAAGACTTACCGCTTCTGCGGTTCGGGGTAGAACGCGCAATACCGCTGTATCTGACACGGCCTGCTTCATCATCACCCCGAGCGGCCAAAGAAAAAACAGCGCGATAAAAACAAGCAGAGGTGTGATCAAAAATATCGCTCGAATATTTTTGCCGGACAAAACCGTCATGCTGCGATCGTCCAGCAATCAGCGGCACTGAACTTGGCGACGACATCAGTTCCGGGCGTCCATTCGCGCGATTTTCTGTCTAGCCGCACGATGAAATCATGAGCACTCCCATCAAGCTGGATACGCAGATGATCTCCTTGATAGACGCTATCAACAACGCGCGTTCTAAGCAGGTTGTCTGAATTATCCTCGCTACCAAGTTCGATACGTTCAGGCCGGATAGACAAGAGAACCTTCTGCCCGGCCGCGAGAGTTTCCTTGGATGCTGCGGTCAGCGTGCCGCCGTCCTTCAGGCGAATTAAAGCACGCGCGTCCTCCATCCGCTCGATTATCCCTTCGGCGAGATTGGTTTCGCCTATGAACTCGGCGACAAACCGCGTCTGCGGCTCATCGTAGATCGCACGCGGCGTGCCAATCTGTTCAATTTTTCCTTTGTTGAAGACAGCGATCCGGTCCGACATGGTCAGCGCTTCGCCCTGATCATGGGTGACAAAGACAATCGTCAATCCCAATCGGCTGTGCAGCGCGCGGATATCGAGTTGCATCTGCTCCCGCAACTGCTTGTCGAGAGCGCCCAGCGGCTCGTCCATCAAGACGACACCTGGCTCGAAAACCAGTGCACGGGCAAGCGCCACCCGCTGTTGTTGCCCGCCGGACAGTTGCGATGGCTTGCGTTCGCGCATCGGGGAAAGTTGCACCATATCGAGCACTTTATCCACCAGCTTGCCGATCTCGCCCTTTCCAACACCACGCATCTGCAAAGGAAAAGCAACATTTTCGCCAACCGTCATATGCGGGAAAAGCGCATAGTTCTGAAAAACCACGCCCATGTTACGCTTATATGAGGGAACCGCATTGATAGGCTTTCCATCGACATAAATCGTCCCGCTGCTCGTGCTTTCAAACCCGGCAAGCATCATCAGAAGCGTGGTCTTGCCTGAACCGGAGGGGCCGAGCAAGCTCACGAATTCGCCCTTGCCGATATCGAGGTTCAAACCATCTATAACTTTGAAATCACCGTAGGATTTACTGATATTCTCGAAGCGGATGCGGCAGTCCGTCAATGAATTACTCCATCTTCCGGAAAACAGGGAAACCCCGCCGGTGTTGCGCCGACGGGGCCATAATTGCGAATTATTGTGCCAGCCACGCGTTGAAGCGCTTCGTCAACTCTTCGGAGTTGTCGATCCAGAAGTCGACATTCAGTGGCAGAGAGTCTTTCAGATTGGCTTCCGCTGTCGGAAGATCGGATGCGAATTCCGCGGGCACCTTGCTTGCGGCTTCCTTGTTCGGCAGGCCGTAAGCCACGTATTTCGGCAATTTCACCTGATTCTCGGGCTGGCTCGCAAAAGCAATGAAATCCAGCCCCACATCCTTGTTTTCGGCATCTTTCAGGATGACCCAGCTGTCGACAGCATAAATGCTGCCCGGCCAGACCACCTTGAAATTCTTGCCCTCGCTCCTGTTTATGCCCGTGATGCGCCCGTTATAGGCCGACGCCATCACCACTTCATCCGAGGCCAGCAATTGCAGCGGCTGCGCTCCTGCTTCCCACCAGACTATATTTGGCTTCAGTTCATCAAGCTTTTTGAATGCGCGATCCACACCCTCTGGCGTCGAGAGAACATCGTAAACCTCGTCCTTGCTGACCCCGTCAGCGAGGAGTGCAAATTCGAGGGTGTATTTGGCGCCCTTGCGCAGGGAGCGTTTGCCTGGAAACTTTTTCACATCCCAGAAATCTGCCCAGGATTGCGGACCATCTTTCAACTTGTCCGCGTTATAGGCGATCGCGGTCGACCACACGATCGCACCGACACCGCAATCATTGACCGCACTGTCGAGAAACTTGTCTTTGCCGCCTAGCTTGTCCCAATCGATCTTTTCGTAAAGACCGTCCGCACAACCAAGGGCGAGTTCTTCCGCCTCCACCTGCACCACATCCCAATTGGGCTTTCCTGCTTTCACCTTTGCCTGAACGACACCGTAGCCGCCATCCCAGGATTCATCCAGTAAGGGCTTGCCGATCTTCTCGGAGAAGGGCTTGAAGTAAATTTCCCGTTGGGCGTCCTGATAGTTGCCGCCCCAGGAAACGACTGTCAGATCGCGGGCGGTCGCAGAGCCTGTATAGAGTGCAGTTGCAAGGAGTCCGCCCATAAGGGCAAGGCGAGCAATTTTCATCGACATGTTCCCATTTTGGTTCGACGGGTTGTTCCCGACGTTGTTGTAATGGGCCATGCTAGCTTGATCGTTAGTCGCGGGCAATATTGTAGTCGCCCGACAATGCAAAAGTATTATCCCGTTTTCACGAGGTGGAGAATCCGGGCGAAACGTCCGGATTTCTCATTCGCGCGCGCTTCAAACGCGTTCAAGCGCAAGGGCGATCCCCTGCCCGACACCTATGCACATTGTTGCGAGAGCATACCTGCCGCGATTGAGCGAAAGTTCGAGCGCCGCCGTGCCTGCAATGCGCGCACCGGACATACCGAGTGGATGTCCAAGAGCAATCGCGCCGCCGTTCGGGTTGACACGCTCGTCGTCGTCGGAGATTCCGAGATCGCGCAACACTGCCAGGCCCTGCGATGCAAATGCCTCGTTCAGTTCGATGACGTCGAAGGCATCAGTCGCGATACCGGTACGCGCACAGAGCCTCCTTGTCGCCGGAGCAGGACCAATACCCATGATGCGGGGAGGAACACCTGCCGTAGCACCACCAACAATGCGCGCTATGGGCGTGAGGCCATATTTTTTAATGGCCTCCTCTGACGCGATGATGAGCGCTGCAGCTCCGTCATTTACACCTGAAGCGTTGCCTGCCGTCACAGTGCCGCCCTCGCGGAAGGGCGTGCCCAGCTTTGCCAATGCTTCCAGGCTCGTCACACGGGGGTGTTCGTCCCTGTCCACAATGATCGGCTCACCTTTGCGCCGCGGTATTGTGACGGGCACGATTTCCCTGGCAAGGCGTCCATTCTCTTGCGCAACTGCCGCCTTTTCCTGACTGCGAAGCGCAAATATGTCCTGATCCTGCCTCGAAACATTCAAATCTTCCGCTACGTTCTCGCCCGTCTCCGGCATGGAATCCACACCGTACTGCTTCTTCATCAAAGGATTGACGAACCGCCAGCCGATGGTCGTATCGAAGATTTCCGCCTTGCGTGAAAATGCGCTGTCGGCTTTCGGCATGACGAAAGGCGCGCGGCTCATGCTTTCCACGCCTCCGGCGATGACAAGTTCTGCTTCGCCGGCTTTGATTGCGCGTGCGGCCGTTATGACAGCATCCATCCCTGACCCGCAGAGACGATTGATCGTGGTTCCTGACACCCCAACTGGCAATCCCGCCAGCAGAAGTGACATACGCGCGACATTGCGGTTGTCTTCCCCGGCCTGATTGGCTGAGCCGAAAATGACGTCATCGACGGCTTCCCAATCGACAGAGCCATTACGCTCCATAAGTGCTCTCAGTGGGACCGCACCAAGATCGTCGGCACGAATCGATGAAAGCGCGCCCCCGTAGCGACCGATTGGCGTGCGGATATAATCGCAGATATATGCTTCACTCATGGTATGGCCTCACAGTTCCGGGACAACGAGATCGGCAACCGGGCCGTCCACGTGGAGTTTCGCACCGGTCATGGCCTGAAGGTCTTCCAATGTCATGGAAGCCAACTTTTCACGCAGCACAAAACGCCCCTTGTCGATATCGATCACCGCATGGCTGGTATAGACACGCGTGATACATGCAACACCGGTTAGCGGGAAAGTGCACTTTTCGACGAGCTTCGGTTCGCCCTTCTTCGTCACATGCTCGGTAATCACCACGACCTGTTTCGCGCCGTGCACAAGATCCATTGCACCACCGACCGCCGGCACACCCTTGGCCCCTACTCGCCAGTTAGCGAGATCGCCGTTCTGGGCAACCTGATATGCACCAAGAATTGCCACGTCGAGATGGCCGCCGCGCACCATTGCGAAGCTGTCGGCGTGGTGGAAGAAAGCCGCGCCGGGCTTCAGCGTGACCGCCTTCTTGCCAGCATTGATCAGATCCCAATCTTCCTCGCCCTCCGGAGGGGCTTCGCCGAAATCCAGAATGCCGTTTTCCGTATGGAAAATCGCTTCGCGGCCTTCCGGTTGATAACGGGCGACCATTTCTGGAAAGCCGATACCGAGATTTACATAGGCACCGTCCTGGATATCCTGTGCGGCACGCCAGGCGATCTGCGCATTGGATAATTTGATGTCGTCATGAATATCGATCATCATGCGTAGGTCACTCCCGCGCGAATGAGTTCTTCTTCCTGCTTCGGATTTGCAACTTCAACGACACTGTCAACGAAGATGCCCGGCGTGATGACATTTTCCGGTTCAATGCCGCCGAGCTGAACAATTTCCGACACCTGCACAATGGTTCTCGCTGCAGCCATGCACATGAGCGGATTGAAATTGCGCGCCGCCATACGATAGGTCAGATTGCCGTGCTTATCGCCAAGATGAGCCTTGATGAGCGCGAAATCAGCCTTCAACCAGCGCTCCTGCACATAGGGTCGCCCGTCAAATTCAGCTATAATCTTGCCTTCCGCCAGCTCCGTGCCGTAGGCGGTCGGGGTGTAGAATGCCGGGATACCGGCGCCACCTGCGCGAATGCGCTCGGCAAGCGTTCCTTGCGGCACGAGTTCCAGTTCAATGTCGCCAGCTATATACTTATCCGTGAAGGCGCGCGGATCGGATGAGCGGGGGAAAGAACAGATCATCTTCCGAACCATCCCGGCGTCGATCATGGCTGCAATGCCAATGCCACCATTGCCAGCATTGTTATTGATCACAGTCAGATTCTTGGGGCACTTGTCGATCAGGGCATGAATGAGTTCAATTGGCGCGCCCGAGCCACCAAATCCCCCAATCATGACACTCGCGCCATCACCTATTCCGGCGACTGCGTCCGCCAAACTTCCGATTGTCTTGTCCATTTCGCCTCCATACTGGAACGCGCGATTTCACGCCGGGCGTTTCCAGCCTCAAACACGCTGAAATTAGCCACCGCATCAACGGCGGGTCAAAACATTTGTGCGTTATTTGACATTTGTTCACATATCGCACAAAATAGACTGTCGCCTTGAGGAGGTTTCATGCGCGAAACAGACTTCATCGGAAGCTTTGCCAAAGGACTGAAAGTTATCGAAGCTTTCGGCGAAAATCAGCCACGTCTTTCGATAGCGGACGTTTCAAAGATTACCGGGCTCGACCGCGCAACAGCACGGCGGTGCTTGCTGACCCTCGCTACGCTCGGCTACGCCGAATACGACGGCAAGTTTTTCATGCTGCTGCCGAAAATTCTTCGGCTCGGACATGCCTATCTCTCTTCGACACCGTTGCCGACGGTCATCCAGCCACATCTGGACCGGTTGTCCGACATAGTCGGCGAAAGTGCGTCCGCGTCCGTTCTGGACGGAACAGAAATCGTGTACATCGCCCGCGCCTCGCAGATGCGTGTCATGTCCATTAACCTGATGGCTGGAAGCAGGCTTCCAGCCTACTGTGCCTCGATGGGGCGCGTGCTCCTGGCCTCGCTTCACGAACCCGAAGCACTTGGGGTTCTTGAGCGCACCGAACGGAAAGCGCTGACGCCATTTACGAAGGTGGCAATTGACCAATTGATGGCGGAAATCTCCGTTATTCGTGATCAAGGTTATGCAATCAACGATCAGGAACTGGAACTCGGGCTGCGTTCAATCGCAGTTCCAGTCTTCAATCACAGAGGCACCGTAGTTGCAGCAATCAATATCGGGGCGCCGGCGGCTCACGTCGAAACAGGGGGGCTGGTCGAACGCTTTCTACCCGCCATGTTGCAAATCCAGTCGGACCTTCGCAGTTTGCTGAGATGAACTGTCGAGGATGAAAAATCCAATTAAACCTTACAGTGATATGTCCTGGGCGGCGAGACGCTCACGCTCCCTCAAGCGAAACGCACGTGGTGTTTCACCTGTCATTTTCAGAAAGAAGCGCGAAAAATAAGCCGGATCTGAAAATCCGAGGCTGTAGGCGATATGCTGTACGGAGGATGGCATGGCTATCAAATCGCGCTTGGCCGTATCCATCAGCTTGTTTGCAACCAAATCTTGTGTCGTTCCTCCAGTTAGCTGCTTCACCGTCCGATTGAGATGCGTCGGTGAAACTCCCAGCAATTTCGCATAGAATGAAACCGGCTTGTGATCTCGGTAGTAGCGATCGACCAGTTCCAACAACCGTTCAAGACGAGCGGGTACATATACCCGGTTTTCTTGGCGCTTTGCTGGGTTTGAAGAATATGCATGTCTTAGAATGTAAATGAATGCAACTTGAACAAGGGACTCCAGCAAGCTGTTTTTATATGGTTTTCTCGAATGAAACTCATCTTGCACTTGGCTCAGAAGAGAGGAAAGTAATCCAAGATTATCTTCGCCTGCGTCTTTCATGGATATGAGTTGTGGCTGCGTCAGCCACTCTGCCATCACTCCCGCTGCCCCACCTCCCACAAACGGCATATGCGGGCTCAAAATCGTCACGATGTGGCCCACTATATCTTTCGAAAATGCGAACCCATGATTGAAACCGGGAGGCACCAAAATCGCACATGGTGTCTGAAATGGGCGGATGGCGCCGTCAAAATTTACCTGCCCCGCACCGCTTTCAATATACAGAAGCTGAAAGAAACTCACGTGACGGTGCAGTGAAATCTCGAAATTGTGCAAACTCGATCGCGAAAAATGCGTTTCGCAGTGCAGCCAGAAATCCGGCCTCTGCTCGTTGTCCTCTCCGTAAAGCTCGTATGTTGGAACAAAATTTTCCGACATATTGTCCTCCGATAATGTTCGAATTGTACAATCAATTGCCGGAATTATCCATTGTCAGCCTGAAGGTTCGCCCAAGAATAAGGAAGACTGCATTGGGAGGACTATATGCGAACTCAGGTCGCAATCATCGGATCGGGCCCTTCGGGTCTGCTCCTTGGGCAGCTTCTGACGAAAGCCGGGATCGACAATATCGTGCTCGATCGCGTCAGCGCGGATTATATTCTGGGCCGCGTGCGCGCAGGCGTATTGGAAGAAGGCACCGTCAAGCTGATGGATGAGGCTGGCGCATCTGCGCGCCTGCGTGCTGAAGGTCTGCTGCATGATGGCTTCTCGCTCGCTTTCGACGGGCGGGATCATCGTATCGATCTGCATGAACTGACCGGCAAACGCGTCACGGTCTACGGCCAGACCGAGATGACGCACGACCTCATGGATGAACGGCAGAAGTCAAACGCTGCCAGCATTTACGAAGCGGCCAACGTGACCCCGCACGATTTCGATACGTCCTCGCCATATGTCACATTCGAGAAAGAGGGCAGATCGCATCGTATCGATTGCGATTTCATCGCCGGATGTGATGGATTTCACGGCGTGAGCCGCAAATCCGTGCCGGAAAAGGCAATCGATATTTTCGAAAAGGTCTATCCTTTCGGCTGGCTTGGAATACTGGCCGATATTCCACCCGTCGCGCACGAACTGATCTATGCGAACCACAAACGGGGCTTTGCCCTGTGCTCCATGCGGTCCCTCACCCGCAGCCGTTACTATATTCAATGCTCGTTGGACGAGACAATCGGAGGCTGGAGCGACCAGCGCTTTTACGATGAATTGCGCAGGCGTCTTCCAGCACATCATGCAGAAGCCATGGTGACTGGACCGTCTTTCGAGAAATCCATTGCGCCCCTGCGCTCCTTCGTGGCCGAACCAATGCGCTTCGGACGGCTGTTTCTTGTTGGCGACGCCGCGCACATTGTTCCTCCGACCGGCGCCAAAGGACTGAACCTCGCCGCGAGCGATGTGCATTATCTTTACGAGGGACTGAGGGACTTTTACCTCGACAGGTCCGAAGCCGGTATTAACGCCTATTCCGGCAAAGCCCTCGCCCGCATCTGGAAGGCCGAGCGCTTTTCATGGTCGATGACAAAACTGTTGCACCGCTTCCCGGACATGACGCCATTCGATCAAAAAGTACAGGAAGCGGAACTTGACTACTTCTGCACTTCCCACGCTGCTTCGACCGCACTTGCCGAAAACTATGTCGGATTACCGTTCTGAAAGCCGACGATTGAACTGCAATTGATATTGTCGAGACATACCAAGGGTTTGGTACAGAGGCCGCAACACTATTCATTGAACCCCCGGCGACAAGTTCCAATTGGAACATGTCGCATCTCGCGCGGTCGGCCACCTCATCAAGGTAGTCGACCGCGGTTCTATGGCTTCAGGCCGGCAGCTTCACGCAATGTCTGGATCAGAATCTGCATCGCGGCGGTCTGCGCCATATCGGTCCGCATCGTGAGCCCTACAGGGCCCGTTGTCTCACTTGTATCAATGGGCAACGCAACCAGCTTTCCCTCTGAGACGTCCCTGGCTGCAACGCCCTCTGATATAATCCACACCGCATCGCTGTCGCGGACAAATGCGCGCCCGAAAGCATCGGATACCGTTTCTATCTGAACAGGCAGTGTTCCGATCCCATTTGTAATCAACAGCCGGTCCACAAAAGGACGAATGATCGAGTTGCGTGTCGGCATTAAAACCGGATAATCGGCCAGCCTTTCGAAGACCCCGTGTCCAGCTGCCAGAGGATGCCCCGCCCTCACAAGAAACCGGACTTGCTCCGAGTAAAGATGCTCGAACGAAAACCCGGTCATCTTTTCAGGTGCTGCAAGCCGCCCGACGACCAGATCGAGATCGCCAATCCGCAACTGCTCCAGAAGAACAGCATTTTCGCCCGTCACGATTTTGACCTGGCTGGATGTTCTCTCCGCAAGAAACAGGCTCATTGCTTTCGGCATGATCCGTGTTGAAACTGTCGGCAATGCGCCAATGCGAATAGGCGGCCCCGATCCGTCCAGTTCCTGTGATACGGAATCCAGTCCCTGCCTGAGGGCCGTCAGAGCTGTCCCCGCGTGACGAAGGAACACTTCACCGAACCGCGTTATCCTTATCCCGCGACCGTCGCGCTCCACCACCGGAACGCCCAGAATTTCCTCCAGCTCACGCATTGTCTTGGTCACGGCCGGTTGACTGATACTCAGGACTTCCGAAGCCTTGACCACGCTTTTCTGTCGCGCAACCTCAACAAATGTATGCAGATGGCGAAACTTGATCCGGTTTCCAATCACCTATCTATAACCTTATAGTTATGCTTTTGGCCAAGAATATCATTTTACTTAACCAGTTGAAAGCATGACAGTGCGATGCAAGAGGAGAAAGCCGTGCAATTCGCATCCGTAAACGACGTCGTCATCCATTACGACTTTCAACGGGCAGCAGCCGAAAAACCCGTTCTGGTTTTCATTAATTCGCTGGGAACAGATCTGCGCATATGGGATGAAGTTCGTTTACGCCTGGGCAACGACGTATCAGTTCTCGTCTATGATAAGCGCGGCCACGGCCTTTCGGACATCGGAAGCACTCCTTACACAATCGAACTGCTCGCCGCCGATCTCACCGCACTGCTCGACAAGCTCTCGATAAAGCGGGCGATCATCTGCGGGCTTTCTGTCGGCGGTTTAATTGCGCAAGGCGTTTTTGCCGCGCGACCCGATCTAGTGACAGGGCTTGTTCTGTCCAACACTGCCCACAAGATTGGCACTGCCGATATGTGGGATGCGCGTATTGCCGCTATTCGGGAAAACGGACTCGCAAGCATTCTCGACGCGACAATGCCGCGCTGGTTCACCCCTGCCTATCGGCGTCCCGATAATCCTTCCTATCGTGCGTATTGCAACATGTTCGTTCGGCAACCGCTCGAAGGCTATGCGGCCACTTGCGCTGCTCTCCGGGATGCCGACTTAACGCAAGTAGCCAAAAAGATTTCGGTGCCGACATTGTGTCTGGTCGGCGAGCAGGACGGTTCCACACCGCCCGACATTGTGCGCGAATTGGCACACCTCGTTCCTCAAGCAGATTTTGCAGAGATTGCCGACTGCGGCCATATCCCCTGCGTCGAACAGCCCGATGCCTACGTCTCGCTGTTACGCAACTTTATTACAAACAGATTCTAGCATGGAGAATAACCATGGCTGACAATGCCGTGCCGTCAGAACGTTACAAGATCGGCATGAATGTGCGCCGTTCGGTTCTGGGCGATACGCATGTTGATCGTGCTTCAAACAGCGCGACCGACCTTGATGCACCATTTCAAGAGCTTATAACGGAAGCTGCATGGGGAACCGTCTGGTCGCGTCCGGGCTGGACCAAACGGGAGCGTTCGATCGTTACCATTGCGCTTCTTGCCGCACTCGGGCAAGACGACGAGGTTGCCATGCATATACGCGCTACAAAAAATACAGGCGCGACGAGGGAGGACATCTGCGAAGCATTGATGCATGTCGCTATCTATGCGGGAGTTCCGGCATCGAACCACGCTTTCAAGATCGCCAAGCAGACTTATGCGCAGATGGATGCGGAGGAGGCCGAAAAATGAAAAACAGTCTGCCGGAGACAACTCCATTCTTTGCTCGTGATCTGTCGATGCATCCACCGGCCTACACGCCGTGGTACAAGACCTCGGTGCTTCGCTCGCCCACCCGCGCGCTGCTTTCGCTCGAAGGCACCAAAAGCGAAATTACCGGCCCGGTATTCGGGCACAACATGCTGCATGAGCTGGATAATGATCTCATCCTGAATTACGCGCGCCCCGGTGAGATGCCGATCGGCCCCCGCATCCTTGTGCATGGCCGTGTTCTCGACGAAAGCAGTAGGCCTGTTCCGGGGGCACTTCTGGAGTTTTGGCAGGCCAATGCCGGCGGACGTTACCGCCACAAGAAAGAAACCTATCTTGCAGCCATCGATCCAAATTTCGGGGGTGTCGGCCGCACCATTACGGACGAGAACGGCTATTACTGGTTCAAGACCATAAAGCCCGGCCCATATCCTTGGCCAAATGGCGTGAACGACTGGCGTCCGGCTCACATTCATTTCTCGGTGTTCGGGCATGGCTTTGCGCAACGCCTCATCACTCAAATGTACTTCGAAGGGGATCCATTGATCTGGATATGCCCGATCGTCAAAACCATCCCGGACAAATCGGCTGTCGAACGGTTGGTCGCACCGCTGGATATGAACGCCAGTTTGCCGATGGATATGCTCGCTTACAAGTTCGACATCGTGTTACGCGGTCGTCGTTCAACCCTCTTCGAAAATCGCCCGGAGGGCAACTGATATGGCGCAACCTCTCACCTATCTGAAAGAAACCGCCTCGCAAACCGCAGGCCCTTATGTCCATATTGGTTTGACCCCGAACTTTGTCGGGATCGACGGCGTCTTCCAGCAGGACCTCGGGTCCGGCCCTCTCTACGGTGAGGAAACCACTGGAGAACGCATTACCATCAAAGGCCATGTCATTGATGGAATGGGCGCACCGCTTCGCGATGCGCTTGTGGAAATATGGCAGGCTGATGCGCGCGGCCTCTATAACAGCCCTTCGGAGACCGGCGGCAAGGCCGACATCGGTTTTCGTGGCTGGGGCCGGTGTCCGAGCCATATGGACACAGGCGAATTCACTTTCGAGACGATCAAGCCGGGGCGCGTTCCTTTCAAGGATGGTCGCCTCATGGCGCCGCACGTCACCTTGTGGATCGTGGCTCGTGGCATCAATCTCGGCTTGCAGACACGGATGTATTTTTCCGACGAAGCCGATGCCAATGCAGAGGATCCCATCCTTGTTCGCATCGAACACCGCAGCTGGGTGCAAACCCTCATCGGTCGGCGCGAAGGTAGCGTCTATCATTTCGATATTCACTTGCAGGGCGAAAAAGAAACCATCTTTTTCGATATTTGACGCATGAGTATCTCGGTCTTCGAACACCCATTTCTGGCGCAACTCTTCGGCGATGACGAAGAGATATTGAGCCTGTTCACGGCAGCAGCCGATATTGCTGAAATGTTGCGCTACGAAGCGGCACTGGCCGAAGCTCAAGCCGATCTTGGCCTGATACCAACCGAGGCAGGACTTGCAATCGCGCAAACGATAGAGACGTTCGAACCCAACCTCTCCAGTCTGGCAAAGGCCACGGCCCGCGATGGTGTGGTTATTCCTTCGCTCGTGAAAGAGCTAAAACTGGCTGTGGGGAAAGATTACGGAGAGTATGTTCATTATGGTGCGACGAGCCAGGATGTCATCGATACGAGTCTTGTTTTGCGGCTGAAGCGTACAAGCACAATCCTCTATGGAAGAATTCAACAACTGGTTCAACGCTATGAATGGCTTGAGGTGACGTTCGGAACGAATGCGCTTACCGGTTATACACGTATGCAGGCTGCTCTTCCCATAACCGTATCGGACCGCATCTCGAGCTGGAAAAACCCTCTCTGCAGTTACGGCACGAAGTTGAACGCCATCTCCTTTCCCGTGCAGTTCGGAGGCGCAGCAGGAACGCTTGAAAAATTCGGCACGCAAGCACCAGCCCTGCGGGCGCTGCTAGCCGAAAAGCTCGAACTGCACGATAGTCTGCAATGGCACAGCCAACGCGCATTCATCGTTGAATTTGGTAATCTGCTTTCGCTTGTCACGGGTACTCTGGGAAAGTTCGGACAGGACATCGCACTCATGGCCGAAATGGGTGAGGAACTTTCCCTGACGGGCGGCGGCGGATCGTCCGCCATGCCGCACAAGCAAAATCCCGTGGGAGCGGAGATATTGATTAGCCTTGCCCGCTTCAATGCAGCCCAAATGGGAGGGCTCCATCAGGCGATGGTGCACGAACAGGAACGCTCAGGCGCAGCCTGGATGGTCGAATGGATGGTCCTGCCGCAGATCGTTGCGTCAACCGGCAGTGCTCTTAACATAGCATCGGCGCTGATCGACAAGATTGTCCGGATCGGCACCGAACAAGCGCCAGACACATAACCATCCGGGTATCGATTATAAGTAATTTTTCATTTTACATGACCATTTAGATAGGCATGCTGAAATCAGGACATTCCCTGTTGCGACGATACGGTCACGGGCAGGAATGGTGGGCGATAGGGAGGAGAACATGAAGAAAATCGCAATAACCGCGCTCGCGGTCTTTTCACTTGCGACGTCGGCAGCTTATGCGGACGTGGTGAAGGTCGGTGTAATCGGTCCATTTTCAGGGCCATTTGCCCTTCAGGGCAAGAACTTCAAAGCTGGCATCGACGCCTATATGGCCGAGCATGGTAACACGATCGGCGATGACACTGTCGAGATCGTTTATCGCGACGTTCCGCAGGCAGACCCGGCGCAGTCCAAGGCACTCGCGCAGGAACTCGTGGTCAAGGAAGGCGTGCAATATCTCGCTGGCTTTTACTTCACCCCTGACGCCATGGCGGTCACACCCATTCTCAAACAAGGCAATGTGCCGATGGTGGTCATGAATGCCGCCACGTCTTCCATCGTAACCAAAAGCCCCTATGTGGTGCGCACGTCCTTCACCACGTGGCAAACGTCAAGTCCGATCGCGAAGGTCGCACTCGACAAGGGTGTGAAGAAAGTTATCTCGGTTGTGAGCGATTATGGGCCGGGCGTGGATGCTGAAAATGCATTCAAGGCAGCGTTCACCGAAGCCGGTGGAGAAGTGGTCGAAGCCATTCGTATGCCACTTGCAACGAACGACTTCAGCCCGATCATGCAGCGCATCAAGGATTCCGGGGCTCAAGGCGTGTTCGCGTTTCTGCCGTCAGGGCCAACAACGCTCGGTTTCATGAAGTCCTATGTCGATAACGGCTTAAAGGGCTCGGGCATCCAGCTTTTCGCTCCGGGTGATCTGACCCAGGAATCCGATCTTCCGGCGTTGGGCGAGAATGCTCTCGGCGTGCTGACGACGTTCCATTATGCGGTTTCCCATGACTCGCCGGAGAACAAGAAGTTCGTAGAGGAAGCCCGGAAAGCTATTGGCAATCCTGTCGAACTTTCCTTCCCTTCGGTTGGTGCCTATGACGGCATGCATGTCATATACAAGATGATCGAAGCGACCGGCGGCGAAAAAGATGCCGAGAAAGCGGTCGAAGCAGTCAAAGGCATGGAATGGATCAGCCCGCGCGGCCCAGTATCCATCGATCCAGAAAGCCGCCACATGACGCAGAATATCTATCTGCGCGAAGTAGCCAAGGCTGATGACGGGACCTTCTATAACAAGGAAATCCAGACTTTCGAGAAGCAGGGAGACCCCGGACTGAAAGCTCAATAGCTCGGCGGTCGAACTACGGCCGCGTATTGCCAGGAGAGGCGTGAAACGCATTCGCTCCGGTCGGTAACTGCTTGTTTTACCGCGTATCCCGAAATGCGTCTTGCGCACCCCGGGATACGTTCCAACAGGATCATTCAATGCAGACTGTGCTCAGCATTGCTGTCGATGCCCTTGCTTACGGCATGGTGCTTTTCGTCATTTCCATCGGCCTCTCGGTTACCATGGGCTTGATGCGGGTCGTCAATCTGGCTCATGGAGCATTTGCGATGATCGGCGGCTATTTCGCATCCTATGCCGCCCAGCAACTTGGCCTCAATTACGGCTTTGCGATCATTATTGCCGTTGCAGGTACGATGCTCATCGCCGTTCCGGTGGAAAGGCTGCTCTATCGGCGTATTTACGGAGCGCCCGAGCTGACCCAAGTTCTGATGACCATCGGCATCACTTTCTGCATCATAGGACTGACGAATTACATATTCGGACCGACACTGAAAACCATCCCCTTGCCGGAAGTGCTGCGTGGATCGGTCGATCTCGGATTTCGTGCTATCGCGAAACACCGCATCTTTGCGATCGGTTGCGGCTTGGCAGTAGCTCTTGGCCTCTGGTACATCATCGAACGCACCGCCTTCGGCGTGAAACTGCGTGCCGCTGTCGACAATGCCAATATGGCGGCAGCCCTCGGTGTGCGAACTGAAATCGTTTATGCCGTCAGCTTTGCGCTTGCCATTGGGCTTGCAGCCTTCGGTGGCGTTGTCGGAGCCGAACTTCTGCCCGTCGAGCCCTACTACGCGCTCCGCTACATGGTGACTTTTCTGGTGGTTGTCTCGGTGGGTGGTGCAGGCTCCATACCCGGTGCGCTGATCGCTTGCCTCCTGCTCGGCGCAATCGATACTACCGGCCGTTATCTGGCACCGGAATATGGCGAGTTCTTCTTTTATCTGGCGGTGATCGTCATTGTGACTCTGTTCCCCCGCGGCCTTGCAGGAAGGTTGGCCAGAAAATGACCGACATGACACAAAGCCTCAGCCAACGCCGTCATTCTCGGGCGGGTTTCCTCGGCATCGCAGCCATAATCCTGGCCAGTGTCATCGGCTGGTTTCTCTTTCCCGATAATCTGGCGCTGCTGACACGCATCATCGCAATTGCCTTGCTCGTATTGTCCCTCGATCTGGTGACCGGCTATTGCGGCATCGCAACACTTGGTCACGCTGCCCTATTTGGCGCGGGAGCCTATGGCGCCGGCATCGCCGCCGCACATTTCGGAATTACCGACCCGCTTCTGATGACACTCATCGGCCTGATAGCTGGCGCGATCACCGGACTTGTTTCCGGAGCCGTCATTCTGCGTGCCCACGGCCTCGCTCAACTCGTCCTATCGATTGCCGTGATCCATCTTTTTCACGAAGCGGCCAATAAGGCATCAAGCTGGACCGGAGGCAGCGATGGACTGAGTGGCATTGCGCCCGATCCAATTCTCGGCATATTCGAGTTCGATCTCTACGGACACACGGTCTACATTTACGCTGTAGTCCTGCTGCTGATTTCTTTCATCTTCTTGCGGTTTGTCGTGCGCTCGCCTTTCGGCATGCTTTGCCGGGGCGTGAAAGAAGACCCGATCCGTATTCACGCGATGGGGGCTTCGGTTCAGTCAGTCCAGCTTCGCATGTACGTTATCTCCGGTGCCGTTGCCGGTATTGGAGGTGCGCTGAACGCCATCTCGACGCAGGTCGTCGGGCTCGACAGTCTTAGCTTCACCCTGTCGGCAGAGGCCTTGGTGATGCTGGTTCTTGGCGGCACGGGATCGCTGTTCGGCGGGCTGATCGGCACGGTAGTCTTCATGTGGTTCGAAGACCTCGTCTCTGCTGCAAATCCTTTCCACTGGCTTACGATGGTCGGTGCCCTGCTAATTGCTGTCGTGCTGTTTGCGCCGCGTGGCCTCTACGGCACCGTCGCCTGTTACTTTGAAAAGAAGGCGCATCGCAAATGAGCACCGTGTTTGAAGTAACAAAACTGCGCAAGAATTTCGGCGGGCTGGCGGTCACCAACGATGTTTCGATCAGCATGGCGAAAGGCGATCGCGTTGCGCTTATTGGTCCCAACGGCGCAGGCAAGACCACGTTCGTCAATCTTGTTACGGGCAATCTTCCGGCCACCTCCGGCACGGTGACACTGGGCGGCGAAAACGTCTCCAGGCTTAACGCCATGCAGCGCGTTCGGCGCGGGCTTGTGCGCTCATTTCAGGTTACTCGCCTCTTCTTCGACATGACGCCTGAAGAACACGTCGGGCTTGCGATCCTGCAACGGGAAGGGAAAACAGGCCGCATTCTCGGCAACTATTGCAAAATGCCCGAAGTGATGGATGAAGTGCGCGACATTCTCGATACGCTCGGCCTTCTGTCTCTCGGTCAATTGCGGGTGAGCGAGATCGCATATGGCCAGCAGCGTCTTCTGGAAATTGCTCTTGCTCTGGCTCTTCATCCCAAGGTGCTGCTGCTTGATGAACCTGCTGCAGGAGTTCCACAAAGCGATACGAGCCGCATCGAGGAAGCACTTGCCCGATTACCCCCCGATCTGGCGGTTCTCATGATCGAGCACGATATGGATCTCGTTTTCCGCTTTGCAAAGCGCGTCGTTGTTCTGGCCGCAGGAACGGTAATCTTTGACGGGTTGCCTGAAGATGTCGTGCAGGACGCCCGTGTCCGCGAAGCCTATCTGGGGAGCTATGCGCAATGAGTGCAGCCGCGCTTGAAATTCGCAATCTTTCATCCGGTTACGGCCCCACACGCGTGATCGAAGATGTATCCTTCAAAGCCGAACCGGGGTCGCGGCTTGCCATTCTTGGCCGCAATGGTGTCGGCAAGACCAGCCTCTTTGCTACCATAGCAGGGCAAACACGCCGTTATGGTGGTGAAATTCTGTTGGACGGGAAGAATATCGCCACGCTTCCTTCGGCAGCTCGCGCAATTGCCGGTCTCGGCTACGTGCCGCAGACCCGTGATGTCTTCCCCACCCTCACAGTTGAAGAAAACCTTTTCGTTGGCCTTAAAAGCCGACCGAAAGACGCGCTTGAAGAAGCCTATGCAATGTTTCCGCGCCTGAAGGAACGACGCCGCAATCTCGGATCACAGCTTTCCGGTGGCGAGCAACAGATGCTCTCGACCGCGCGCAGCATTCTTGGCCAGCCAACAGTACTGCTGCTCGACGAACCACTGGAAGGGCTTGCTCCCGTCATCTGCGAAGAACTGATGGCTGCTTTCTCGGCATTGGCCCAGAAAGGCGACATGACAATCCTGCTCGTCGAACAGCGCATCCAGAGCGCGCTCGATTTTGCCGATCATGTCATCATACTGGAACGCGGGCGCATCGCATGGTCTGGCACGTCGACAGAACTTTCAGACAATCAGCAGACTGTTGAAGAACTATTGGGGGTGGGTGGCTTGCACTGATCAGTTGCCAACAAACTCGAACTTGTCGACATCCACGAGCCCGCGGTCGGTAATCTTAAGATGAGGGATCACAGGCAGGGCGATGAAGGCCAGTTGCAGAAATGGCTCTTCGAGGACCGACCCCAGTTCTTCGGCTGCGTGACGCAGAACGCGAAGCTGGTCGCGGACTGTTTCATACGGCTCGGCGCTCATCAGACCAGCAATGGGCAAAGGCATTTCAGCCAACACCTTGCCATCGCGCACGACGACAAAACCGCCTTCAATTTCGCCCAGTCGGTTCGCGGCCGCAGCAATATCCTCGTCCGATGTGCCAACCACACAGATATTGTGGCTGTCATGGCTGACCGTTGACGCGATTGCCCCCGATTTCAAGCCGAAGCCGTGCACAAAACCGGTCGCGATATTTCCATTTTTGCCGTGACGTTCGACAACGGCGATTTTGACTACATCCTTCTCGAAATCCGGCTCGACACCATCTCGACCGACCTTAAGGTCGAATTCCAGGCTTTCCGTTATGATCTTGCCCGGAATAATCCCGATTGCGCGGGTCTTGCCGCTGTTCGAATGCGAGCGGAAACTCGGTGCGCTGACTTTCGGCGCCTTGACGCTGTTGCGCCCCACAGGTGCGACGGCCTTGCGCGCGGCAAACAAATCTTCCGAAACCACCCTGCCCGCTGACAGGACGATTTCAGCGTGGCAGCCTTCGAGGCTATCCACCACGACCATATCAGCCCGTTGCCCCGGGGCAATCAGACCGCGGTCAAAAAGGCCGAAGGCCCTCGCTGCGGAAACGCTTGCGGCTCGGTAAATGGCAATCGGCTCGACGCCGCCTGCAATCGCGGTCCGAATGAGGTAATCAAGATGGCCCTGATCGGCGATATCCAGCGGGTTACGGTCATCCGTGCACAGCGCCAGAAACTGCGCATGGCGCTCGGTAATGATCGGCATGAGCGCTTTCAAATCCTTGGAAACGGACCCTTCGCGCACAAGCACATGCATGCCTTTGCGCATCTTTTCGAGCGCTTCTTCCGCACTTGTGGCCTCGTGTTCGGTGCGAATGCCCGCAGAAATATAGCCGTTCAGATCAAAGCCGCGCAGAAGCGGCGCGTGGCCATCGATATGCCGCCCCTGAAAGGCTTTCAGCTTTGCCATGCATTCAGGGTCTTTCGCCAGAACGCCCGGAAAATTCATAAACTCCGCCAGCCCGATCACCTTGGGATGGTCCGCAAAAGGCAACAGATCGTCGATCAGAAGTTCGGCGCCAGACGTTTCCATATGGGTCGCCGGTACACAGCTCGAAAGCTGCACACGAATATCCATGAGGGTTTCCATGGCGCTATCAAGAAAGAACTTGATACCCTCTGCACCGAGCACATTGGCGATCTCGTGCGGATCGCAGATGGCTGTTGTCACGCCTTGCGGCAGCACGCAACGATCAAACTCATGCGGCGTTACGTGCGAGGATTCGATGTGAAGATGAGTATCGATAAATCCCGGCACGACGATCCGTCCGGAAATATCGATTTCCTGCTTGCCTTGATAGTTGCCGAATGTTCCGACAATCCGGTCCCCACAGATGGCAATATCACTTTCGACAAGCTCGCCAGTCACGAGATCGAAGAAACGGCCGCCTTTCAGCACGATGTCGGCAGGTTCCCGTCCTACGCCCTGATCGATCATCCGTTCCAGCATCACGTTACCTCATATTTCCGGAATCAAGTGTCACAACCTACCATAATGCAAGATGCGGCGGTAAGGTCGACCTTCCGCCGCATCCATAACCTCTGATGTCCAGATTCAACGGACGTATTCAATCATCCGAGCGCGGCTCAGGACCAATTCGATGCGATCGTCCTGAAGCCTGTGCAGACAGACACGCTTGGTCCACGGGCCATCATGCAGCGTGAACAGGGCCCGCCCCTGGCCCAGGTCTTCCAATGGCATGGCCCGGCGCGTAGGACCTATACCCATGATGAGGTGGCCGTCCTTGATATCGAAACTGGCACCATAGGATGGCGCCTGCCAGTGTCCGTCGAGTTCGTGGCCGAGCGGCTCCACTTTGACCGGCTTCAATCGGCGGGACACATAGCCGATTTCGCCTTCCAAGTCCGTACCCCTCCAGCGAAGCCGAACCGGTGAGGTCGGCGACAGGGATGAGAACCAGCCATCGCCGATATCGTACAGCGTGTCTTCGGAATCGAGCCAATTGGCTATGCCGTTCCGCATCTCCAGCCAGAACGGTCCGCTATCCGCCACGTAAAGCCCGTCCGGAATGGTGCAGTTCGTCTCAGGCAACGACAAACCGTTGAGAGCGGCCATGCAGTCCCGCGCCATCTTATACGTATTGGCATCTTCGCGGTTCGAAACCACGACCATTCCGGTTTTTGCTGTTGGGTCGAGCAGAAAATAGCTCTTATAGCCGGGATGCGAACCGCCATGTCCGACAAAACGCTTTCCGTCCACCTCGTTCCAGCGCAGCCCGAGGCCATACCCTGTGACGCGCCCATCAGAAAGACGACGGTCCGCCGACAGCCTATCCAACAGTCCTTTGAACGGCCCCTCGCCGTTAACGAGCGCCTGCGCCCATTTCGTCAGCGCCATCCCGCTGCCCGTCAGGCTGCCGGAAGCTGAAATATGCAGGCCAGCGGAGCTAAGCTGCCACTTTTCACCAGATTTCCAATAACCGGGCACGAGACCGGCAACCGGGTCATTCCAGACATCCGGCGCTTCCATGAAAATGCCGAGCTGATGCGCAATGTCCGATTTTACAAAATCATTGAAACGGAAACCCTTTCGTTCAAGGGCGGCTTCCACCAGCCGATAACCGGTGTTGGAATAGGAAATCTCTGAGCCGGCATCGAAATTGAGACGTTTGAGGGAAGCCAGATAATCCAGAAGCTGACCGGCTTCCGTTTCCGTATAGACAGATAGTCCGAGAAGCGTCAGGCATTCGCGTGTATCGGGGAGCCCGCCAGTCATGTCGAGTGCACGTCCGACGGTGACATCTGCAAGTGGGCTTTGCAATTCAGGCAGATGATCACCTAGCCGGTCCTCCAGGCTAATGACATCGCCATGTTTGAGAACCATTGCACAAAATGCATGTTTCGTGACCGATGCGTAGCGAACGACTGTATTTGCCGTAAATGGAACACCGGTAGACAGGCTTTCAAGCCCGCTTGCATAAGCAAACTTTACCCCATCAGGGCCAAAGCCGATGATGACACCGCCCGGCTCATCCTTGGCCCAGCTTCGCGAAAAGACTTTCGCGGCAAGAGAAGCCGCGTTCCAGTCAGCATGCGTTGACATGAAAACTCCGTCAGGCAGGTTCTTCCAGATTGACGCTCAAGGCGCGCAGTTCTGTGGTATGCGGATGTGTCGTTCTGCCGGCGCGCAGATCCTCGGCACCGAGCTGCTCTACCATCTCGCCGTGTTGCATCACTCCAACATTTGGACACAGATGCGCGATTACCGCGAGATTGTGGCTCACAAGCACATAGGTGAGATTCTTTTCCGCACGCAGGTCGGCGAGCAGATTGAGAATTTCAGCTTGCACCGAAACATCAAGCGCCGAAGTTGGCTCGTCCAGCAGAAGTACTTCCGGTTCGGCAATCAAAGCACGCGCTATCGCCACGCGCTGTCGCTGACCACCCGAAAGCTGATGCGGAAAACGGAACCGCGCGGCTTTAGGCAATGCGACTTCATCGAGGACCTTTTCAATCCGCTTGTCGATATCGCCGATACCGTGAACCAGCAGAAGCTCGCTCAGAATACGGTCGATGGTTTGACGCGGATGCAGCGATCCAAATGGATCCTGAAACACCATCTGCACCTGACGGAAGAAGGTGGGCGCCCGCTTCGGGGCCACGTCTTTGCCGTCGAACGCGATGCGGCCGCTCCATTGTTCGTTGAGGCCGGCCATGGCGCGCAGAATGGTGGACTTGCCCGAACCGCTTTCGCCTACAATGCCAAAACTTCCGCCCTTCTCCACACGAAAGGAAACACCCTTGACGACTTCGCGATCGTTGAAGCTGATGCGGAGTTGATCAATATCTATCATGAGTTCAGCCAGCTTTCTTCACGATTGAGAACCGGCAATCGATCGCGAGGATGCATCAGAGACGGAATGCAATTGAGAAGCCCCTTGGTATAGGGGTGCTCGGCGCGCACCAGTTCGGAGGCTTTCAATTCCTCCATGACACGGCCCATATACATGACCATTACCCGGTCACAGAAATGCGACACGAGCGGGAGATCGTGGCTGATGAGAAGAAGCCCCATTCCCCGTTTGGAAACCAGATCGTCGATCAGGCGAAGAATTTCCGCCTGTACAGTAGCATCGAGCGCGGACGTCGGTTCGTCAGCAATAAGCAGCTCGGGATCGGGCGCCAGCATCATGGCGATCATGACGCGCTGGCCCATGCCGCCAGAAACCTCGTGCGGGTAAAGCTTTGCCACTTCACGCGGATTGCGGATCATGACCTGATCGAGCAGATCAACCGCCGCATCCATTGCCTGACGCTTGCTGCCACCTTTATGGGTGCGCCACGCCTCAGCCACCTGCACGCCTATGGTCTTGACCGGATTAAGCGAATATTTGGGGTCCTGCAGAATGAAACCAGCCCGCTTGCCGCGTATCTGACGCATCCCGCGTTCGGTAGCCGACAGAATGTCGATACCGTCGAACGAAAGCTTGTCAGCCTTCACATCAGCGATTGGCGGCAACAGTTTCATCAGGGCTCGTGCGGTCAGCGACTTGCCTGAACCACTTTCGCCGACGATACCCAGTTTTTCGCGACCGAGCTGAAGTGAAACCCCGCGCACGGCATCGAAACGGCTGGTGCGCGTTTCAAAGCTGATTTGCAGATTTTTGATATCAACCAGCATCTGTTCTCTCAATTTTGCTTCGGATCGAGCACGTCGCGCAGACCGTCGCCGAGGAAATTGAAGGCGAGCGATACAAGGAAGATCGCAATGCCGGGGATGGTGGCAACCCACCATTGTTCGAAAATAAAGCGCTTGGCGGTCGCTATCATCGCACCCCATTCGGGCGATGGCGGCTGCGCCCCCATCCCGAGGAAGCCAAGACTTGCGGCTGTGATGATGATCGAACTCATATCAAGCGTGATGCGCACGATGACACTCGGCACGCACAGCGGCATAATGTGGCGCAGAATGATGCGAAAAGGCAAAGCACCAGTCAGCTTGGCTGCTGCGATAAAATCGCTCTTGCGCAGGGTCATGGTTTCCGCACGCGCCAGACGCGCATAGGGTGGCCACGCGGTCAATGCGATCGCAAGCACCGCGCTTTCAACGCCCGGCTTCAAGGCCGCGACAAAGGCAAGCGCAAGGATCAATCGCGGAAAGGCAAGGAAGACATCCGTGACGCGCATCAGTGCCGTGTCGACAATGCCACCGAAGTAACCGGCGATGCAGCCGATGAACAGTCCAATCGGCGCGACAAGAATGACGACGGCTATAACCATTCCAAGGGTTACGCGGCCACCGTAGAGAATGCGCGAAAGAATATCGCGGCCCAATTCATCGGTGCCGAACCAATGCTCCGCAGTTGGAGCGGACAGTCGGTTGCCGAGGTCCTGCACACTAGGATCATAGGGCGCCAGCAATGGCGCAGCCAGCGACAAAGCAACGAAGGCGACGATGATGAAAAGACCAATCATTGCGAGCGGATTGGCCCGAAGATTTACCCAGATACGATAGCGCCTCCCCCAGTTCGCCTGAGAGCGGGAGGTGGGCGAGTCATCAAGCGCCCAGTTATGAAAATTGGCAAAAATCATCGCACACGCGGGTCCAGAACTTTATAGAGGATGTCGGCGAGCAGATTGAGCCCGACATAGATAACACCGATCAGCAGTGTAGCCCCTACAACCGGGTTCATATCGGCATTCATCAATGAGACCGTGAGATACTGTCCAAGGCCCGGCCAGCTGAAGACAGTTTCAGTAACCACGGCGCCCTCGAGCAACCCAGCATAGGTAAGCGCCAGAACGGTCACAAGCTGCACTGCAACTGTCGGGAAAGCATGTTTCCAGATCACGGATGTCAGGGACAGGCCTTTTGCTCGGGCCGTAATCACAAACTCGCCCTTGAGCGCGTCAAGCATGAAGGCACGGGTCATGCGTGTGATGTACGCCATGCTGAAATACGCAAGGATCAGGACGGGCTGAATCATGTGACGGACAGCATCCCAGAATGCGTCCCAGTCGCCCTCAATGAGCGTGTCGATCGTGAGCAGGCCCGTTACATGCGGAATCATGCCCTCGTAGATGATGTCCTGGCGCCCCGGTCCCGGTGCGAGATCGAGCGTCGCATAGAAAACCAGAAGTGAAATCAGCGCCAGCATGAAAACGGGAACCGAGTGTCCCGCAAGACAGATGACGCGGATCGTCTGGTCAACGAAAGACCCTTGCCGCACCGCTGCCCATACGCCCAGGGGAATGCCGATAAGTGCAGCAACAATCAAGGCGGCCGTTGCCAGTTCCAGCGTTGCCGGGAAATAGCGTGCGATATCCTGAGCCACCGGATTGCGGGTCAGAATGGAGTTGCCAAAATCACCGTGCAGGACCTGCCCGATATAATGTACAAACTGAACCACAAGCGGCTGATCGAGCCCCATCTCCGCGCGTACGCGCTGGATAACGGCTTCGGGCGCGTTGTCGCCCACGGCAGCAATAACTGGATCGACCGGCATGACGCGGCCGATCATGAATGTGATAACCATAAGCCCGAACAGCGTGATCAACACGCTGCTCAGGATGCCGGTCAGGTTCTTGAGGCTTTTCTTCACGCCTTGGCGATCCCTGCATAGGAATGGGAATCGGACAGCACGCCGAGACGCATCCCGCTAACGTCCTTGCGGCAGGCGGCCGTCTCGAACTTCTGCATCATGATGATGAATGGACTGTTGTTCATGAATTCGCGCTGCAGATCTTCATACATCTTCACGCGCTTCGCCGGGTCCTGTTCATCACGCGCGGCCAAAGACTTCTTGGCGAAATCTTCGTTCTGGAAATGCGAGCGCCAGGCAAAAGGCTTGGTTTTCGCATCATCGGAATTGTCCGGATTGTTGCAGAAGACGTCGACATTGGTATTCGGGTCGAAATAGTCAGAGCCCCATACGGTCAACGCCATCTGGTGTTCACGAGCCCGCATCTTCGTCAGAACCTGACGATTTTCGGCAGCCAGCAACTCCACCTTGATCCCGATTTCGGCAAGGCTCGCCTGAATTGCCTGCGCGATATCCGGGCTAGGCTGCGCCGAATAGTGATCCATCTTGATGGAAAAGCCATCTGGAACACCTGCTTCCGCGAGAAGAGCCTTTGCCTTGGCAATATCCTTCTTGAACGGATTTTCATTCAAGGCTGCCGGAAAGCCATCAGGAACAAGCGTTTGATGCACCTTGTAGTTCAGCGGCACGATATTCTTCTGAATGCCGTCGTAATCCACAGCCCACTTGATCGCTTCCCAGACCTTCGGCTTGGCGAGAGCTTCCACGCTCTGATTGAGCGACATCAGCATCAAGCCGCCAACACCCTTGCGCACCAGATTGTAGTTTTCATCACCGTCCAGAATACGAAGCTGTTCAGTGGTGAGATTACGCGCAATATCGACATCACCCTTCTGAAGCATCAGAAGCTGCGAGGACGGGTCCGCAACGTGTCGCAAAAGGATGCGCTTCACATTGCCCTTGTAGGCGCCATGCGGATTAACGTTCAGAATGATGCTTTCGCTCGGCTTCCAGGAAACGAGGACCCATTCACCAGAACCCGCGCTGTTCTTTTGAAGCCAACCATTGCCAAGGTCATCCCCGGAGGCGTTCTCCAGAACAGTCTTCTTTTCCACAATGCTGGCAACGCTTGCCGAGAGGCAGTATAGCAGGAATGGCAACGATGTCGGCTGCTCGACCGTCAAAGTCAATGTCGATGGATCGGTTGCGACGATACTCTTCTCTACATTCTCAGGCGTGAAGCCGAACTGGCCGATGATGAAAGCCGGCCCCTTGTTCATCTTGATCGCACGTTGCAGCGAAAATGCAGCATCTTCCGCTGTTATCTGGGCACCGCTCGCAAACTTTGCGTTCGGATCGATCTTGAACGTAAAGACCTTGCCTTCGCCGTCGGCTTCCCAGGAAACCGCCACGCCGCCTTCCACCTGATCCGGGTTGGAGAGGCTTGGATGCACCAGACGCTGGTACATGTTGTTGCAGATTTCGCTGCCCACAGCTTCAAAGCTCTCATGCGGATCAAGGCTGGTCATGTTGTCGAGCTGCTGCGCCACAACCAGAATGTCCTGACGTCCAGCTCCAATAGCAGGCAAAATGCTCGCATAGGACAGGAAGGGAACGGCAGCCGCACCCGCCAGAAAACCACGTCTTGAAATCATTGAGAGCTCCTCTTGCAGCGCTTTCCGAACATGCCCATGAATTGGGATGCGATCGTCGGCGCTTATATCCGGATATATTTTTTCACCTTTCCGCTATCACGTCAGCGGATGCAGGGGCCAATGCAGAATTTTGCATTGCCTATGCAGACTTTGCATGAGCGCAACCTAAAAGAAAGCTTTCGCTACAAGGAATCGCCGCTCATGCAGGGTGATCATATCAAGTGACTGAAATGGCATTTGCAATTCTTCGCGCTTGGGTCCATCACCCGTGTCTCAAATACTGGACTTGATTTGAAAAGGCTACTCCATGGCAACAGAACAGAAGATACCCGTTTTTGATGGTCACAACGACGTGCTGTTGCGGTTGTGGTCATCCGAGGCTGCCGCGCCGGAGAAGCGCTTTCTTGATGGCGAAAATGTCGGACATATCGATCTGCCACGCGCGCAGAAAGGTGGTTTGGGCGGCGGACTTTGCGCAGTGTATGTACCCTCACCGTCACGCGAACTCGATGCCAACGGCAACCTCGCGACACCCAGCCAGTCGGATGCGATGAAGGCCACGCTCGCCATGTCTGCAATCCTGCTGAAAATCGAACGCGAATCAGAAGGCCGAGTGCGTGTCTGCCGCACGGCAGCAGATATTCGCGATGCGTTTGCGAAGGGGATTTTCGCGTCCGTCTATCATATCGAAGGTGTGGAGGCTTTCAGCGAACACCTCGATGCGCTTTATGTTCTGCATGAAGCTGGCCTTAGAACGCTCGGGCCTGTCTGGAGCCGCCCGAATATTTTTGCCCACGGCATCCCCTTCCGCTTTCCCGCCTCCCCGGATATCGGTCCCGGCCTTACCGATCACGGCAAAGCTCTCATTCGCGCATGCAACGAGCTGAAAGTCATGATCGACCTTTCTCACATGAACGAGAAAGGGTTTTGGGACATTGCAGCGATCTCCGACGCGCCGCTCGTGGCGTCGCACTCCAATGCGCACGCGCTTTGCCAGCAAAGCCGCAACCTGACGGACAGGCAACTGGATGCCATTCGCGATACGGGCGGTCTTGTTGGGCTCAACTTCGGCGTGTCATTCCTGCGCGAAGACGGAAAGCGCGATCCTGATACCGATCTATCCGAGATCGTTCGTCACGCCGATTACATTGTCGATCGCATCGGGATCGACCATCTGGCGCTCGGTTCCGATTTTGATGGCACCACGATTTCGTCGACGCTCTGCGACGTAGGCGATCTCCAGCTGGTCATAGAAGCATTCCGCAAGCACGGCTACGACGATGCCTCCATCATCAAGCTGGCCCATGGCAACTGGATCAATGTCCTTGAGCGGACGTGGGGCGCTTGAGGCTGCTGAATAGACGCGACCTCACCCTTCGAGGGTGAGATCGAAGACGTGATGATGGATATGACCATCGAACATTTCGAGGAGGCCCTTTGTCGCCACCCGGCTTTCATATCGCACAGATGACGCGAGCGCCTCCGCCAGAGCCTCCCTGCTGTCATACTTGGTCCAAAGCACCATCGGGTAAGCCGGAGCACCTTCATCGCGTTCGACAGCGTAAAGAACGCGCACTTCCCTGATACCGGGAAAGGAGAGCCACATCGGCATGAGGATATCGGCGACATAAGCTTTGAACGCATCCTCGCGCCCAGCATGAATAGCGCCTTCAAAAAAGGCCTGTCTGACAATCATGGATAATAACTCAGTTTACCTTGGTCGGCGGAACATCACCGGAAAAATATGCTGCGAGATTGGCGAGCACCAGTTCGCCCATTCCAACACGGGTTTCGACCGTTGCGCTGCCCTGATGCGGCATCAGCACCGTGTTTGGCGCGGTCAGAAAATCCGCTCTGATCGTCGGTTCATTGACGAAAACATCAAGGCCGGCACCAGCAATGGTTCCGTTGTTCAACGCTTCCAGAAGCGCATCTTCGTCAACGACACTGCCTCGGGCTACATTGACCAGATAGCCTTTGTTTCCAAGTGCCGCCAGAACATCCGCATTCACGATATTGGCCGTCGATGGGTTGGCTGCAACGCACACTGCGAGCACGTCGCTTTGCTGCGCAAGTTCCACAGGCGTGGCGTGTGCGACCCAACCGGTGTCTGCGACAGGCGAACGGTTCCAGTAATGCACTTCCATGCCAAATGCTTCCGCGCGCCGCGCAAACGATTTGCCAATCTGGCCAAGCCCCAGGACGCCGACCCGCTTGCCTTTCGGGCTTATCCCGAGAGAGAAAGCCTCCCGGCGAGCCCATCTACCTTCCCTTACGAACCGATCGCCCGCAACGACATGGCGCATTACCGCGAGCATGAGGGCAATGCCGGTGTCAGCGACATCGTCCGTCAGAACGCCCGGCGTGGTGCTGACATGGACGTTGCGACCACGTGAAAAAGCGAGGTCAACCTTGTCTGTTCCCACACCGTTAATGGCGATCAGGCCAAGTGACGGCAAACGTTCCATCCACTCGTTGGAGAGCCCTGTTCCGCCCCCAGTGACGACAGCACGTATGGTGCCGAGGGCCGCATCGATAGCCCCACTGTCCTCCGGTTTATACAGGCGAAGAACCTTGTAAGCCGCGTCCAGTCGCTCTTCGATCAACGGCATCATAGGCTCGATGAGCAGAACTTCGTTCGTCACTTCAAACTCCATTACTAAATTATTGGAGACAATCAGGAAATCTGGCCAATGAATGCCTTTGTGCGCTCGTGTTTCGGATTACCGAAAAACTCTTCCGGTTCCGCCATTTCGAGAATTTGCCCCTGATCCATGAAAATGACGCGGTCTGCGACCTGCCGCGCAAAGCCCATTTCATGCGTAACGCACAGCATGGTCATGCCCTCTTTCGCGAGATCGATCATGGTATCCAGAACTTCCTTGACCATTTCTGGATCGAGCGCCGAAGTCGGTTCATCGAAAAGCATGATCTTGGGATTCATGCAGAGCGCACGGGCAATAGCCACGCGCTGTTGCTGTCCGCCGGAAAGCTGGGCCGGATACTTGTCCGCCTGTTCGGGAATGCGGACGCGCTCCAGATATTTGCGCGCTGTCTTTTCGGCCTCCGGCTTCGAGATGCCCCGCACCTTCATCGGCGCCAACGTGCAATTCTCAAGAACAGTCATATGCGGAAAGAGATTGAACTGCTGGAAAACCATACCGGTTTCCTGCCGCACGATATCTACATTCTTTCCACCAGCAGTGAGGTCGTGGCCATCAACGATGATACGGCCCTCCTGAATGGTCTCCAACTGATTGATGCAGCGGATGAGAGTAGACTTTCCCGAACCAGACGGGCCGCAAATAACGATACGTTCGCCGCGGGATACAGTCAGATTGATATTTCGGAGCGCATGGTACGTGCCGTACCACTTGTTCACCCCTTGCATAAGCACTGCCGCACCAGAAGCATCGTGCTGCATCTGGTTTGTCGTTCCCTGAGCCGTCTGGTTCATGTCGAGAAACTCACTTTCGTGGACTGGATCGCCATGCCCGCCTGAGGACGGGCAAGGCGGAATTCAGGAGCTTACTTTGCCTGGGAAACAAAATCCGGCAGCGGCGCGCCAAGCCACTTCTCATGGATCTTGTTCAGTTCACCGTCGCTCTTCGCCTTTTCGATGAACTTGTTGACGAATTCCAGCATTTCGGCCGAGCCCTTGCGAACAGCGATGCCCTGTACCTGCTGGCTGAGCTGGATTTTCTGTTCGTAGCGGCCCGGAGCAGCCTTTTCGATCTCAGCCGCCACAACGTTGGAGAGACCAATCAGTTCAACCTGACCGGAAAGCAAAGCCTGCACTGCGCTTGCGTCGTCGTCGAAGCGGCGAATGTTGGCATCCTGCGGCGCAACCTTGGTAACTGCCGTATCCTGCGTCGAAGCCCGCGCGACGCCGATGGTCTTGCCCGAAAGATCCTCCGGCTTCGCAACCGCAATATCCTTCGGTCCGAATACACCAATTGAAATGCCCGCATAAGGCTGGGAGAAATCCACGCTCTTGGCGCGCTCCTCCGTGATGCCCAGCGAAGCAACCAGGACATCGACCTGACCGCTCTGCAGATAGGGAATCCGGTTCGGACCGGTAACCGGAACAATCTGAGCCTCGACACCGATCTCCTTCGCCAGCAGCTTTGCCACGTCAGCGTCATAGCCATCCGGTTCATTGCTGGTATTCATGATGCCGAAAGGTGGAAAATCGACCAGCATACCGATCTTGATTTTCCCGGCGGACTTGATGCCGTCAACAGTCTGCGCAAATGCTGCAGGTGCCAGCACGGTCGCGAGAGCTCCCGCACCAATGAAGGCCATAGCCAAACGTCTGGTGATATTCATTTTTATTCCTTCCCTATCAAGGGCCGGTCTCCTCGCCGGCACCGTTTCTTATTTTTCGGAGCATTTCCTGCCGCAGCCATGTCTCGCAGCAGGCCGGAAATGCCCATTGTCTTCCCCAGCCCCCGATTACCGAGCCGTAGCACGAGAAAACCTCGCTTCCATGCGGCGCGCGAGAATGGATAGCGGCCAGCACAGGACAAAATAGACAGCCGCCACGGTGCCAAACACCATGAACGGACTGAATGTCGCATTGTTGATGATCTGACCTTGGCGTGTCAGTTCCGTAAAGCCAATGATTGCAGCAAGAGACGTTCCCTTGATGAGCTGCACGAGAAACCCCACTGTCGGCGCAACGGAAATGCGCGCAGCCTGCGGCAGGATCACATAGCGCATACGATTATAGTAACGCAGCCCCAAGGCAGTTGCGGCTTCGCGCTGACCGGGCGGCACAGCATCAATACAGCCGCGCCAGATCTCGCCCAGAAAAGCGCTCGCATGCAAAGTCAGTGCAATTGTTGCAGCGATCCACGGATTGATGCCCAGTCCGAAAATATTGAGACCGAAAAAGACCAGAAACAGCTGCATCAGAAGCGGTGTGCCCTGAAACAGCCTTATGAAGCCGAGCGCAATGAAACGCGGGACGCGGGCATCCGAGACGCGCATCAGCGCAACCAGCAGTCCTCCAATACCGCCGCCCACAAAGGCAATGGCGGAAAGAGCAATGGTCCATTGCGCTGCATAAACGATGATGAGAAATTCGTTCCAGCCAAAAGGTCTGATCATGGCCTGCTCCTATCGGCTCAACGGGTATTTGAAGGCCACCTTCTCGATCAACGCGAAGACGGCAGAGAAACCGATGGACATGACGAGATACATGAGCGTGATAACGATATAGACCTCAAAGCTCGCAAAGGTCGCCGACTGCAAATCGTTACCCGCAGCCGCAAGCTCATTGGCGGAAATGACGGATACAACACTCGAAGTCAGCATCAGATAAATGAACTGACTGGTGAGCGATGGATAGACCGTCCGCAAGGCTGGCTTCATGATGACATAGCGGAATACCTGAAGCCTGGAGAGACCAAGCGCTGTCCCAGCTTCCACCTGACCTTTATGAATGGATTCAATACCCGCCCGAATAATCTCCGTGCCGTAGGCCCCGAAATTCACGACCAGTGCAAGAAGCGCAGCACTATTGGGCGACAGGCGCAAACCGGCAGAAGGCAGTCCAAAGAAGATAAAGAAAATCTGCACCAGAAACGGCGTGTTGCGGATGATTTCGATATAGGCATCGATGACGAAGCGTACCGGTTTGGGTCCGGATGTCTTACCGACAGCGCAGACAATCGAGACAATCAAGCCCAACACCATGGCAGCGCACGAGAGCTCAATCGTCTGCCACGCACCGACAAGCAGCTTATCCATCGACGCGAAAACGGGCGCGAAGTTGAAATTATACAATGCCGAACCTCCCGGTACACGGACTATGCCGACTTTTCCTCCTGTCGGCAACAAATTTAGATCGATCTAAATTGGTTTGATGCCGCTCGTCAATCATTAATTAGGATTAGATGACTGGCGCTTTTAACGGTACACAGGACTGCCTCACCTGCAAATATGTCTCGCTGATGATCCGCTCGACCTGCTTCTCCGGACTTGCCAGCCGGGAAAGAAGCAGCCTGGCGGCGTTCTGGCCCACTGCAACCGGTCGCGTTGACACTGAACTCAAGCGGGGCCGCGTCGCCTCCGCGTCGCTTACATCATCGAAGCCGATCAGAGAGAAGTCCTCGCCAACTTTCCTCCCACAGTCATAAAGGCCCGCCGTAAGCCCCAGAGCAACCACGTCATTGAAACAGATCGCCGCTGTCGGCGCTGGTCCCGCCTGAAAGAGTAACGGGGCCGCTTTGGCGATTTCCGGCATCGTGTATGGCAAGCGAACGATCAAACCGGGATCGAGGCCTTGTTGCTGCATCGCATCCCGAAAGCCTTCGACACGTTCGCGATATGCGGAATGGACCGGCCCGTGCACGGCAAAGGCGATCGTCCTATGCCCCAGCCGGGCTAGATAATTGACTGCCTGCCGCATGCCACCCGCATAATCCACGCCTGCGTAGTCAATTCGGTCCGTCACATGACGCAATACCTGAACGACCGGTAGCCCCCAGTCCACAAACTGCTCGATGAATTCGGGAGCCGTTTCTGCCGTCAGCGATACAATCACGCCATCGACACCATGCTCGCGCATACGCTGCATGAGGGTGGTTTGATTGGCAAAATTCTCGTGGCTGTTTGCAAGGAGAACGACCAGCCCAGCCTCACCTACAACACTGTCTATTCCAGAAAGCAATTCACCGTAAAACGGGTTGCCGAGGGTCGGTACGATGACGCCCACCGTATTCGACCTCTCCGCCCGGAGACTGGCTGCGCCCATATTATAGACATAACCCAACTCCTGCAGGGCTTTTTCCACCTTCTCGCGTGTCGCTGCACCCACCAGCGGACTTTTGCGAATGACCAGTGAAGCCGTCGCACGCGATACATTGGCGTGGCGCGCCACATCCAAAAGCGTAACGCGACTTTTCCTGCGATCATCACTCGGCATAAGCTCACCCGTCTGCAAACTGATCAATGTCCGGCCTGGTTGATAGGATTTCAGCAACCCGTCGGCCAGATTCGAGGAGGTATATTCAATTCAGACTTGCACGTTGGTCAATCCGCCGGGGCAGCGAACAGGCAATCACCGTGCTCAAATGCCATCGGGCAGCGTTTCCGACGGCTTCATTGTGCACATGTTCTCCCCACGATTATCACTTGCCTTTCGCTTTTTTTCATTTCGAATGCTATCGTTTTCGGATTTATTCTGCCATTGGAAGAATCGAAGGTTGATCCTTTGCAAAAAATTGCATTCATATAAGTGCAATGAATATATCGCAGATGTCGGAACTTTGAGACCCCCTAAAGGAGCTCGAATGTTCACGCAATCTCACACTCGAGGAGGAAACATGCTTATCCGTCTGATCACGACTTCGGCGCTGACGAGCGCCCTCGCCCTCACCATCGGTTCGCAGGCATTCGCCCAGACGGAACTGGCGTGGTGGCACGGGATGACCGGTGCCAACAACGAAATGGTCAACGAACTCTCGAAAGAGTTCAACGAAAGCCAGAGCGAATATAAGATCGTTCCGGTTTACAAGGGAACCTATCCCGAAACGCTGAATGCCGGTATTGCCGCGTTCCGCTCCAAGCAGCCTCCTGCAATTCTGCAGGTCTTCGATGCCGGCAGCGGTGTCATGATGGCTGCCGAAGGCGCTGTAGTGCCGGCTGCCGAAGTGCTGGAAAAGGGTGGTTTCAAGTTCGATAAGTCGCAGTACCTGCCCGGCATCGTCGCTTATTACTCAAAGCCCGATGGCACCATGCTGTCCTTCCCATATAACTCCTCGTCGCCGATCCTCTATTACAACAAGGACGCCTTCAAGAAGGCCGGTCTTGATGAAAACAATCCGCCAAAGACCTGGCCGGAAGTTTTTGAAGCGGCCAAGAAGATCAAATCCAGTGGTGCAGCAGCGTGCGGCTTTACTTCGACATGGCTGACCTGGATTCAGACCGAAAACTTTGCGGCCTGGAATAACGTTCCTTATGGCACCAATGAAAACGGTCTCGGCGGCACCGATGTAAAGCTCGAGATCAATTCTCCGCTTTACATTCAGCATTTCCAGTCGATTGCCGACCTTGCAAAGGATGGCACGTTCCGCTACGGCGGTCGTACGTCGGAAGCCAAGCAGCTTTTCACTTCAGGTGAGTGCGCGATGCTTACCGAATCCTCCGGCGGCCTTGGAGATGTCGTGAAGTCGGGCATCAATTACGGCATCGGCCAGTTGCCTTATTATGAAGGCCACGGCCCGCAAAATACGATCCCTGGCGGTGCTGCCCTTTGGGTTTTCGCCGGCCTTAGCGACGAACAGTACAAGGGCGTTGCAGAATTCTTCAACTTCCTCTCCCAGACCAAAATTCAGGTCAAGCTGCACGAGAAGTCGGGTTATCTCCCAGTGACGCTCGCTGCTTACGAGGAAACCAAGAAGTCGGATTTCTACGAAAAGAACCCGGGCCGCGAAACGCCTATTCTCCAGATGATGGGCAAGGCCCCAACCGAAAACTCAAAGGGTGTGCGCCTCATTAACCTGCCACAGGTCCGCGATATCCTGAATGAAGAGTTCGAAGCCATGCTCGGCGGCAAGCAGGACGCGAAAACTGCGCTTGAGAACGGCGTCAAGCGTGCCAACGACGCGATTGCCGCAGCTCAGTAAACGATCACATTGACACAACGCCGCCTGCCTTTGTGGCAGGCGGCCTTGTTATCCCACGAGGAAGCTCCCCGTGCAGAAAGTAACCTTTCCAAATAAAATTCTGCCCTATTTCCTACTGGCCCCGCAGATCATCCTGACTGTGGTGTTTTTCTTCTGGCCAGCCAGTCAGGCGATTTATCAGTCCTTCATGCGTGAAGATGCTTTCGGACTCAAATCCACCTTCGTGGGTCTGGCCAACTTCACAAGTGTTCTGGCCGATCCCAACTATCTGCACTCATTCAGGGTGACGATTGTTTTCAACATACTGACCGCTCTGCTCGCGATGGGTGCAGCGCTTTTGCTCGCGACCGCTGCAGACCGCGTTATTCGCGGTAAAACATTTTATCGTACGCTCCTGATCTGGCCATACGCGGTGGCACCAGCCGTGGCCGGCATGCTGTGGCTTTTCATGTTTAATCCGGCGATGGGCACTTTCGCCTATATCCTGCGCCGCAATGGCTTCGCATGGGACCCGCTACTGGATGGCAATCAGGCTATGGGCCTCGTCGTCGTTGCTGCCGCCTGGAAACAGATTTCCTACAATTTCCTGTTCTTTGTTGCAGGTTTACAGGCAATCCCTAAATCTTTGATCGAAGCAGCCGCTATCGATGGTGCCCGGGGATCGCGGAGATTCTGGTCCATCGTATTTCCTTTGCTCGCACCGACGTCGTTCTTCCTCTTGGTCGTAAACACCGTCTATGCATTCTTCGACACGTTCGGCATCATCCATGCCGTGACGGGAGGTGGCCCTGCCAGAGCGACCGAAACGCTGGTCTACAAGGTTTACAATGACGGCTTCGTCAATCTGAACCTCGGTTCGTCTTCTGCACAGTCCGTCATTCTAATGGCAATCGTGATTGCCCTGACAGCCTTCCAATTCCGCTTCGTCGAGAAGCGCGTGCATTATTCGTGAGTGAGGCGACAATGATAGAAAAACGCCCAATCTCAAACCTTATCGGTCACCTGATCCTCATCCTTGGCATCATAATCGTCGCCTTTCCCATCTACTATACATTCGTCGCTTCGACGATGACTTCGACCCAGATCATCCGCCCGCCAATCTCGCTTCTGCCTGGCGATCATTTCATAGAAAACTATGGCGAAGCCATCTTCGGCGGCGTTGAACGTGTCGTCGGCGTCAGTCTCGAAAGGCTGCTTTGGAACTCGTTCGTGGTTGCCATGGCCATCGCAGTCGGCAAGATCATTATCTCGTTCATGTCTGCCTTCGCGATTGTGTTCTTCCGCTTTCCGATGCGTATGTTCTTCTTCTGGATGATCTTCGTCACGCTGATGCTGCCCGTGGAAGTGCGCATTCTGCCCACCTACAAGGTAATCGTGGACCTCGGCATGATCGACACCTATGCCGGGCTTACGCTGCCGCTGATGGCATCTGCGACGGCGACATTCCTGTTCCGTCAGTTCTTCCTCACAATTCCAGGCGAACTGGTGGAAGCAGCACGTATCGACAATGCCGGACCGTTCCGTTTCATGCGCGATATCCTGCTTCCGCTTTCGAAGACGAATATCGCAGCGCTTTTCGTCATTCTCTTCATCTACGGATGGACCCAGTATCTGTGGCCGCTGCTCGTTACCAATGATGCAAAGATGAACACAATCATCATCGGCCTGCGTCGCATGGTCGACTGGGCTGACGCTTCCACTCCCTGGAACTACGTCATGGTAACAGCCATTCTGGCTATCATCCCGCCGATCCTCGTTGTGGTGCTGATGCAGCGCTGGTTCGTCAAAGGTCTCGTTGAAACGGAAAAGTAATGAGCAAAATCGTTCTTGATAACGTCCGCAAGAGCTATGGCGGCAATGTTGAAGTCATCAAAGGCGTATCGCTGGAGATCGATGACGGGGAATTCGTGGTGCTGGTAGGTCCCTCCGGCTGCGGTAAATCCACGCTGCTGCGCATGATAGCCGGATTGGAAGGCATTACATCTGGCACCATTTCCATCGGCGGCCGCGTGGTCAACGATGTTGAGCCCGCTGAGCGCGATATTGCCATGGTGTTCCAGAATTATGCGCTCTATCCGCATATGACGGTACGGGAAAACCTCGCTTATGGCCTGAAAAACCGCAAGACACCAAAAGACGAGATCGAACGTCGCATTGCAAAGGCCGCCAAAGCCCTTGAAATCGAGCAGTTTCTGGAGCGCAAGCCGCGCCAGCTCTCCGGTGGCCAGCGCCAGCGTGTAGCCATGGGCCGAGCCATCGTCCGCGAACCGGCGGCATTTCTCTTCGACGAACCGCTTTCTAACCTCGATGCGAAACTGCGCGTGCAGATGCGTGTCGAGATCAAGCGTCTGCAACGTTCGCTCGGTACCACGAGCGTTTATGTCACCCATGACCAGATGGAGGCCATGACCATGGCAGACCGTCTCGTTGTGCTGAATGCAGGTCATATCGAACAGGTCGGCACACCGATCGAACTTTATGAAAAACCGGCCTCCACATTCGTCGCAACGTTTATCGGCTCTCCGTCCATGAACTTGCTGCCAAGTGCAGAAACCGCCGGCTGGACGACCGGCAGTGCGGTGAAGACACCCGCAGGAAATTTCACCATCGGTGTTCGCCCGGAAGATGTCCACATTCTCGAAGATGGCGCGCCCGATGCTGATGGTTTCAATACGACCGTCCGTATCGAAGCGGTCGAACTCGTCGGTGCAGAAAGCTATATCCACGCTGCTTTGCCTGACGGCAAGCCGCTTATCTTCCGAGTTGCCGGGCGTTCGGCTCATAATATAGACCAGACCGTGAGGGTTGGCGCATTCGCAGAAAATGTCCATGTTTTTGGCAGTGATGGCCAGCGCCTGAACGATTGACAGTCTGACGGGTTGCGTCCCTCGAAGGTCGCAACCCGCTATAATAATCGATTTCTGTTTTAGAATTTATCGGCTACACAGAACGGAATATTTTCCGCCTGTGAGGAAATTCCGATAGATGACGCATCAGCAGATACTCTCCTTCGCAGTGATCATACTTATGATGGGGGCGTTTATCTGGGGCAAATTCCGTTATGATGTCGTCGCGCTCTGCGCACTTCTCCTCGCGATAGCTGTTGGCGTCGTCCCCTTCGATCACGCATTTTCGGGGTTTAGCGACGACATTGTCATCATCGTGGGCAGTGCGCTGGTGGTTAGCGCAGGTGTCGCACGTTCCGGTCTGATGCAGGCGGCAGTCCAGCGTTTCCTGCCGGAGATCAGCAGTGTAAGATTACAGCTGGCCGTTTTGGTCGCGGTCGTCACCGTACTCTCCGCCTTTGTGAAAAACGTCGGTGCGTTGGCCATCATGATCCCGGTCGCTTTTCAATTCGCACGCCGCTCCAATGTTTCCCCCTCAACGTTTCTCATGCCTATGGCGTTTGGCGCGCTGCTCGGCGGTTTGATGACTCAGGTGGGTACTTCGCCCAATATCGTCGTTTCTCGCATTCGCGGCGAAATGGTGGGGGAGCCCTTCACCATGTTCGACTTCACACCCGTCGGCGCCGTGCTTTCAGCCGTGGGGCTAATCTATCTGGTTCTTTTTTACTGGCTCGTCCCGCAACGCACGCGCGAAAATGTTTCGCTGGATGAAGCAATCAAGATCAAGAATTATGCTTCCGAAGCGCGCATCACAAAAACCTCGACAATGATCGGCAAGCGCGTGACTGATCTCATCAAGGCTGCTGAAGGCGAAGCGATGGTAACCTCCATCGTACGCAAGGAACAGCGATTGACGCCGCTTCCCGACACCGTCCTGAATGAAGGCGATGTAGTGCTACTTGAAGGCGACCCGAAGGCGCTTGATGCGATCATAAGCGCGGGAAAGCTCACCCTCTCCGAGAACCGCAATCCTTCCGAGACCAGCGGTTCGACCGACATCGAAGCCGTCGAAGCTGTTATTGGAAAAAATTCGCGTCTCATCGGACTGACTGCCCAGAGACTCGCCCTTTTCGCGCGGTATGATCTGAATCTTCTGGCTGTCAGTCGTCCAGGGGAGCGCATTACCGAGCGCCTCAGCGAAGTTATACTGCGCTTCGGCGATGTAATCGTCCTGCAAGGCAGACAGGCAAATCTATCAACCTTTCTGCCCGAGTTTGAATTGCTGCCACTCGCCCGCCGCAAGTTGATGCTCGGCAGTGTCCGGCGCGGATTGATCCCGCTCGCCATTCTGATTGCCGCCATCGGTGCGACCGCTTTAAGCCTCGTCCCGGTTGCGGTGGCTTTCTTTGCGGCTGCCGTTGCTATGCTTCTGTTCAAGGTCATACCTCTCAACGAGGTCTATGACGAGATTGATGGCCCAATTCTGGTCATGCTGGCTGCGCTCATTCCGGTTTCCGATGCACTGAGGACGACCGGGGGCACTGATCTCATAGCAGAGGGACTTGCCACAATCGGCCATCAATTACCACCGGCCGGTGCTTTGGCGCTCATTCTTGTGGCAGCGATGATGGTGACGCCATTTCTCAACAATGCCGCGACGGTCCTCGTCATGGCTCCCATCGCGACAAGCTTTGCTTCTGGGCTTGGTTTCAAGCCTGAAGCGTTCCTGATGGCAGTCGCGATCGGTGCGGGGTGCGATTTTCTCACCCCGATCGGTCATCAGTGCAATACGCTGGTGATGGGACCGGGCGGCTACAAATTCAGCGATTATCCGCGTCTTGGGTTGCCGTTATCCATCATCATCGCGATTGTAACGGTACCCACACTGATGTTCTTCTGGCCGTTGAAATAACGCTAAAGCTGAACTGAATCTATCCATTCGAGGCTATCGGAAACGATCTTTTCCACGCTCTCGGCAACATCTGCTCGAAATACCAGCGGTTCTCCCACCGGGGTTTCAAGTGTAGCAATCTGGCTTTCCAGCATCGTTACCGGCATGAAATGGCCGGTGCGATGCCCCATATGCTCATGCAAGACTTCAAAACTGCCGTCCAGAAAAACAAAAAGGACAGGCGCACCCGCTGCGGCGCGGAGGCGATCCCGATAGCTCTTCTTCAATGCGGAACAGGATATAACAATCCCGTCGCTCGAGGCCGCAAGACGTTCTCCGATTTTATCGAGCCAGGGCCAGCGATCCTCGTCCTGCAAGGGGATGCCTGCCGACATCTTATCGACGTTCGACTTTGGATGAAGAGAGTCGCCTTCGAGAAACGGAAGCTTCAAAGCATCTGCAATGTTCTCCCCGACCGTCGATTTTCCGGAACCCGAAACACCCATCACGATGATACGCAGCATCATTTCCTCATACGCTTGCGGTCATGCCGCCATCAACATGCAAGACCTGTCCGTTCACAAAAGTGGAAGCATCGCTGCTCAGGAATACGGCGGCACCGACCAATTCTTCCACGTTCCCCCAGCGGCCCGCCGGCGTCCTTTTTTCCAGCCAAGCCGTAAATTCGGGGTCATCAACCAATGCCTGATTCAGCGGCGTCTTGAAATAGCCGGGTGCAATCGCATTGACCTGCAAGCCATGTCTGGCCCAATCGGTGGCCATACCGCGGGTCAGGTTACGGATAGCTCCCTTTGTCGCGGTATAAGGCGCAATCGAAGGACGCGCCAGTTCACTTTGAACCGAAGCAATGTTGATTATCTTGCCGCGTCCTCGCGCGATCATATGGCGCGCAGCCGCCTGCCCGACATAAAAAGCGCTGGAGATGTTGGTTTCCAGAAGCTGCTGCCATTTCTCGATGGGGAAATCCTCAAGCGGTGCGCGGTACTGCATCCCGGCGTTATTGACCAGAATATCGAGTGCGCCGATTTCCTCTTCAATCATCTCAATGGCGGCGCGGACTTCCGCGGCATTCGTCACATCGAAGGCAGATGCAAAGACCTTATGTCCATCATCCTCCAGCAGGGTGACAGCCTGATCCACCTTGCCCCGGTCACGGCCATTGATGATCACCGTTGCACCCTGTTCCGCAAGCCCTCGCGCCAGGGCAAAACCAATGCCCTGACTGGAACCCGTGATCAGCGCAATGCGCCCTTCCAGATTGAAAAGCCCGAAAGAAGAAGCCATCAGAAAGTTTCCAGCTTGAGGCCGACTCGGCTTGCTGCCTGCACGATGTGGTGGCGCATCACTTCGCGTGCCTGCAACGGATCCCGCGAATGAACGGCGTCCCTGATTGCGGTATGCTCATCAATGGTGATCTCGACAATCTGCTCGAGCACGGCCCGCGCACGCGCTGCGTTGATTGCCTGATTGATGCGTTCGGCAATGAAGCCTAGGACCAACGGAAAATACTCATTGTGAGTTGCAGAAGCGAGCGCCCGATGAAAAGCCAGATCGGCAGCTATACCCGTATCGGTCCATTTTTTTGAACCGCTCATTTCTGCGAGCGCTTCGTTGAGTTGTATCATGTCGTGTTCATCATGATGCACCGCCGCTAATCCCGCCGCTTCAATTTCGAGCGCCATTCGCAACTGGAACAGGCTGCGGAAATTTTCGCGATTGGCAAGTGTTTCGGGCTCTATCCGGAGGGCGTGCCTCCTGTCGGGTTCCGTCACGAAAGCCCCGACACCCTGTCGGGTTTCAACCAGACCCTCGTTCCGCAACTGGGCTATCGCTTCACGTACAACCGAGCGGCTAACTCCGAAGCTCTGAGCCAGATTATGTTCTGTCGGCAGCTTTTGCCCCGGCAAGAGAGTACCTTCACCTATCTGCCGCGTGATTTCGGAAGCGATGCGTCCAGGGAGTTGCTCATTGCGCCTGATTTCACCAAACAAAATGATAAAGTCTCCCTGATTGCCTGTGCAATTGATGTGTCGTCAGCCCTTTGAAGAGTCAAGCGAAAGCTGGCAGCCCGGATTCATGACGTTCTCCGGATCGATAGCCTGTTTGAGACCTTCAAGCAGCTTTCGCCGTGCAGGGTCAATGCGCTTCTCGAAATCGTCCCTTTTCAGGCGGCCAATGCCGTGTTCCGCGCTAATGCTGCCTGCATATCGATCCAGGACAGCATTGATCGTTTCCTTTGCAAGCTTGATCTTCGCGTCTTTCGCAGCAGCATCGAGATTGCTTTCGGGGATGACATTGAGATGCACATTGCCGTCCCCGACATGTCCATAGGAAACCGCGAGACAATCAGGAAGAACCTTCGCCAGTTCCCTTTCAGCTTCATCGACGAACGATGCCAGTTTCGACAATGGAACCGATATGTCAGTGCGCAGATGCTTGCCACGCAGCGCCTGCCCTTCATTCATCGCCTCGCGGAACGCCCAGAGATTTTGACCTTGTGCCCGCGATGACGCGATAGTCCCGTCAAGAATGAGACCATCTTCCATTGCTTCTGCAAGAAACTGCTCCATCAGTGACGCTATATCGACCAGTCCCGAGCCTGAAATCTCCATCAAGACATAGGCCGGATATTGCCCCAGCGGCGTGGTGAGTTCCGGCATCGCCTCTTGCGCCAGTGTAAAAGCCACCGGAGGCATGAACTCGAATGCCGACATCAGATCACAGCACTGCACCCGTGCCCGCCGATAAAGCGCAATGGCATCGTCAAGGGAATTGAGCCCAAGCAGCGCAGTTTCCACCTTGTCCGGCAAGGGCATCAGTTTGATCGCGACGCCGGTTACTATTCCAAGAATGCCTTCCGCACCGATAAAAAGCTGCTTCAGATCAATGCCGCGATTGTCTTTTCTCAGCGTCGAAAGACCGTTGAATATGGTACCGTCAGGCAGAACGACCTCCAGGCCGAGTATCAATTCTCGGGTCATGCCATAGCGTAACACATTGATGCCCCCGGCATTGGTGCTGACATTTCCCCCGATACGACAGCTTCCCTGCGCACCAAGCGCCAGCGGAAAAAACATTCCTTTGGTTGCCAGTTTGTCTTTCAGTTCCGAGAGAATGCAACCAGCATCGACAATCGCTGAAAAATCATCCGGATCTATTTTCCGAATGCGGTTCATCCGCTCAAGACTCAAAATGACGAGATTGTCCCGGCCATCCGGTACGCCACCCTGCACGAGACCGGTATTTCCGCCTTGCGGAATGATAGACAATCCCAATGAAGCGCAGGCTTTGACCGCAGCGGAGACATCCGCTGTCGAACGCGGACGGATCACCGCAACCGCCGCATTTTCCACATCCCCCGGCCAGTCACGACAATAGCCAGACATGTCATTTTGTTCGGTCATAACCAGATCGCCACCCAAAAGAGCGACGAGACCGTCCTGCTTGTTTCCCGCCCTGTCCCCCGTAACGTACATGATATCCTCTTGGCTTTATCGAAGTGCAATGCGCTGTCGCAGGAGTACGACAGTTTTTCAGATGCGGCGGGCTTTTCCGTTTCATTCCTTGGACAGAACGGAGAAAACTGTTTCCAACGCTTACATATAAGGTTATCAGACAACCCTACAACATGAATCTGCGGGAGATTGGATAAGTGTTGTTCCACAGCCAAGTCTGCATCATTTGAGTGTCAGTGGCTGCAAGGCAGGGAGGAGATTTCGGGATGCATATCGCAATCATCGGCGCCGCTGGCATGGTCGGCCGTAAATTAACGCAGCGCCTTTCCAACGATGGCCGTCTCGGGGATGTCCCCCTAGAGAAGCTCACGCTTGTCGATATCGTCGCCGCAGAACCTCCAGTCGGCTTCGCGGGATCGGTCGACACTTTCGCTGCGGATATATCCACCATGGAAACCGCACAGATGATTGTATCAGGACGGCCTGATGTCATCTTTCACCTTGCGGCAATTGTGTCCGGCGAAGCGGAGATGGATTTCGACAAAGGATATCGAATCAATCTGGACGGCACACGTTATCTGTTCGATGCAATCAGACTTGCGCACGTTGCCGATGGCTATAAGCCTCGTGTGGTCTTCACCTCCTCCATCGCCGTTTTCGGCGCTCCGCTGCCCTACCCGATCCCGGATGAATTTCATACGACGCCGTTGACCAGTTACGGCACGCAGAAGGCAATCAGCGAACTTCTGTTGTCCGACTACACGCGACGCGGCTTCTTCGACGGTATCGGTATCCGCCTGCCGACGATCTGCATAAGGCCGGGCAAACCGAACAAGGCTGCATCCGGCTTTTTCTCCAATATATTGCGCGAACCGCTCTCCGGTCAGGAAGCCATATTACCCGTTCCTGAAGAGGTTCGGCATTGGCATGCTTCGCCGCGCTCAGCGGTGGGCTTTCTGATTCATGGAGCCACTATCGCTACGGAAGCGGTCGGTGCGCGTCGCAATCTTTCCATGCCTGGTCTCAGCGCCACCGTCGGTGAGCAGATTGAGGCGTTGCACCGCGTTGCCGGGGATAAGGCCGTCCGACTCATCCGACGCGAGCCGGATGAAATGATCATGCGTATGGTTGCAGGGTGGGCGCCCGGTTTCGAGGCTAAACGCGCACAGGCCCTTGGCTTCACCGCCGAAACCTCCTTTGATGAGATCATTCGCGTTCACATCGAAGATGAAATGGGAGGCAGGCTTTGACACGCAGGATCGCTTTTCTCGGTACCGGCTTGATGGGCGCACCAATGGCCGGTCGGCTTCTGGATGCAGGCTTCGACGTAACGGTCTGGAACCGGAACAGCGCCAAGTCTGCCCCGCTTGTGGGAAAAGGTGCCAAGCTCGCTCAAACCGCCGCAAAGGCGGGGGAGAACGCCGATATAGTCATCACCATGCTGACCGATGGACCAGCGGTAAGTGACGTCCTCTTCGAGCAAGGTGTCGCTGCTGTCTTGAAAAAAGGCAGCACAGTCATCGACATGAGTTCAATTTCGCCGGACTTCGCGCGCGAGCATTCGAAGCGTCTGGAGGCGACCGGCGTCAATCATATCGACGCGCCGGTTTCCGGGGGCGTGGTGGGTGCGCAGGAAGGTACACTCGCCATCATGGCTGGAGGTGATGAGGCGGTTATCGCTACCCTCGCCGATGTGTTCAAACCGTTGGGACGCCTCACGCGCGTGGGTCCGTCAGGTGCCGGCCAGCTTGCAAAACTTGCCAATCAACAGATTGTTGCCGTGACCATCGGAGCAATCGCAGAGGCAATGGTTCTTGTCGAAAAAGGCGGCGGGTCGCGTGCCGCATTCCGCGATGCCATCCGTGGTGGTTTCTGTGAAAGCCGCATTCTCGAACTGCACGGCAAACGGATGATCGACCGTAATTTTGAGCCAGGAGGCACATCGCGCATTCAGTTGAAAGACCTCAACTCGATCCTGAAGACCGCAGGCGACCTGTCCTTGAAATTGCCGTTGACCGAGACCGTACGTGAGGCTTTTGCGACATTCGTAGAAGACGGCGGAGGCGAGAAGGATCATAGCGCCCTGCTTCTTCATATCGAAAAGCTCAACGACGTTCCTCAAGATTAGCGCCTGACAAGCAGTTGCATTGGGAGGTGCAATGAAGATCACAGCAATCGAAACCATTCGCATCGCCGAACGGCCAAATCTTTTGTGGGTGGAAGTTCATACAGATGAAGGAATCACCGGCCTCGGCGAAACCTTTTTCATGTCCGAGACGGTCGAGTCCTATCTGCACGAATATGTAGCGCCGCGTGTTCTTGGCCGCGATCCGTTGCAAATCGATCTGCTGGCCTCTGATCTTGTGGGCTATCTCGGTTTCCGTTCAACCGGCGCGGAAGTGCGTGGCAACTCCGCTTTCGATATCGCCCTGTGGGACCTATACGGCAAAGCTGCCAATCTCCCTATCGCTCAGCTTCTCGGCGGCTTCAGTCGTCAATCCATCCGCACGTATAATACCTGCGCCGGAACCGAATACATCAAGAAGGCTACCGGCCAGCAATCCGGCAACTACGGTCTGGCCGGTTCCGGAGCCAGCTACGACGATCTGAACGGTTTCCTGCACCATGCCGATGAACTTGCCCTCTCATTGCTGGAAGAAGGCATAACGGCGATGAAAATCTGGCCATTCGACATGGCGGCAGAAAAGACACGCGGGCAGTATATCTCTCAACCCGATCTCAAAGCGGCATTGCAGCCTTTTGAAAAAATCCGGGCGGCGGTCGGTGATCGCATGGATATCATGGTCGAGTTCCATTCCATGTGGCAGCTCTTGCCCGCCATGCAGATTGCCCGTGAACTCGCGCCATTCAAGACTTTCTGGCACGAAGACCCGATCAAGATGGACAGTCTCGGCAGTCTCAAACGTTATGCAGAAGCCAGCATTGCACCTATCTGTGCCTCCGAAACTCTGGGAAGCCGATGGGCATTTCGTGATCTTCTGGAAACAGGCGTGGCCGGCGTCGTGATGCTTGACTTGAGCTGGTGTGGTGGCCTTTCGGAAGCACGGAAGATCGCGGCTATGGCCGAAGCCTGGCATCTCCCGGTCGCGCCACATGATTGCACCGGACCGGTTGTTCTGTGTGCTTCGACGCATTTATCGCTCAATGCACCAAATGCTCTGATTCAGGAAAGCGTCCGCGCCTTCTACAAAACATGGTATCGCGATCTTGTTACCGCCCTGCCCGAAGTCAAGGACGGCATGATCACGGTTCCACCCGGTGCCGGACTGGGCATGGCACTCAACCCCGAAATGGACAAAGCCTATACCGTCAGCCGAAGAAAAACAGATCGATCTAATTTTTGAACTCAGGACCATCTCAAGGCTGGACTCAATTCTGGACTGCTAATAATAGTACTATTGTTGTCAGGCATCCTGACAACATATGGCCCGTGGGAAACGGCCATACATTGGGAGGATATCTGTGCAAGACAAGCATGAACTGAAAGCAACGGCCATTCTGCCAGAAGACAGCCACTCAGCGGTTTTGATTGGCCGTGTGTGGTCGAAAGCCGAAAACGGCCCTTGTCCTGTATTGGTCAAAAATGGCCATGTGCACGATCTGTCCAGCTTGTCAGCTACGGTTTCAGGCCTGCTGGAACGCCGTTCGATAATAAGTGAACTGGAGAATACCGAGGGCTATCCAAACCTCGGTTCTCTGGATGATTATCTTTCCGGTGATCGCGGGGAGTTGCTCGCGCCCATAGACCTGCAATCCATTAAAGCAGCAGGTGTTACCTTTGCCGACAGCATGCTTGAACGCGTGATTGAAGAACAGGCCAAAGGCGACCCCTCACGAGCTCGCGAAATTCGCGAACGTCTGGCGCCAGTTATCGGCGACAATTTGCGCGGCGTCGTGGCAGGCTCCGAAAAGGCTGCGGAGGTCAAGGCGCTTCTTCAGGAAATGGGGCTCTGGTCCCAATATCTGGAAGTGGGTATCGGGCCCGACGCCGAAATCTTCACCAAATCTCAGCCGATGTCGGCCGTTGGATGCGGCGCTACCGTCGGCATTCTGCCCATTTCCCAATGGAACAACCCGGAACCCGAGGTGGTCCTGGTTGTCGCCTCGGATGGACGTATTGTCGGCGCAACTCTTGGCAATGACGTCAATCTTCGAGACGTGGAAGGTCGTTCGGCTTTGCTGCTCGGTAAAGCGAAGGACAATAATGCTTCCTGCGCTATCGGCCCCTTTGTTCGACTGTTCGACGGCCAATTCACCATGGACGTATTGCGCAAACTCAAGCTGTCGCTGACGGTTCATGGGGCTGACGGTTTCGAAATGACCGGCGAAAGCCCTATGGAAGCGATCAGCCGCGATCCTGAAAATCTTGCGTCACAGATGATGAACCGCAATCATCAGTATCCGGATGGCGCAGTGTTGTTTCTCGGCACCATGTTCGCCCCCGTGAAGGATCGTCGTGGTGCGGGACAAGGGTTTACCCACGAAGTCGGTGACCGCGTGGAAATTTCCACGCCGAAGCTTGGACGGCTCATCAATTGGGTCGACCGGACCGACAAATGTCCTGAATGGACATTCGGTATCAGGGCGCTGATCCAGAACCTGCAAGCGCGCGATTTGCTCGATAAAGTCTGAGGGCGCATAGATGACGAAAGCCATAGACTTCTTCTACAAGATACTTGGCGCAATTCTCGTCTTCCTCCTCGCCGGCATGGCTATTATGGTCTTCGTCAACGTGATTTTGCGCTACGCCGCAAACTCGGGACTGACTGTATCGGAAGAACTTGCGCGTTATTTCTTCGTCTGGGTGTCTTTTCTTGGAGCTGTCCTCACCTTTCGCGAGAACAGCCATTTGGGCATCGAGTCGCTCGTTGCCCGCTTTGGACGGCAAGGGCGCGTTACCTGCATGGCAATCAGTTATCTGATCGTCCTGCTTTGTTCCGGCATTTTCTTCTGGGGCACCTGGAAACAGTTCGACATCAACGCCAGCATGGTCGCACCCGTCACGGGACTTTCAATGATCTGGGTTTACGGCGTCGGGTTATTCACGGGTGGCGCCATGTTCGTCATTGCCGCCGAGCGCTTCCTGCGCGCTGTCACCGGTCGTTTGACCGATGAGGAAATTGCCACCTTTGCGGGCGAACACTCGCTCGACCATCTGATGGAGTAGACGACATGACGCTCGTAGTATTTGTCGGCTCGCTTCTCAGCGCCATGGCTATCGGCGTTCCGATCGCTTTCTCGCTCATGTTCTGCGGTGTGGTTCTCATGTGGTACATGGGGATGTTCAACACGCAGATCATCGCGCAGAACATGATTGCCGGCGTGGATTCCTTCACGCTGCTGGCAATACCCTTTTTCATTCTGGCTGGTGAGCTTATGAATTCCGGCGGCTTGTCCCGCCGCATCATTGATTTCGCCATAGCTTGCGTCGGGCATATTCGCGGCGGCCTCGGCGTCGTTGCCATTCTCGCAGCCATCATCATGGCCAGCGTGTCGGGTTCCGCCGCTGCGGACACTGCGGCGCTCGCAACCATCCTCGTCCCCATGATGGCGAAAGCGGGCTACAACATCCCCCGTTCTGCGGGACTGATGGCGGCAGGCGGCATCATCGCGCCGGTTATCCCGCCCTCCATGGCCATGATCGTGTTTGGGGTTGCTGCCAACGTATCGATAACGCAGCTTTTCATGGCCGGGATAGTGCCCGGTCTGATGATGGGTATCGCGTTGCTCTTCACCTGGCAAATCGTGGTCAGAAAAGACAATCTCAAGGTGCTTCCCAAGCAATCCGGCAAAGATCGGCTGCAGGCGACCGGGCGTGCACTTTGGGCGCTCGGCATGCCCGTGATCATTCTTGGCGGCATCCGTATGGGCGTCATGACACCGACAGAAGCGGCTGTGGTTGCCGCAGCCTATGCCCTTTTTGTCGGCATGTTCATCTATCGCGAACTGAGAGTTGTCGATCTTTACGGCGTGTTTTTGCGAGCTGCCAAAACAACATCCGTCATCATGTTTCTCGTCGCGTCGGCCCTTGTGTCGTCATGGTTGATAACGGCAGCAAATATTCCGGCTGAAATCAGCAGTTACATCGCGCCGCTGATCGACAGTCCGAAACTGCTGATGTTTGCGATCATGATACTTGTGCTCGTCGTCGGAACGGCACTCGACCTTACGCCGACGATCCTCATCCTGACGCCAGTCCTGATGCCGATTGTCAAACAGGCGGGGATCGACCCGGCTTATTTCGGCGTTCTTTTCATCATGAACAACAGCATCGGGCTCATCACGCCGCCGGTCGGCGTCGTGCTGAATGTGGTGAGCGGCGTCTCAAAGGTGCCGCTCGGAAAAGTGGTCGCTGGCGTCAATCCATTTCTGATTTCGCAAGTGATCGTGCTGTTCCTGCTGGTTCTGTTCCCAAGTCTCGTACTGGTACCCATGAACTGGCTGCATTAGGTTTGACATCAACTCTGGGAGGAGAGTTCAATGAAGAAATTACTTATGCTGGCAACAACGGCCCTCATGGCGGGCGCGTTAACCGTACCCGCTTTTGCCGAATTTCAGGAGCGCAACATCCGCGTCTCCAACGGCATCAACGAGGATCATCCAGTCGGCAATGGCATCAAGGCAATGAATGAATGCCTTGCTGAAAAGTCCGGTGGCAAGATGAAGATAACCGCGTTCTGGGGTGGAGCTCTGGGAGGCGATTTGCAGGCAACGCAGGCACTGCGTTCCGGTGTGCAGGAAGGCGTGGTAACCTCGTCGTCGCCGCTCGTGGGGATAGTTCCAGCGCTTGGCGTTTTCGATCTCCCATTCCTCTTCGCAAACGATGAAGAGGCAGATGCCGTCGTCGACGGCCCCTTCGGCAAAATGATGGACGAAAAGCTCGCGGCCGTCGGCCTCGTCAATCTTGCCTATTGGGAAAACGGTTTCCGAAACCTTTCAAACTCAAAACATCCGGTCAACAAATGGGAAGATTTCAGCGGCATGAAAGTCCGCGTGATGCAGAACAACATCTTCCTCGACACATTCCAGAATTTCGGTGCCAATGCCACGCCGATGGCTTTCGGTGAAATCTTCTCAGCGCTGGAAACCAAGGCCATCGATGCGCAGGAAAACCCCTACGTCACCATCGATACTTCAAAATTCTACGAAGTGCAGAAATATGTGACAGAAACCAAGCATGCCTATACGCCGTTCCTGTTCCTGTATTCCAAGCCGATCTTCGACACATATTCCCCTGAGGAACAAGCCGCCTTGCGTGAATGCGCCGTTGTCGGACGCGACGTAGAACGCAAGGTCATTCGTGAATTGAACCAGAAGTCACTCGAGAAGATCAAGGAAGCGGGTCTGGAAGTAAACACGCTTTCGCCGGAAGAGCACGCGCGCATGCTCGAAAAATCCCAGCCGATCTACGCCAAATACAAGTCTCAGATCGGCGACGACGTCATCGATGCGGTGCAAAAGCAGCTAAGCGAAATTCGCAAATAAAAACAATATGAAAACTCGAACAGGCCGCGCTCGTCACGCGGCCTGTTTTGTTTCGTTCAAGCGGCTTTCCGGCGGCTGTTAACTCGTTCGGCGAGCTTGCGGGCACGCGCAAGACTATCAGCCTGCTCGGTACTGAAACGATCTTCCCCGATTTCCATGATCAGGAAGGTATCGGGCAAGAAAGTCAGTTCATCGAAAATCTCGTCCCACGGAATATCGCCCCAACCGATCGGCAGATGCAGATCGCCAATACCGAGCGCCGTTGCCTCCGCAGGATGATAAAACTTGGTCATCGTGTAAGGGCGACCAAAACTGTCATGAACATGCAGATGCCCGGTTACCGGAGCCATGGCACGAATTTGCGGACGCCAATCGATTCCGAGACGATTGCACTCAATGTAAGCATGGCTGAAGTCGATCAGCCCGCAGACGGAAGAGTGGTTGACCGCAGCGACCGTTTCAGCAACCTGAGCCGGTGTCTGCCGATACTCGGCATCGCTCATTGCAAAGATATTTTCCAGCGCGATGCGGACGCCATAAGACTTTGCCAGTTCCGCCATTTCGCCGAGCGCATCCCGCTCCATCTTGTCGAGGTCGGGAAGGCGAGAAAGCGCAGGCATTGTGGCGTGGCCGGAGTGATGAACAAGTACTTCCGCTCCCACACGGTCGCAGAGTTCCAGCATCGCTCGGACCACTGCCTTTTGATACTCAAGATGTTCGCGATCCATGAAATTGGAAACGATCTGTCCGTGGACGCTGTAACGGACGTCAAACTGTCTGGTAACATTGACGAGGCGATCCACGCGGTGCGGAATGAGACTGCCGCCTGAGATTATTTCCTCGCCATAAAGCGACAATTCCACAGCGTCCGAACCGAGTTCGACGATATTACGGATTGCCCCTTCAAGCGTGCTGAAATTGCCGTCACCTGTCGGAGTGCAAAAGCCAATCGCTGATATTATGTGGTCAGAAGTCATGATGCTCGTCCTGTCAGACATGAAAAATGCGCGAACGGGGTGTCCTGTATCGCGCATCCCCTCTGGCACGAGGCTATTTCAGGCGTATGACTATAAGAAACGATTGTTCATCAGTTGAGAGGAATTGCGTTGCCATCCTTGCTTGACTGATAAGTGTCGGACAATTCGTCATACTTCGCAAAAATCGCGTCGAGCTTTTTGCGGAGTCGCAAACGATCGGCGTCCGGCAAGGATGCCACCATTTTCGGAATCGAATGGCTATGCCAGAAAGCGTTGTCGCGGTTGTATCCGCCCGGTTCCAGCGTGAAGACTTCCTTGAGGATCTTCAAATCATGCGGGATCGAGAAAGCATCCCGTGAATCTTCATGGCTGAAAAGATAGTAAAAATTGTCGAAACCACTCCATGTGATGGCCGATAAGCACATGGAGCACGGCTCATGGGTAGAAAGAAACACCATGTCTTTCGTATCGGGACGTCCATTCTCCGGCATTTCATAGAAGCGCTTCAATGTGTGCACTTCGCCGTGCCAGAGCGGATTTTCGGTCTCGTTATTGGTTTCAGCAAGAACAAGAGACAGATCTGACTTGCGCAACAGCGCCGCACCGAAAACCTTGTTGCCTTCCGCAACACCTCGCTCAGTCAGCGGAATGATGTCCTGCTCGATAACGTGAATTAGCCTTTCAAGCAGTTTCAGTTCATTCGTCTGCACAGTTGGCTCCTCCCGCTATTCCTGAATTGCGCCGGACCTTTTCGGCCCGGCGCTTTACTGTTACTCCGCAAAGAATGCGAAGCGGATGACGAAAAGTGCAGCGACCAGCCAGGTAGCCAGATGCACGTCACGTGCCTTGCCCGTGAAGGCTTTGAGGATGACATAGCTGATGAAACCGAAGGCCAAACCGTTGGCAATCGAATAGGTGAACGGGATAGCCAAAGCTGTCAGCGCAGCCGGCGCAGCTTCCGTTACGTCGTGCCACTCGATCTCGGTCAATTCACGCATCATCAGGCAGGCGACGTAGATAAGGGCCGGTGCCGTCGCATAGGCTGGAACAGAACCAGCGAGCGGCGAAATGAACAAGGCCGCAAGAAACAGAAGTGCTACGACCAGTGCGGTCAAGCCTGTACGACCCCCCGCCTGAACGCCAGACGCGCTTTCCACATAGGCCGTCGTGGACGAAGTACCGAGAAGCGAACCACCGAGAATTGCCGTGCTGTCGGCAAAAAGGGCGCGTCCGAGACGGTTTGGTTTGCCCGGTTCAATCAGACCGCCACGCTTAGCCACGCCGATCAGCGTGCCTGTGGCGTCGAAAACTTCAACCAGCACGAAAACGAGAATGACGTGCAGAATGCCCGTATGCAGAGCACCCATCACATCAAGCTGAAGGAAAGTCGGAGCAAGACTAGGCGGCGCTGAGAAAACACCGCCGAACTGGCTGATGCCAAGAGCGATAGATGCCACGGTGACAATGAGAATACCAATGAGGATCGCACCGCGAACCTTAAGGGCGTCCAGCACCGCGATAATGAAGAAGCCCGCAATCGTCAAAAGCGGTCCCGCCTTCGTCAAATCGCCCAGGCCGACCAAAGTCGCCTGATTACCGACAACCACACCAGCGCTTTTCAGACCGATCAAGGCCAGGAACATGCCGATACCGGCTGCAATCGCACTTCGCAGCGAATGTGGAATACCCTCCACCAACCAGCGGCGTACACCTGTTACGGTCAGGATCAGGAAGATGATACCCGAAATAAAGACAGCACCGAGTGCCTGCTGCCAGGAAAAACCCATCGCCCCAACAACGGTGAAGGCGAAGAAGGCATTAAGACCCATGCCGGGCGCCATGCCGATTGGCCAGTTTGCGACGAGCGCCATGATGATCGAGCCTAGAGCTGCCGCAAGGCAGGTGGCAACGAAAACGGCGTTTCGATCCATACCCGTAGTGGACAGAATATCCGGGTTTACGAAGATGATGTAAGACATCGTCAGGAAGGTCGTCACGCCGGCAATAATTTCCGTTCTCGCCGTTGTGCCGTGTTCCTGCAATTTGAACAGCTTTTCGAGCATCGTCCCTCCAAGGCAAAGCGCCCGTCAATTTAGCGCCCCAATTCGCGTCAAATCACGACGCGCAACCTATTGCGCCCCGCAAATGTGTCGAGTTGAAGCAACCTATGCGATTGCCATAATGTTAGTTGCCGCTGCAGATTTGCAGGCGGACATGTTCCCCATACACCCATCGCGGACAAAAGCACAGTTCTGCCGCGTGAATGCCAGTTTGTTGACATGATTTAGTGTGGACTGAGATTTCACCGCGCGCCAGTCACTCATTTGCGGGAAATATTTGAAACAGATTCAAAAAAGACAGTTCGTGAATGCGGCTCTGCAAATTCTAACCGACTGTTTGGAATGAGCTTTGCAGGAGCAAGGCCGTTGCATACATGCCAAGAGCAAAAAATGTATGCGCTATAAGATTGAGCAGTCGCACATTGCGCGCATTTGGCAGTTTGGACGCCGCCCAACCGATTCCCAGACCCGGTTGCAATAAAAACCACCCCGCCGATACCGTCAGTATACCAAATATCCAAACCGGGAAAAATACTGGATCAGAAAACCATTCCGCGCCACCATACATGGCAAAGATCACGCCATAAAGAATGCCGACAGCATAATGCCCGATCCAGCCAAGCGCTACTTCATGCTTATAGGGTGCAGAAGAGGAAATATCGTCGTGGAAAATTCGCCCATGCCGAAGATGCCAAAACCAGCGTCCCACCAGACCCCAGTTTGGACGCGCCTGTCCGGGCATTGCAGCAAGCAAAAATGCCCATAAATCCATCACTATGGTTGCGCCGATCCCGATCAGAATTCCGCGCCAGACAATGTCCATCTTGAGTCTTCCTCTGCATCATCGGGCGGCCAGATAAGCCTGAGGCCGCCCGATGATGCAAGAGGTAGATCTACGTGCACTCCTGCATTCCAACTTCTTACTGGCAATGACTTGGTATGACAACATGCACCGGCAATACAACGTTGCTATGAAATAGAAGCGATGAAGAACGGCAATTCTACCGCAGCTATGACGGAAAGACCGTACCTTCATCGCCGCCCCCGCAAGTACAAGTTGACTGAAATTCAGGATACACGCAATTGCAATCTGTCCCAAAAAGGCACGGATTATGTCCCATTAGCATTCTGCGAGAAGATGATGGACAAGACTGGATTCAAGCGGTTCCAGCGTGCCACGATACCGAACCTAATCCAGAACGTCGGCCAGGAAAAACTATTTAATAAGGGATACATAAAACAAAAGCGTCGGGACTGGAGACCGACGCTTTGTTATTTTATTCGATTTTCACTTACGGGGCGATCCTTCGGGAGACACGCCATAAGTTATTACTTACCGAAAACTGCGCTCTGGATCTGCGAACGCGAAACACCGATATCGGCAAGAAGATGGTCGTCCATTGCACCGAGCTCACGGATAGCGCGGCGGCGGGATACGAACTGCTGTACTTTCTGACGAATGTTCATTTGCTTTCTCCTCGTTTGGATGATGGGTAAATAGGCGTTTGCCCAAATTTCCACCACGGATATGATTGCAAATGAGGCATGCGTTTTTGCTTGAGCTCGAAACCTTGAAAAGGTCGAATTTACTTCTTCCTCAAGCAATGAGCTGCTTATAGACTTTAAAAACAGAATTTCAGAAATGTCTTTTGCCAATAGGCTTCTAATCGATTAAGGGAACGATAGGAACGAACCTCTCCCCCCCCCGTTTCTTTCGGACATCGTCATGCTTTATGGTATTTTTCTCGCGTTTGCGTCCTATGTGGCCTTCGCTGTCAGCGACGCCTGCGTCAAGTTTCTCGATGGCACGTTATCGCCGTATGAAGTCGCGTTTTTCGGCGCCGTCCTGGGTCTGCTGGCTATCCCTTTTACAAAGAAAGCAGACGATGTCTGGCTGGACATGTTTCGCACAACCAACATTCAGATGTGGCTATTGCGGACCGTAACGGCCGCCATGGGAACCATAGGCAGCGTTACCGCATTCACACATCTCTCCATGGCAGAGGCTTTCGCGCTCATTTTCCTCCTGCCTGCCTACGTGACGATCCTTTCCGTGGCATTCCTGAAAGAGCAGGTTGGCTGGAGGCGCTGGTCGGCGGTGCTTATCGGATTCGTCGGAGTTCTTATCGTGCTGCGGCCTGGATTCCGGGAGCTTTCCATCGGCCATCTCGGGGCACTTGCTGCCGGCATGGGCGGAGCGATGAGCATCATTATCTTCCGCGTCATGGGTAAGCAGGAAAAGCGCATTTCCCTTTATACAAGCGGGTTGATCGGCCCCATCATCATTTGCGGAGCTCTGATGGCTCCGTCATTTGAGGCACCCAACACTGAGCAGTGGATCTACCTCGCAGGCTACGGTCTTTTGGCAGCACTAGCCAATATCCTGTTGATGCTTGCAGCCCAGCGCGCGCCTGCGAGCGCCATCGCCTCTCCGCAATACAGTCAGATGATCTGGGCGATCCTGTTCGGATATTTCGTCTTCCACGACCATATAGACGCGCCAATGATGATCGGCATCGTTCTCATCACGATTTCCGGTCTCTTTACTTTCATTCGCGAAAGACAACGCGGCGTGGAAGGTCCTCCGGCTGTGGTTACATCGGAGCCCACCCCGGCGCTTGTTGAAGAACAATCCTGAAAGCAAACCGTGACAAGTTCGCGCTTGTCTCCGGCGTTGCCTCCTCCTACCATGCACGCAGGCCCGTGCCGGATCGATGAAACAGCACCTTAAAGTGTGCTTAGGACATTGATCCGTTTCACTCATATCGAGACGCTCCGAGCATTTTCCGACAACGATCTGTGTTTGAAGGCGGTCTGACGCGGGCGGAAGCATGAAAGATTATTGTCAAAGGACTAGGAAAATGACTGATAAGCGGGCGATGTGGACCTATTACAAGGGCGAATGGCGTGAAGGGGATGTACGAATTCTAGGCGCAGCCTCGCAGGCGACCTGGCTTGGTTCGCTGGTATTTGATGGCGCACGCCTGTTTGAAGGTGTAACGCCCGATCTCGACCGTCATTGTGCACGCGCCAATGATTCAGCCCGCGCTTTGGGATTGGAGCCCACACTTTCTACCAGCGACATCGAAACATTGGCGCGCGAAGGCCTGAAGAAATTCGCACCGGGAACAGACGTTTATATCCGTCCCATGTACTGGGCAGAAGAAGGCGACACCAGCACTGTCGCGCCGCTTGCCTCGTCAACGGATTTTGCACTCTGCCTGGAAGCGATCCCTATGGTCGAACCAAAAGGCTTCACCATCACCACCACGTCGTTCCGCCGACCCTATATGGAAGTCATGCCGGTCAATGCCAAAGCTGCCTGCCTCTATCCGAACAATGCGCGCATGCTGCGTGAGGCCAAGGCAAAGGGCTTCCACAATGCTCTGGTGACGGACGTTCTTGGCAATGTCGCAGAAACTGCAACTTCGAACGTTTTCATGGTCCGCGGCGGTGAGGTGTTCACCCCGGCCGCCAACGGCACGTTCCTCAACGGCATCACTCGCCAGCGGGTCATCAACCTGTTGCGCAATGCGGGCATTTCCGTTCATGAAACCGTTCTGAAAATTGACGACTTCCGTCAGGCAGACGAAATCTTTTCTTCAGGCAACATGAGCAAAGTCGTCCCGATCGTCGGTTTCGATGATCGCAAACTGGAATATGGACCGCTGACCAAACGCGCTCGTGCCCTTTATTGGGAATGGGCCCACGCCTGATATCCACACCCAACATCTCCGGCGCGCCGACCGGAGATGTTTTTCACCGCTCGCAAATCTGACATCGCCGTTACATGATCGAACATACGCCCCTTTTTCTCGCAATCGCAGTCATTGCGGCATTTCTTGTCGGGCTTTCAAAAGGTGGCTTGCCGTCGGTTGGTACACTTGCCGTTCCCTTGATGGCATTAGTCATATCACCCGTCACTGCTGCTGCGCTTTTGCTTCCGATTTATGTCATCAGCGATATGTTCGGGCTGTATCTTTACCGCCGCCATTTTTCCGCACGCAATCTCGCGATCCTGACTCCCGCCGCGATTCTCGGCGTCGGCATCGGATGGATGTTCAGTGCTCACCTGTCGCCTACATTCATAGGAATGCTGGTCGGCCTGGTTGGTATCCTTTTCTGTTTCAACGCGTGGTTCGGCGCCCGTTATCGTAAGAAAGCCAGAAAGGCGGATGTGCCCGGCGGAGCATTCTGGGGTGTACTTACCGGACTGACCAGCTTTATCTCTCATTCCGGGGCTCCACCGTTTCAGATGTATGTGTTGCCACAACACCTCCCGAAGCTGGTCTTCGCCGGTACCTCGACTATTCTTTTCGCCATCGTCAACGCCGTTAAACTCGTTCCTTACTGGCAGTTGCAGCAGTTTTCCAACCTCGATACGTCGCTTGGTCTCTGGCTGGTTCCCGCTGCAATAGTCGGTACCTTCGTCGGCGCCAAGCTGACGCGAATAATGCCGGACGGTCCGTTTTTCTTGCTGGTTCAGCTGACCTTGTTCGGACTCTCCATCAAGCTGATCGCCGACTGGACCGTACCTTATCTCTTCGGTTGAATAGTTTCAGCCACCGCTTGCAACGCTTCGCCCCTTCGGTCACGATGCGTGTATCAGGCGCCTTTTGGGAGAGAGGAAGCGGGGATGGCTGATGCTGATGCGATTATCATCGGAGCAGGACTAGCGGGGCTTGTCGCGGCTCACGAACTGGCTGTTGCCGGGCGCAAAGTCATTCTCCTCGAACAGGAAGGCGAAAACTCCATCGGCGGACAGGCATTCTGGTCCCTCGGTGGACTGTTTATGGTCGACAGTCCCGAACAGCGTCGTCTTGGAATCAAGGACAATATTGATCTCGCAAGGCAAGATTGGTTCGGCTCGGCACAATTTGATCGACCCGAAGACCACTGGCCAAAGCGCTGGGCGGAATCTTATCTGGCGTTTGCCGCCGGAGAAATGCGATCCTGGCTCCACAGTCTCGGCATGCGCTGGTTTCCTGTTGTGGGCTGGGCAGAGCGTGGCGGAGCGAGAGCAGATGGTCACGGCAATTCCGTGCCGCGTTTTCATATTACGTGGGGCACTGGACCTGCCGTCGTTGCGCCGTTCGAACGTTCGCTTCGTGAAGCGATCGGCAAAGGGCTTATTACCTTGAAATGCCGTCACCGGGTCAACAGCATAGCCACTACAGACGGACGAGCCAGCGGCGTCTATGGCGAAGTGCTGGCTCCTTCGACCGTTGAGCGCGGGAAACCTTCATCACGAGATGCCGTAGGGGAGTTCGCCTACTTCGCGGACTGCGTGATCGTCACGTCGGGGGGCATAGGCGGAGATCCCGACAAAGTTCGAAGAGCATGGCCCCGCGACCGGCTCGGCAATCCGCCGAATGAAATGGTGTTGGGTGTTCCGGCCCATGTCGATGGGCGAGGCATTGATATCGCGGTAGCCGCAGGCGGTCACGTCATCAATGCTGACCGCATGTGGCACTACACAGAAGGCGTGCGCAACTGGGACCCGATTTGGCCCAACCATGGCATTCGCATTCTGCCGGGACCGTCTTCCATGTGGTTCGACGCCAAGGGTGATCGCCTCCCTGCCCCCTATCTCCCCGGTTTCGACACACTGGGCACGCTCAAACATATTCTATCCACCGGCTACGATTATTCGTGGTTCGTCCTGACGGAGAAAATCATTCGTAAGGAATTCTCCCTGTCCGGATCGGAACAAAACCCGGATATCACCGGCAAGGACTGGAAACTCTTGCTTAAAAGCCGCCTTGGTAAAGCCCCGCCGCCTCCGGTGAAGGCATTTCTGGACAATGGAGCGGATTTCGTCACAGCGGGTACGCTTGATGAACTCATTGCAAAAATGAACAGTTTATCGGGAGAAAAGCTTCTCAAGCTTGACCATATACGCGATCAAATCGAAGCGCGGGATCGCGAGTTGATCAATCGCTATTCCAAGGATGCTCAGGTAATGGCGATCCATAATGCCAGGGCCTATATCGGTGATCGTCTTACACGCGCCGTTCCTCTGCATCCAATGCTGGAAGGTTCCAATGGTCCACTCATTGCAGTCAAACTTCATATTCTGACGCGCAAGACACTTGGCGGTCTGCATACCGACTTGGACGCCCAGGTTCTCAATTCAGCTGGAGAAAAGGTACCTGGCCTGTACGCTGCAGGTGAAGCCGCCGGTTTCGGCGGCGGCGGTTATCACGGATATAACGCGCTTGAGGGGACGTTTCTTGGCGGCTGCATCTTTTCCGGTCGGACGGCGGGCCGGGCTGCGGCGGCAGCCGCGCTCTAACTCTCGTTATCTGACATGCTCCTAAAGGGCCGCTTCCATATATGAGTTTTTTATTTTTCGGTCCCGGCTTCGCTCTCGAAACCCTATGCCATACGGCAACATAATGCTCCTGTAAGAAACAGGGAGCCCTTTCGGGCATGATTATGGATTTCTTCGTCCTTGCAATCGGCATCGGCTTTTTTGGCCTGCTGTTCGGCTATTTGCACATCTGCGAAAGGCTTTGAGGCAGGTCATGATGATCGAATACATCGCCGGCGCTTTGGTCGCCGTCTTCATAGCCGCCTACCTTCTTTATGCGCTTTTGCGACCAGAACGATTCTAAGCGGGTTTCTGGCCGACACCACGTAACCGGCAGCTATTCAGTCCTCGGAAAAGACAATGACCCTTAATGGATGGATTCAGATCCTCGTTTTCTGCGGGATCATCATTTTGCTCGTCAAGCCGCTCGGCGGCTACATGACGCGCGTTTTCAACGGTGAACGGACTTTTCTTTCACCAATCCTGGTGCCTGCGGAGCGCGGGCTTTATCGTCTCGCAGGCACGAGCGAACGCGAAGAGCAGCATTGGACGACCTACACGGTTTCCCTGCTTCTTTTCAACCTGGCGGGCTTTTTGCTCCTTTACGTGCTCCAGCGAGTTCAAGGCTCCCTGCCCTTCAATCCGATGGGCATGAGCAACGTTCCCGCAGACCTCGCCTTCAACACCACCTCAAGTTTTGTCACCAACACCAACTGGCAGAACTATGGCGGCGAAAGCACACTCTCTTACCTGACGCAAATGGCAGGGCTGACAGTGCAAAACTTCGTTTCAGCTGCGACCGGCGTTGCCATCGCCATAGCGCTCATTCGCGCGTTTTCGCGCAAGTCGATGAAGACGCTTGGAAATTTCTGGGTCGATCTTACGCGCTGCACGCTCTACATCCTGCTGCCCTGGTGCGTCCTCCTTACCTTGGCTTTCGTCAGTCTCGGCGTGCCGCAAACGATTGGAGCCTATGCCGAAGCTACGACGCTGGAGGGTGCGCGACAGGTGATAGCGCTCGGGCCAGTCGCCTCGCAACTCGCCATCAAGATGCTTGGCACCAATGGCGGCGGCTTTTTCAACGCCAATTCCGCGCATCCTTTCGAAAACCCCGACGCCATTTCCAACCTGATCCAGATGGTTGCGATTTTCGCCATCGGTGCTTCGCTGACCAACGTCTTCGGGCGGATGGCCGGCAACGAGCGCCAAGGCTGGGCGATCTTTGCCGCCATGGGCATATTGTTCGTCGCGGGCGTTGCAGTCTGCTACTGGGCGGAAGCCGCCGGCAATCCTCTTATCCATGCGCTCGGAATTGACGGCGGTAACATGGAAGGTAAGGAAACACGTTTCGGCATTGCTATGTCCGCGCTTTTCGCCGTTGTTACAACCGCTGCCTCATGTGGCGCAGTGATCGCCATGCATGACAGCATGATGGCGCTCGGCGGAATGATCCCCATGATCAATATGATGCTTGGGGAGATAATCATCGGCGGCGTGGGCGCCGGCTTCTATGGCATCGTCCTATTCGTCGTCGTCGCCATTTTCGTAGCTGGCCTGATGGTTGGGCGAACTCCCGAATATCTCGGCAAAAAAATCGAAGCCAAGGAGGTGAAGATGGCATTGCTGGCCGTTCTTTGCCTGCCCTTGTCCATTCTTGGCTTTACGGCCATTGCTTCGGTCCTGCCGACAGGTCTGGCGTCAATCGCCAACCCCGGCCCGCATGGCTTCTCGGAAATCCTCTACGCCTATACCTCAGGGACAGCGAATAATGGTTCTGCCTTTGGTGGATTATCCGGCAATACGCCGTGGTACAACATCACGATCGGTCTCGCCATGTTGATGGGAAGGTTTCTCGTCATCATTCCGGCTCTCGCAATCGCCGGTTCGCTTGTCGCCAAGAAAGCCGCCCCGCAATCCGCCGGTACCTTCCCCACAACAGGCCCGCTTTTCGTCGGCTTGCTGATTGGCGTCATTCTCGTAGTCGGTGGCTTGATTTTCTTCCCCGCGCTGGCGCTCGGGCCCGTCGCCGAGCACTTCGCAATGATCAAGGGACAAATGTTCTAATGCTGCGCCCCTCAAACTGCATCCTCTCTATCCTTCTGGCAACGACCGCCGTCCTTCTCGCGGTTCAGCTTGCTGGATTGATCTGAGATTTCCGAAACGGAAACGTAATTTACTGGAGCCTCCGTTATGAGCCCGTCCAAATCCGCGAGCATTCTCGATGCCCGCATCCTTTTACCCGCCATCGGCGATGCCTTCCGCAAGCTCAACCCGAGGAGCCTTGCACGCAATCCGGTAATGTTTGTGGTTGCAGTCGTTTCACTGTTGAGCACTTTGCTTCTCCTGAAGGACGTTGCCACCAGCAATCCCGATGCCAGCTTCTCGTTCCAGATCGTTCTCTGGCTATGGTTCACGGTTTTGTTTGCGAATTTTGCTGAAGCCGTCGCCGAAGGACGTGGAAAGGCGCAGGCGGACTCCCTGCGCCGCACACGAACAGAAACGCAGGCCAAACTTCTGGATAGTCCGGAAAGCCAAAGCTGGAAGAATGTACCGGGGACCAGTCTGAAGGTGGGTGATGTGGTTCTGGTGGAAGCCAGTGACATTATTCCCTCGGATGGCGAAGTCATCGAAGGCGTGGCCTCCGTTAACGAAGCGGCCATCACCGGGGAATCCGCACCGGTCATTCGCGAGTCCGGCGGCGACCGCTCCGCCGTCACCGGTGGAACACAGGTCCTGTCCGACTGGATCAAGGTCCGCATCACTGCCGCGCAGGGTTCAACCTTCATCGACAAGATGATCAGCCTGGTGGAAGGTGCCGAACGTCAGAAGACGCCGAATGAGATCGCACTCAACATTCTGCTTGCAGGCATGACGCTGATATTCGTTCTGGCCGTTGTGACAATCCCGAGTTTTGCGACCTATGCAGGCGGTTATGTTCCGGTCACAGTGCTGGTTGCACTGTTTGTAACACTCATCCCGACTACAATCGGCGCCTTGCTTTCCGCTATTGGCATTGCGGGCATGGACCGTCTCGTTCGGTTCAACGTGCTTGCCATGTCTGGTCGTGCCGTAGAGGCCGCAGGGGACGTCGACACGCTTCTTCTCGACAAGACCGGAACGATCACCCTCGGCAATCGTCAGGCGACCGCTTTTGTACCTGTCAGCGGCGTAACCGAGCAAACCCTCGCCGACGCGGCACAGTTGGCTTCGCTCGCCGATGAAACACCGGAAGGTCGCTCTATCGTCGTTCTTGCCAAGGAAAAATACGGCCTGCGTGGGCGCGACATGCAGAACCTTCACGCTCACTTTGTACCCTTCACCGCGCAAAGCCGCATGAGCGGGGTAGATGTTGAAGGTTCTGTCATTCGCAAAGGTGCGGTGGATGCGGTGCTTGCTTATGTGGAGCAGAGCAGCCGCGTTGATCAAGGAACGTTTTCCGAACTGCAATCCATCGCTGATACGATCGCCAAGGCGGGCGGCACACCGCTTGCAGTCGCCAAAGATGGTCATCTCCTCGGTGTTGTACACCTGAAGGACATCGTCAAAGGCGGTATCCGTGAACGCTTCGCGGAACTGCGCCGGATGGGTATTCGTACAGTCATGATTACCGGTGATAACCCGATGACCGCAGCAGCCATCGCCGCCGAAGCCGGGGTGGACGACTTTCTGGCGCAGGCAACGCCTGAAAACAAACTGTCTTTGATCCGCGAGGAACAGTCCAAGGGCAAACTTGTTGCGATGTGCGGCGATGGCACCAATGATGCCCCTGCCCTTGCGCAGGCTGATGTGGGCGTGGCCATGAACACCGGCACGGTTGCCGCGCGTGAAGCAGGCAATATGGTCGACCTCGACAGTGATCCCACGAAACTCATCGAAATTGTTGAGATCGGCAAGCAATTGCTGATGACGCGAGGGGCACTGACCACATTCTCCATCGCCAATGACATCGCGAAGTACTTTGCAATCATTCCGGCGATGTTTCTGGCCTTTTATCCGCAGTTGGGCGCGCTGAACATTATGGGATTGGCTACCCCACAGAGTGCCATTTTGTCGGCCATCATTTTCAATGCCCTGATCATTGTGGCCCTGATCCCGCTTTCGTTGAAAGGCGTCACCTATAAGCCGGTCGGCGCAGGCGCTCTCCTTTCGCGTAATCTTTTAATCTACGGACTCGGAGGGGTCGTCGTGCCGTTCATGGGTATCAAGGCCATCGATCTGGCGATTACCACCCTAGGCCTCGTATAAGGATAAGCAAAAATGCTGAAACAACTTCGTCCAGCGCTTGTCATGATCGTGTCGCTTACCGTTATAACCGGATTACTCTATCCGCTCGGCATGACCGGCATCGCCCAAGCGATCTTTCCGGCGAAAGCCAGTGGCAGCCTTATCGAAAAGGATGGCACAATCATCGGCTCCCAATTGATCGGCCAGAATTTTTCCAGCGATCGGTATTTTCACGGTCGGCCATCTGCCGCAGGAAAAGATGGTTACGATGCCGCAAGCTCCGGTGGTTCCAATCTGGGCCCAACCAATCCAAAGCTCATTGAGCGGATTAAAGCGGACGCCGCGGCCCTTGCGCACCAAGAAGGCTCGACACAGCCACCGGTTGACCTCGTAACAACATCTGCAAGCGGCCTTGATCCGCATATCTCCCCAGAAGCAGCCTTCTATCAGGTGCCTCGCGTTGCAAAGGCACGCGGGACTGATGAAGCCGCATTACGCCGGATTGTAGAGCAACAGATCGAACCTCGTGAACTTGGGTTCCTCGGGGAGCCGGTGGTCAATGTTCTCGAGCTGAACCTTGTTCTGGACAGGGACGAAACCAAGTAGAATAACTCGGGCGGCATGATTTGCCGCCCTTTCCTGTCAGGAGCCTTGTTTGACATCGGACCCGCTTCGTTTCGGCGAAAAGAGACCCTCCCCGGATGCTCTGCTTGAACAGGCGGAACGCGAGACGCGTGGCCGCCTGAAGATATTTCTCGGTGCTGCGCCAGGTGTCGGCAAGACCTATGAAATGCTGATGTCGGGCCGCGCGCGCAAAGCTGATGGAATAGATGTCGTCATCGGCATTGTCGAAACGCACGGACGAGCGGAGACTGAAGCCCTTACTGAAGGGCTTGAATTCATTCCTCGCGCACGCGTTGCCTATCGTGGTCATCAACTCGAAGAAATGGATATCGATGCGGTTCTGGCGCGCAAGCCGCAGCTGGTTCTGGTAGATGAACTTGCACATACGAATGCGCCCGGCAGCAGGCATCCCAAGCGGTATCAGGATGTAGAGGAAATTCTGGCGCGCGGTATCGACGTTTACACAACGCTCAATATCCAGCACGTCGAAAGCCTGAATGATGTTGTGGCGCAGATCACCCGTATTCGTGTGCGTGAAACTGTGCCCGACAGCATAATCGACCGTGCCGACGACATCGAACTGATTGATCTCACCCCCGGAGATCTCATCAAACGGCTCAATGAAGGCAAGATCTACCTTCCCAAGACAGCGAAACGGGCGATCCGCAATTATTTTTCGCCCGGCAACCTGACAGCGTTACGCGAACTGGCGCTGCGCCGCACCGCCCAACGTGTAGACGAACAGCTTCTCAGCCATATGCGCGCCCATGCGATAGAAGGCCCCTGGGCGGCAAGCGATCGCATATTGGTCGCCGTCGATGACAGTCCGCGCAGTGTATCGCTTGTTCGCTATGCCCGCCGGCTTGCAGATCGTCTTCGCGCCCCATGGGCCGCAATCCATATCGAAACCGCCCGTTCTGCAGGGCTCGCCGATGAAGCAAAGGACAGGCTTGCAACGGCGTTGAGGCTTGCCGAACAGCTTGGCGGGGAAACGATTACCATTCCGGGCCAGTCAGTAGCCGAAGACATTGTTCGCTACGCTTCAGCCCACAACTTCACTCAGATCGTCGCCGGAAAGTCCATAAAGTCGCGTTGGCGCGAGATGATTGACGGGTCTGTCGCGCGCGAGCTTGTCCGGCTTTCCGGTGCTATCGATATTCACATAACAGCCGGAGTCGAGCACGAAAATGGGAGCGCCAGCCGCAAAATAAACACCGCCCGGCACAAGACAACCCCCGATGTAACGCCCTATCTGATCGGCATGGCAATGACCGGCGTAGCCCTTGTTGTCGGGCTGTTGCTCGATCAGTTTTTGGATGTGCGCAGCATAGCGCTGGTTTTCGTTGTTGGCGTTCTTGGTGTCGCAGTCACCCTCGGTCTTTGGCCTGCGCTTTTTGCATCCGTAATCAGCGCATTCGCCTATAACTTCTTTTTTCTCTCGCCACTCTACACGCTTTCAATCGCCGATCCCGAAAGTGTCGTAGCGCTCGTTTTCTTTTTATTTGTGAGCGTTATTGCCAGCAATCTGGCAAGTCGCGTCCAAAGGCAGGCTGCAGCGGCGCGACAACGCGCGCGCATGACGGAAGATCTGTATCTCTTCAGTAAAAAGCTGGCAGGAACAGGTTCACTTGATGATGTGCTCTGGGCAACAGCATTCCAGATCGCATCCATGCTCAAGGTAAGGGTCGTAATTCTGCTTCCCGACGGCAACAGCATTGCTGTCAGGGCCGGTTATCCGCCAGATGATACCCTGGACGATGCTGATATAGCTGCCGCGCACTGGACCTGGGAGCATGACTTGCCGGCAGGCCGCGGCGCCAATACGCTGCCGGGCGCAAAGCGGCTCTACCTGCCTCTCAAAACTGCACGAACGTCCGTTGGCGTCATCGGTCTCGACAATGATCGCGTGGGACCAATTCTCACGCCTGAGCAACAGCGTCTCTTCGAAGCTCTGGCCGATCAGGCAGCAATTGCCATCGAACGCGTTCAGCTTGTTGGCGATGTAGAGCGGGCAAAACTGGCCGCCGAAGCTGACAAGCTGCGTTCGGCATTGCTCACCTCGATCTCGCACGATCTGAAGACCCCTTTGGCTGCCGTTCTCGGAGCCGCGACAACCCTGCGCGACTATTCCGCATCTTTGCCGGACGTTGACCGGTCAGAGCTTGTTGCAACCGTCGTGGATCAATCTGAACGCTTGAACCGCTTCATCGCCAATCTCCTTGATATGACTCGCATCGAAGCCGGTGCGATGAAGCCTAATCTCTCGCTTCATTTTGTTGGAGACCTGATCGGGGCTGCACTCAATCGTGCATCTCGGATACTCGCCTGCCATCAGGTCAACGTCGCGGTTCCAGTCAATCTGCCGATGGTCCACCTTGACGCCGTCCTGTTTGAGCAGGCTTTATTCAATCTGTTCGACAACGCCGCAAAATACGCTCCGGAGAATTCGCCCATTACGGTTAAAGCTCACGCGGATACATCCAGCATAACACTGGAAATCTCGGATCGAGGCCCAGGGATTCCTCCTGACGATCTGGAGCATGTGTTCGATACGTTCTATCGTGTGCGTAAAGGAGATCACGTTCAGGCTGGTACCGGACTGGGTCTTCCTATCGCACGCGGTTTCATCGAGGCGATGGGAGGCTCCATCCGGGCAGGTAACCAACAGGAAGGTACTGGTGCTGTATTTACGGTCACCTTGCCCGTTCCCGCTGATGAAGTTGACAGGGATTCATGAACGATCCGAAGCTCAAGATTCTAGTTGTCGATGACGAACCAGCCATCCGCAAATTGCTGCGGGTCGGACTGACAACAGAAGGCTATACCGTTGTCGAAGCTGCAAATGGCAGCGAAGCTGGCGAACGCATTGCAATGGATAAGCCCGACATCGTGGTGCTCGATCTTGGCCTTCCCGATACCGACGGCCATACTCTGCTCCAACGCTGGAGAGAGAACGGAATAAGCTTGCCAATTCTCATCCTCTCGAGCCGCACCGATGAAGCCGGGATCGTGCGCGCCCTTGAAGAAGGGGCAGATGACTACATCCCGAAACCTTTCGGCATGAAGGAGCTTGCCGCTCGTCTTCGGGTCGCCTTGCGGCATCGACTGCAACAGCAGGGACAAAAGCCGCTTTTCCAGTGTGACGGCCTGACAGTCGACCTCGTGCGCCGCATTGTAAAACTGAACGGCGAAGAAATTAAGCTGTCGCCAAAAGAATATGATATCCTGCGCCTGCTCGTACAGCATGCAGGGAAAGTGCTGACGCACCATTTCATCTTGAGCCAGGTCTGGGGACCGGCGGCTGACGTGCAATATCTTCGCATCTATGTCCGCCAGCTACGGCAGAAGATTGAAAAATCGCCGGATCAGCCGCATTATATCCTGACCGAAACAGGCGTCGGTTACAGGCTGCGCGAAGCCGATCCCGCTCTTTGAGGCAACCGGAACCAAGGCTTCGCGAAAGCGTTGTTTGACAAATAGCCAAGGTGACGGAGGCGAGCGTGGTCGAGTTGGTCAACAATATCGAGAATTTGGAATTTATTATCACCAAAGCTCGGGAATATGATGTTCAGGTTCCCGCTACCGATGAAGACTCCGGATCCAACGCCAGCGATGACAACGAAGTTGATATTCTCGATGCCTCGCTGACCAATCCCACTCGAAAGGAACTTTTTGCGGCTATTCGTTCTCTGAACATAGACGAACGACAGGAACTGCTGGCGCTGATGTGGGTAGGACGTGGTGATTTCAGCGCCGACGAATGGGACGAAGCCCTGTCAACCGCTGCCGACCGCGATAATGGTCGGGAGGCCAAGTATCTTATCGGCACACCGCTTCTCGGAGATTACCTCGAGGAAGGACTGGCCGCTTTGGGCGTCGAGATTGAGGCTTACGATAATGAATAAGAAAAATTGATGCTTCCATGCAGCCTTCTGTTTTGACGCTGCAATGTCCGGGTATTAGTGTCAAAAAACAAACCGGGTCGGCTTGAAACGACCCGGGACATTAAGCGCGACGGAGGACGGCACGATGCTTCAGAAAAACCTCATTCAGAAAACGGACTTCTATATCGATGGCGCATGGCGCGCTCCGGTAGAGGCCAACTCCATTGAGGTCATTAATCCCGCTAACGAGAAGCCTTATGCCGTAATCTCTGCAGGCTCTGCGAAAGACATTGACCTGGCGGTCGCAGCTGCCCGCAAGGCATTCCCCTCCTGGAGCGAAACTTCTGCCGCGGACCGCATCGGTTATATTCGACGGCTCGTGGAAATTTATGAAGCCCGTCTTGAGGAAATGGCCAAGGCGATCTCGCTGGAAATGGGAGCGCCAATCACGCTTGCGCGGGAATCGCAGGCTGCGGCAGGCCTATCGCATACCAAAGCCTTCATCGCAGCATTCGAGAATTTCGAGTTCGAAGAGCTTCTTTCTCCGAAATTTCCGAACCAGACGATAGTGCGCGAACCGATTGGCGTTTGCGGCCTCATCACGCCCTGGAACTGGCCAATGAACCAGATTGCGCTGAAAGTTATCCCTGCGCTAGCTGTCGGCTGCACCGTCATACTGAAGCCATCCGAGATTGCCCCCATGTCGGCCATGCTCTTCGCCGAATTTGTGGATGAAGCTGGTTTCCCGCAAGGTGTGTTCAATCTCGTCAATGGCGAAGGTGCTGTCGTTGGTGAGGCCCTGTCGCAGCATCCGGATGTCGACATGATGTCGTTCACCGGTTCGACGCGCGCGGGCACAGCGGTCTCTCGAGCTGCAGCAGCAACGGTGAAGCGGGTTTCACTTGAACTTGGCGGCAAGTCGCCGAATATCGTTTTCGCCGATGCCGACCTCGAAAAGACCATTGCCCGCAGCCTTGCCCATTGTTTCGAAAATACCGGCCAGTCCTGCAATGCGCCGACGCGCATGCTGGTCGAACGTTCGGTCTACGACAAAGCGGTCGAACTCGCCAGGAAGGTGGCGGAAGGCACGAAGGTTGGTGACCCGGCAGAAGAAGGCAATCATATCGGCCCGCTTTCCTCTTCGATCCAGTTCGAGAAAGTGCAGAAACTGATCCAGAAGGGCATCGACGAAGGTGCTCGGCTTGTGGCTGGTGGAACGGGGCGTCCCGATGGATTTACCGAAGGGGATTTCGTCAAACCAACCGTCTTTGCCGATGTGAATAATGACATGACGATTGCCCGCGAAGAAATCTTCGGACCGGTGCTGGCCATGATCCCCTTCGATACGGAAGAAGAAGCCATCGCCATTGCCAATGACACGCCTTACGGACTTGCAGCCTATATCCAGACCGGCAGCCCGGAACGGGCGAAACGCGTGGCTCGAAAGTTGCGTGCCGGCATGGTGCAGATCAATGGCACGTCGCGCGCGCCGGGCAGCCCGTTCGGTGGCTACAAGCAGTCGGGTAATGGTCGCGAAGGCGGCAAATGGGGGCTGGAGGACTTCATGGAAGTCAAGCTCATCAGCGGCTGAACTTCCAATATAGCGATAAAAGCGCCGTTTAGCGGCGCTTTTTATTGCAAATCAGGGTTTATTCATAACACGGATGCGCTGCTCTCCACCAATATCTATCAATTGCGTGGGAGGCGGTATTTCATGAACGTCATGCGTGCCGAAGCTTTCTGGGTAAAACGCATAACCGGCAGGCGGCGGCGGCGGGTTTCGATCGTCAATCAGTCGACCGCCCGTCAGTTCAGTCATCGGGTCAGGAATGGCCGAAATCAGCCGCCGGGTATAAGGATGGGTTGGATTCGAGAATATCCGATCCCACGGACCACTTTCGACAATCTGCCCGAAATACATGACCGCCACCCGGTCGCTCATATGCTCCACGACGCTCAGGTCGTGGCTGATCATGATGTAGGAAAGGCCAAGCCGCTCCTTCAGCTCCAGGAGCAGATTGATGATCTGCGCCCGGATCGAGACATCAAGGGCCGAAACCGGCTCATCGAGCACGATGACTTTCGGATTAAGTAACAGCGCCCGTGCGATCCCTATACGCTGGCGTTGACCGCCGGAAAATTCGTGCGGAAAACGTCTCGCCTGCTCGGGTTTCAAACCCACGAGGCGTAGGATCTCTTCAATGCGACCGTCGATTTCGCTACGCGATTTCACGCCGTGAAGTCGCAAAGGTGCAGCGAGCGACGTGTACACCGTCTGGCGAGGATTGAGTGAAGCAAACGGATCTTGAAAGACCATCTGCGCCATCTTCGACCGTTCCAGACGGGAAGGTTCATTCTTGCCTGTGATCGGACGTCCTTCAAAATAGATTTGCCCACTGGTCGGTTTCTGCAAACCGACTATGGAGAGGGCCAGTGTGGACTTACCGCAACCAGACTCCCCTACAATGGAAAGGCACTCGCCTTTGTTAAGCGTCAGGCTGAGATTGTTGACGGCGCGCAACAATTGCTTGGAACGACTGAAAATTCCACCGCTCACCGGGAAGTAAACGCAGACATCATCGATGCGAACCAAAGGTTCTGCCAGTTTGGTTGAATGTAGATCATTCATGATGGAAGCACCTCACCTCACCGGCATCCTCAAGCGGCGTCCAGCCCGGCTTTTGCGCACGGCAAATATCGGTTGCACGCGTGCAACGCGGCTCGAACCGACAGCCTTTTGGAAAAGCGGAAATCGATGGCACGACACCCTCGATTTCCTGAAGCCGTAACTGGCCTTCCGTCTGGCGCGATCCAAGCTGCGGCAGGGACGCCAGAAGACCATGTGCGTAAGGATGTGCCGGATGATGAAACAGACCCGCCGTTACACGCTCCTCGACCAGATGCCCGGCATACATGACACCCACGCGACGACACATTTTCGCAATAACCCCAAGATCATGGCTGATCATGAGAACGGAAGTCCCTCGTGCCGTGCAAAGTTCCTGCATAAGACGCAGAATTTCTGCCTGAACAGTTACGTCAAGCGCGGTCGTGGGTTCATCGGCGATCAGCAGATCGGGATTGCATGCAAGGGCGATCGCGATCATCACACGCTGGCGCATGCCGCCAGACATCTGATGCGGATAGTTCTTCACGCGCTGCTCTGGGGCGGGCACCTGAACGCTGGCAAGCGCTTCAATCGCCTTGCGTTCTGCCTCATGCCAGGTTGCCCCGTGATGCAGCACAAACATTTCCGCAATCTGCCTTCCCACTGGTGACAGGGGATTAAGGGCGGTCATCGGTTCCTGAAAAATCATCGCGATACGATTGCCACGCAGCTTTCGCACTTCGCGCGACGACATGGCTCGCAGGTCCTGTCCTTTGAAGCGGATCGCGCCTCCGGTAATCGACAGCGGCTTACGCAACAGCCCTATCATGGACAGCGCGGTGATGCTCTTTCCGCAGCCGGACTCGCCCACCAGACCAAAGGTCTCGCCAGCGGCGATTGTGAAAGATACATCCTCGACCACGTTATGTTTGCTTGAACCGGAAACGATATCGATGCGAAGATTTTCGACTTCTAGAAGTGGTTGTTCGCTCATACTTTGCGCGTCCTCATATGCGGGTCGAGCCAGTCACGAAGACCGTCGCCGAACAAATTGAGTCCGAGTACCGTGAGGAAGATGGCCAGGCCCGGAAACACCGCAGCCCAGGGCGCATTCACAATCAGTTCTCGCGCATCGGTGAGCATGTTCCCCCAGCTTGGATCGGGGGGGCTGATACCGAGACCAAGGTAGGAAAGAGCTGCTTCCGCAAGGATAGCATCGCCCATTCCAAGAGTGCCGATAACAAGGATCGGGCCGATCATGTTCGGCACAATCTGCGTGATCATGATGCGGACATCGCTATAACCGAGCATCTTGGCGGCCTGAACATATCCCTGTTTCTTGAGAGAAAGGGTTGAGCTGCGCGCAATCCGGCAGGTCCAGGACCAGTTCGTCAAACCCAGAGCAAGCAGAAGGCTCGGCAAACCGGGGCCGAGGACAGCCATGATTGCCAGAGCGAAGATGAGCGACGGTATCGCCAGCATCAGATTTGTCAGACCGTTGACGAAATCGTCCCACCATCCGCCGAAATAGCCAGCGGAAATGCCAAAACACAAACCAATGACAGTGTTGATGCATTGCGAGACGACGCCGACGGTCAGCGACACCTGTGCGCCATAGAGGATGCGCGAGTAGACATCGCGCCCCTGTGCATCGGTACCAAACCAGAATTGTGCGTCAGGTGGCAGTTCGGCGTTCATCAAATCGGCATCAAGGACCGGGTTATAGTGGGCCAGCAGCGGCGCAAAAATCGCCGCCGCCGCGATGACGATGCATATGAAACCGCCGAATACGAGATTGAAACGGAGCTTCATGGGCTTACTCGTGGCTTATACGCGGGTCGATAACCGCGTAGAGGATGTCAACGATCGTATTGATAACCAGAAACCACAACACGATTACGAGAATTGCCCCCTGCACGACGGGGATGTCGCGCAGCGAAACGCTATCAATCAGCAAGGAACCAAGACCCGGCCACGAGAAAAGTTTCTCCACCACCACGGCCTGCCCCATCATCGATCCGAACTGCAGGCCGATAGTCGTGATGATCAGCACCAGCGCATTTCGCATGACATGCCATTTCACAAGCCGAAAGCTGCTCATGCCTTTGGAACGCGCTGTTCGAATGAAATCGGCACCCATCACTTCAAGCACGGCTGCTCGCGTCGTTCTTGCCAACAGTGCAAGGGGCGCGACACCCAGAGTGAGCGCCGGGAGGATAATATTTCTGATGCCGCCGTCGCCATAACCGAAGCTCGGCAGCCATCCGAGCGTCAATGCAAAGAGATACATGGCGAGCAGACCCAACCAGAATTGCGGCAAGGAAAGACCCGAAACCGCTCCTATCATGGTCACGCTGTCAAGAATGCTTCCGGGTTTCAACGCTGCGAGAAATCCGAGCGGCACCCCGATCAGGATAGCAAGTCCCATCGCGGCAAAAGCGAGCTTCAGCGTGGGCCACATTCGCTCCTGAATAAGCGAGATAACCGGCTGCCTTGAACGATAAGAAGTCCCTAGATCGAACTGCGCCAACTGAACGAGATAGTTACCGAAACGCACATGAACAGGCTTGTCGAGCCCGAATTCCTGGGTGATCTTCTCGACCATTTTCGGATCGTTCATGCCCTTGCCATTGGCGATAAGGCCGGAAGCGATGCTACCTGGAACCACGCTGAAGATAACGAAAATCAACAACGATACCGCCACGACCGTCGGTATCATCTGTAGGACGCGCCGGAAAATAAAATAGAGCACACGGTCCTCCTTTCGGATCAGCGCCGATTACGCTGGAGCAAAGGGGATCAGTGGCCCGCCCGAGAAAGAGCGGGCCGATCCAGAACAGCTGGAACTAGCGACCGGCCGGAACCGTGTCGTCCACCCAGAGCTTTTCATAGGACTGAACCGCGAGTTCCGCCGAGTTCGGCTGCAGGCCATGCAGCCATGGCTGGTGTGCCATCACTGCCTTGTTGTAGTTGAAGAACCAGACCGGCGCTTCTTCCTGCAACAGATTGTTCGCCTTCTTCAGAAGTTCGTTCTTCTCTTCTTCGGTTTTTGCCACCTTGGCTTCGTCGACAATCTTGTCGAATTCCGCATTGGAGAATTTTTGATAATTGCATGCGGATTGCGGCGTCGCGGAATAGAAGCACTGCATCGCGGTGAGTGCATCGGGCCCGCTTTCGAGCGACCACATATAGGCCTGGAAATTGCCAGCCGGAACCACATCAGCAAGCACAGAGGCCTCTACCGGCTTGGCCTTCACCTTGATGCCGACCTTGGCGAGCATCGGAATGATCGCCTGAACAATGGTCAAACCCCAGCTCTCATTCTGCGTTGCAGTCAGTTCGAACTCGAAACCATCTGGATATCCGGCTTCTGCGAGCAAGGCTTTCGCTTTTTCGGGATCATACGGATATGGCTTCGCATCCTTGTCGAAGGCTGGTGATGAGTTTGGAAGCCAACCTACAGCACGATAGGCCTTGTCCTTGACCAGACGCTTGATGATGAGATCGCTATCGATCGCGTAGTTGATTGCCTGACGGACGCGCTTGTCCTGGAACGGCTTGAATTCCGGGTTGAAGCCGACGGCGCGCGTATAAACTTCCGCCACCTCGACCATGTTCTTCGCCAGTTCGGGGTCGGCAAGATAGGCAGTGTACTGCGCGGGGCCAAGCACAGCAACATCGATTTCCTTGTTACGGAACGCGACATCGCGCGCCGCCGCATCACCCATGATCATGATATTGATCTTGTCGGCGTAAGGCTTGCCCTTCTCGTAGTATTTGTCCCACTTCTCGACCGTGAGGCGTGAGCCGGGAACATATTCGGCAAACTTGTATGGTCCGAGACCGACGGGGTGACGCTGAAACTCCTCACTGTCCCCCTCGCCTGCAGGATAGATTGCAGTGTTGTTACGCATAAACTGGAAACCCGGATCGATCGGCTGCTTCAATGTGATCTCGAGCGTATGGTCATCGATCTTCTTCAGACCGGAAATTTCCTTGGCCTTGCCCTGCGTATATTCCTCCGCCCCTTTGATCTCGGCAATATAGCGTGCTGGTGGGAATGCCTTTTTCGGGTCCATTATCCGTGTGTAGCTCCAGATAATGTCGTCTGCCGTCAAAGGCTTGCCATTGTGGAAAAATGCATCCTGACGAAGCTTGTAGGTATAGACGAGCCGGTCGTCGGACACGGCCACGTCCGTTGCAAGACCGAGCACCGGCTTGTTCAAATCGGCATCCCAATCATAGAGCGTGCGGTGGATAGCTTTGGCGTAGAACTCATCTTGCGTGGCAGGCGATGCCTGAATGTCCAGCGTCGAGAAGCTGTCGCCGTAAGGCGCGACAAAATTGATAACGCCCCCTGAACGCGGTTCATCCGCAGCATAGGTTGCCGTTCCCGTCAACAGAGCTGCGGACAGCGCCGCCAGCAATGCAAATTTTCTCATATTGTTCCCCTTCATAAGTGTCATTCTTGCGATTCAGATGAACCGTTCGTTCGGACAGTTCCACCGAAACTTCGCTGTCCGACATTGCGCCGAAGCGTTTCCGCTTCAATTCTTTTTATGATCCGGCAGGAACCGGAGTATCGCTTCACGACCGTTCGAACACGATCTCACCATCGCGCAGGGTAAGAACACAATGCGTGTCATTGAGAATTTCTTCCGGCTTTGCTGTGAGCATGTTGCGCGTGAAAACTGCAATATCGGCAACCTCTCCAGGTACGAGCTTGCCCTTCACATTCTCCAACTTCTGAGAAAAAGCTCCGAACTCGGTGTAAACCTGCAGAGCCTCTTCAATGGTCACGCACTCGCGGGCATCCATCACCGTCCCCTTGCCCGTTTCACGGGTCAGCATCGAATAGATATTCGGATAGGGATTGGGGTGACAAACCGGCGCATCGCTGCCGGTCGCGGGCTTGAAACCCAGGTTTTTCCAGGTCTTCAGCGGGTAGCTTGAAAGGGCGCGTTCCTCGCCGAGAACAGAAATATAGGCATCTCCAAAATCATAGATGAAGACCTGTTGCGGGCACGGATAAATGCCGGCCTTCTTCATCCGCTCGTGTTGCGCTGGCGTGGAGAAACCGCAATGCTCGATACGATGGCGGCGATCGGGATCGGGATAAGCGACTAGCGCCTTTTCATAGGCCGTGATCAGCTGGCCGATTGCTGCATCGCCGATAGCGTGGCATGCCAGTTGGTAACCCTTCTTATGCGCGTCCAGCACCAGCGCTTCCAATTCCGCGTCCGGTAATATCTGGACACCGATATTGTTGTCGTCGCCGAGATAAGGCTTGCTCATCCACGCGGTCCGCCCGCCTGCTGAGCCATCGAGGAAAATCTTGACGGCACCGACCGTCAGCATGTCGTCACCAACACCGGAAACAAGCCCTGCTTTATAGCATTCCTCAACGATGGAAGGTCCTGGGTCGCCAAGCAGTACGAGCCACGTGCGTACAGGCAAACGCTTTTGCAGCTTCGCGATGTTATAGGCACGGATTTCATCGAAGCCCGCCACCTGACCGACAGCGGCATCCATAACGCTGGTAATGCCGTAGGAAAGAAGCAGATTGCCCGCAGCTTCGATGGCTTCGATCATTTCTTCCGTCGTCGCCTTGGGGATAGCCCTGCGAACGGCGCCTTGAGCATTTTCAGCCACCATTCCGGTCAGAACGCCATTTTTCTGCTCGATCAAACCGCCTTCCGGTACCGGGAAGTTTTCATCCACACCCGCCAGCTCAAAGGCTTTCGAGTTGAAGATCGACACGTGGCCACAAGCACGTACAAGCATGACGGGATGGTTTGGAGCGACCGCATCGAGCTCCGACTTATGGGGATGACGACCGATATCGAGCTTGGTCTGGTCATAACCGCGTGCTTTGATCCAGGTCCCGGGAGGCGCAGAAGCAGCCTTCTCGCGAATGGCATCAAGCAGGCTCTGTAATGTTGGCGCGGCCTGCGGTGTCGCATCAATCCATTTGAGTGTAAGCCCGACCGAGATAAGATGCAGATGGGCATCATTTAATCCGGGTGTCGCGAAGCGCCCTTCGAGGTCGATCAAACGGGTTTTGTCGCCCTTCAAGGACCATATCTGGTCCTTCGTACCCGTAGCAAGCACCTTGCCTTGCCAGATGGCCAGGGCTTCAACTGTGCCCTCTTCGTATCCACACCAGATCGTACCGTTATAAACTATGGTATCGGCACACAATTCGGGCATTACAGGCATTTCAGCGATCCCCTCCCTACGTCACGCTTATATAAGTATAGGGAGATTTCCATTGATGCTTTGACCGATCAAGCCGTGGATTTGTTAAATTTGTAGGGGGCAAATTGTTCAAAATGACAAGTCTACGGTCAATTTGCCGAAATTTCTGCAAAATTGAGGTGAAACCGGCCGATCAAATCGGCAAAGACTACCGCCAAATGGTTGTCGCCGCCTCTGGCCTGTCAACAATCACAGCTTTAAAATATCCGCTGACACGCAAATGATAGGCAGCATCGCTCAACAGAGCACGATCTCAAGAAGCGAATTGTCGACATACCCCCGACCCATTCCTTGGCGACTGACGATACCAGCGCAATTGGCCGTTAAGGGATGGGCAAGGGGGCGTCCCGGTTCACAAAGAACGATACGCCCCGTCAAAACGGCAATAAAACGATCAGTATGCCGATCCCTGCGTGTGTTCTGCCAACTGTTCGGGAGGCAGCAAATCGGCGTGATGGGCGCGTGCGACATCCGGATGCGACCGGAGGCGACTTTTGAGATTATTTGCACCTACCTCGCGGAAGATCGGATTAAGCGCGTCCACAGTCACGCCGCGTTCCTTGGTCTTCAACTCCTCCGGCAAATCGATAACCGGAATAGTCGCATCGTAACGAGCGCCAAGGAAGAACGCGACTGAGAAACGTTCAACACCTGCTGGCGGCGCGACGACGCCGTGTACATCCGCCCGCACGAATCCGTTCGTGGCAAGCTCAAGCAGTTCCCCGGTATTGATGACAAAGGTGCCTGGGACTGGAGGCGCATCGATCCATTCGCCATCTTCGCGTTGAACCCTCAAACCGGGAACAACATCCTGCAGGAGAACAGTAACGAAGCCGCCATCCTTATGGGCACCCACCCCTTGTTCGCTTTCCGCCACATCGCGGCCCGGATAACGAATGATCTTCAAGAGCTGAGACGGATGCGGTTCGTAAATCTGGGCGAAAAAGTCTTCCGGCTGTCCCAATGCAGCAGCGATGGCTTTCAGAATGTCAATGCCGACACGCGTCACCTCGGCCTGATAGGCAAGCAGCAACGGCTTGAGTTCCGGCAACGCATCCGGCCATTGGTTCGGGCCGATCAGACGCTTCCACGCCGGGCTGTCCGAACCAATTACAGCGGGCTCCGATTCAGTATTGATATCCAGCTGTTCACGCCAGTCCTGCTGGCCGCGTGTCCGTTCAAAGCCAGCTCGATTGTAGCCTCGAAAATGGGGCGACTTCACCATTTCGATCTTCAGCTTTTCTTCCGCGGGCAGTGCGAAGAACTTCTTCGCCGTACTTACCACGTCTTCCACGAGTTTCGGATCGACGCCGTGGCCCGTAAGATAGAAAAAACCGTGGTCGTGAAGCGTCCGGCGCAATTCTTCAATAAAGCTGCCGCGCTCCTCCGCACTTCCGTTGAAACGGGACAGATCAAGCAAAGGCAGGTTGATCGGCGTGGTATGTATGGTCATGGAAACCTCCTGAAAATTCTTAGCGCGAGCGACGGCTGCGGGCCACGCGGTAATTGACAAGGCGAGCGGCATAATCGCCAGTAATCTGAATGGATTGCACGATTGCAACCAGAATGATGACAACGGCTATCATGACTTCCGGCATGAAGCGTTGATATCCGAAACGAATCCCGAGATCGCCCAGGCCACCGCCGCCGACCGTTCCTGCCATCGCCGAGTATCCGACAAGGCTGACAAGGGTAACCGTTTGCCCGGCAATAATCCCTGGCAGTGCCTCTGGGAGCAGCACCTTGAAGATGATCTGGATAGGCGTCGCACCCATGCTTTCCGCAGCCTCGATCAGGCTTTGGTCTACTTCACGCATCGCCGTTTCCGCCAGTCGCGCGTATAAGGGTACGATTGCCACTGTCAGAGGAACGATGGCCGCATAGGTGCCAACCGTGGTTCCGGCAATCAGGCGCGTCAGGGGAATGATCGCCACCATCAGGATGATGAACGGCGTGGATCGAACCAGATTGACGATCGCGCCTGCTATGCGGTTGAAAGCCGGTCGTTCAAGAAACTGGCCCGGGCCGGTAACAATCAGCGCGACGCCCAGCGGTAGGCCGATCAAAGTGGACAGGACAGCTGATGCGGCCACCATAATGGCCGTCTGCCTCAGCGATTCAAGCAAGAGCCCGGCGAGCGCCGGGGGAAGCAGATCGGACAACATGGCCGATAACCTCTCCATGAAGATTGAGTGAAGAAAGATAGCTTCGGACAGCGGCAAGATCAGCCGGACCGTGCTCAGCGACAAGCGTCATGATGCCCAGAGGTTTGCTGCAAATATAGTCTATACGTCCATGCAGTATGTTCGGATTTATCCCGAAACGCTGCACAAGCGTTGCAACGACAGGCGCATGGGCGGCATCACCGGAGAATACGATCCGCAGAACGGGATCCGATCCCGCTACAGGTTCCGGCAGTAGCCGCCGAGACACTTCCGCCGGAAGATCATGAGCAACGATGCTTGCCAGAAACGACCGGGCGGTCGGGGATTGCGGAAAAGCGAAAACATCGAAAGTCGGACCACTTTCAACGATCCTACCGCCATCGAGAACCGTCACATAGTCAGCGATGTCGCGTACTACCTCCATTTCATGCGTGATAAGCACAATCGTCAGGCCGAGGCGTCGATTGATGTCTTTCAATAAAGAAAGAATTTGTTCCGTGGTTTCGGGATCAAGCGCTGAGGTAGCCTCATCGGATAGCAGGACGCTGGGCTCCAGAGCCAATGCCCGCGCTATGCCGACACGCTGCTTCTGACCGCCTGACAGTTCCGATGGATAAGCACCGGCCTTTTCCTTGAGCCCCACCAGCTCTAGCAGATCGTTAACACGCGATTTTATAGTTTTCCGATCAATACCGGCGAGTTCCAACGGCAGAGCTACATTACCATAAGCAGTTCGTGAGGAAAGGAGGCTAAAATGCTGAAATATCATTGATACTTCACGCCTGACCTGCCGTAGTTCTTCTTGCCGGAGCGTTGTGATCTCACGGCCCGAAAAAAAGACTTTCCCATCGCTTGGATGCACCAGTCCGTTCAGGCAACGGACCAGTGTACTCTTCCCCGCACCTGAGCGGCCAATGATACCGTGAATGGTTCCCTTTTCAATCTGAAGCGAAACATTGTCGATGACCGGACCAGCCTTCTCATCATAGGTCTTTGTCAGCGAACGTATGTCGATGATCGACTGCGGTGGTGTCATATCACCCAGCGCCCTATTCGACACATTTTCGCTGCGTACGAGCACGTTCATCTCTACCAACCCGCTATGATGTTGCCGCCGAATTTCTTCTCGATGAACGCTTTGACGTCTGGAGACTTGTAGGATTCGATCAGCGTCTGGACCCACGGCGCATCCTTGTTCTTTTCCGCGACAGCAAGCAGGCAGAAATAATCGGATAGCTGATCTTCAATCAAAATCGCATCACGGCTCGGCACCAGCCCGGCACTCAGCGCGAAATGCGAAGTGATAACGGAAAAATCCACGTCTTCCAGCGACCGGGGAAGCTGGGCCGTTTCCATTGGAATAATTTTGACCTTCTTCGGATTATCAACGATATCGAGTTCGGTTGCGTTGAAAGTCACCCCTGGTGTGAGCTTGAGAACGCCCCCCGCCTCGAGAAGTTTCAGGGCACGACCCGCATTGCTGGGATCATTGGGGATCGAAATCTGTGCCCCCTCCGGCAGTTCGCCAAGTGATTTATATTTGTGCGAATATCCGGCCATCGGCAACAGCACAGTACGCCCGCCGACGGCAACAAGGCTGAGACCTCGATCCTTGTTCTGCTGGTCGAAATACGGTGTATGCTGGAAGCCATTGGCGTCGAGATCACCATCATTCGTTGCCGGGTCGATCAGTGCGCCGTCCGAGAACTCCACAATCTCTATTTCCAATCCCTTTGCCTTGGCGACGGGTGCCAGTGCTTCGGCGATTTCCGCATGTGGACCAGAAGTCACGCCGAAACGGATTTTTTCCGCAAATGCAGGTGAAGCGAGGAGGACGGAAAAGAGTGCTGCGGAAACAGCCCCGCGCAACAATGAAACTGGATGCATGTCATTTTCCCTGTAGTTGTTTTTGAGGCACGCTTACGCAGCGCGCCGTTTGCGTTCATTGTTCCACTGTGCCAGCCTTGAACTGGCTTCCTGCAGCGTTTCTTCGCGCTTCGCGAAACAGAAACGCACATGGCTGCGCACATCGCGCGCACCGTAAAAGGACGAGATGGGCACAGGTGTTACGCCTGCTTCAAGCGTCAAACGTCGGCAGAAATCGAGATCATCATCTCCGCTATCAAGTGCTCGTATGTCCGCCACCGCAAAATAAGTGCCTGGTACATCGGCGACTTCGAACCCCGCAGATTTCAGCCCTTCGACCAGAAAGTCTCTCCGTGATGCCAGCGCCGCACGAAGGCCGGTGAAATAACTGTCCGGCAAGCTTAACCCGACCGCCACTGCCGTTTGCAAAGCCGGGGGCGTGGTAAAGGTTACATACTGATGCGCGCGGGCAATTGGCGCAAGAATCGTCTCGGAGGCGGTAACATAACCAACCTTCCAACCCGTCAGGGAAAAGCTCTTTCCGGCAGAGCCAATACGCACCACACGGTCACGTATTTTTTCAACGCTCCATAAGGAATGAAACGGCCTTTCATCGAAGACGAGATGCTCGTAGACCTCGTCCGATACGATCAGAAGATCATGCTTGATGGCGAGATCGGCGAGAAACTCCAGTTCATCGAGATCGAATATTTTGCCTACCGGGTTCATCGGCGTGTTGACGACAATCAGCCTCGTCCGTGAAGAGATGACTTTTGCCAACTCTTCTCGCGGTAATTCCCACAGAGGCGGCTTCAGCCGCACTGGGACCACCGTTCCTCCAGCACGACGAATAAGCGTTGCATAAGCATCGTAAGCTGGCTCGAACAGAATTACCTCGTCGCCCGTGTTCAGATGTGCCAGAAACGTATCGGCTAGCGCTTCCGTAGCGCCGGAAGTGACGAGAACTTCCTTTTCCCAGTCAATGTCGAGGCCAAGAAAACGTCTCGTGTTTTCTGCAACCGCCTGACGGAGGACGGGCAGGCCCATCATGGGTGGGTACTGTTGTGAAGTTTCACGAAGAGCGAGGGCAGCAGCGTCAAGGAGTTCAGTTGGCTCAAAGCCTTCCGGGAAACCCTGTCCCAGATTAATAGCTCCGCGCTCACCGGAAAGCCGCGACATCGCCTCGAAAATCGACGTTCCCGCCTCACCGAATATCGGACTAACCATCGGCGCTCCCCTTTCGCAATCGAACTTACGGGGAGAAGATAAAGCCTATAAAATCAGTAGACAAAGCATGGACTTGCCATCCCGGACAGCCGCAGGGAAAGCTTTTTCAAATTTTGCGGAACGTGAAACAGATTCAAGTTCCGCAATTGCAGCTGATTTTGAATCATCCTGCCGTTTGGCTATGCCGATTGCGCCAGAGTTCTCCAGCCTTATCGAAGAACAGCGCATAGCTTTCATTGTCGGCAGATGCTGCCGTCATCATCCCCATGGCAGCGGTGGCAACGATTGTATTTTCTGCGCGCTTGTCCACGGCCGCACCGGACCAGACGCCATACCAGTATTCAAATGAGCTGAAGTTCGAATGCTTGTCTCCGCTCTCTCTGGATAGTGTGGGAAGCAGCAGATCTATTTCACGACCGTCCAGAAGTCTGTGGACGGTATGGGCCCTGTGTGGAACCAGTTCCGCAACATCGCGGCTGGTCGAAACAACCGAGATCGACGGCAAGCCAAGAAGCGCACCTGCATCGCGATGCAATTTGCGATATGCGGGTTGGGTAACCCCAAGGAAAGATGCCTTGAGGTTCATCGGATTAAGCAGATGAACGAGGCTGTTCATCGATGAACGCGACTCAAATAGGGGGTAGAGTGCCATCAGCGCATGGATCTGGGGAGCGAAACCGGCCATAGGCATGAAGCATATGCCGTGTGCTCTCAATGCATCTTTCGCCAAAGAGTGTGATGTCGCGATCGGAAGATTGATAGCTTCAGCAGCGATCTCAAGCTTGCCCGATATCTCGCCGGTACCGCAGTTTCCGTGCAGGACAACCGGAAAGCCAGCCCGGGCGACCAGCAATGCCGAAAGCATGAACCACGGTGATTGCATGGAATTGGGCGACAGATAGGCTGGCCAATCCAGTGCAGGCATATTCAGTCCGGCGTCGGCTGAGTAAATTCTTCTTGCCGCCCGCGCCATGCCAGCCAGTTCCGGTGCAGTTTCTCCACGGTAGTGAATAAGCCGTAGTAATGCACTGATCTGCATCGGATCGGCATTCCCTGTGAAAATCGTCGTGAAAGCATCCTCGGCTTCGGACATTTCCAGCGGGCGGGTGTGCCCGGCTTTTCGCCCTACCACAGCGATATATTTTGCAAGCCTCCTGACCGGATCATTTTCGCCCTGGATGTCCGCGAACTGCGCCGCAAGCTGTTCCGGCGTGGGGTGGTTTTCAAGCTCGACCACCTTACGGATCCCGAGCGGCGGCGGTGCGACGATGGCGCTTCGGTTCCAGCCATGATGGCCGGTGCAACTGGATTTCGGCACTTCGGCGAGATTCAAATTGAGGAGTGTTTCAGCTTCATTCGCAAGGCGTCGCAAACGCGCACGCAACGCTTCAGCTTTTGGCGTGGCCACCATGTTACGTCCCGAGCGAACCAGAATGGGGTCGTTAAACTTCTCGCGGATCTGGCCAAGCAGCCGACTCATCGCCGCAATGCTCAACCCCATCTGCTTTGCAGCACCGCCCACACTGCCCTCCACAAGAAGTGCATCAAGAGCGATCAGCAGGCGTAATTGTCCCAAGCGAAGGCTTTCGTTCTCACCTTTCGCCGTTTGCTGCTGTGTTTCCGCGTCCTTGCCCGACATCACTTTTGTGCCCGTTCATTTGCAGTTTTTGGAACTTAGAATGCTTATAAAACATGACGATTGACGTCACCTTATCGCCATACATAAGGAGACTTGAAAACTCAACTTTAAACGGTGACGAAAATGACGAGCTTGTTTCGGGGATTGTGGGCCGATGGTACACAAAACAGGCGTATGGCTGGCAAACCGCTCGTGTACCGGGCGATCCTTGCGGGCACGTGTCTTTCCACAGCGCTGCTTTTGAGCGAAGCGGTTGCGAACGCGCAAACCGCGACCAAGGCCACAGAAGAAGCATCTTCAGAGGCGAGCGCCAAGAAAAAGGCAGCGGAAGCAGCCGTCGAGACGAGTGCCGACGGAGCCGTCAAACTCAAACAGATCGTTGTCACGGCGACCGGGTTCGAACAAAACATAACCGACGCGCCCGCAAGTATCACCGTCGTTCCCGGAGAAGAGTTGGAAAAAGGCGTCTATCGCGATCTGACGGACGCTCTAAAAGATGTACAAGGCGTAGCTGTAACCGGTCCCGCGGCTGAAAAGGACATTTTCATTCGCGGTCTTCCCGGCTCCTACACGCTGCTTCTGGTAGACGGCAAGCGGCAGAGCACCCGCGACGCTCGCACCAACGGCAACTCCGGCTTCGAGCAGAGCTTCCTGCCACCGGCGAACGCCATTGAACGGATCGAAGTCATTCGCGGCCCAATGTCCTCGCTCTACGGATCGGACGCCATGGGCGGCGTTATCAACGTGATCACCAAAAAGGTGTCGGACACGTGGAGCGGCTCTTTCTCGGTCGACGGCACGGTACAGCAGCACTCCAAATTCGGAAACTCATTGCAAGGCTCCTACTATATGACCGGGCCGCTGGTTCCCAATCTTGTGGGCGTTCAGCTCTGGGGGCGTGGTCTCAAGCGGCAGGAAGACAATATCGTCAGCGGCACGCCTGAGCAGAAGGATATCGACATCACGGGGCGTGTCACGATCACGCCGAATGAAGATCACGATATCATGCTCGAACTGGGAAAGACGCGCCTTCGTCGCGACTCCACCGTTGGCAATACGGCAGCGTCGGGTTCGGACTCCTACAACTACAATGATCGCGATCATTGGTCTATCAGCCACACCGGCCGCTGGGGTCCGACAACATCGGAGTTCTCGTTCCAGCAGGAATGGGCGGAGCGCACCAATTTCAACTGGGACAAGAAGACGAAGAGCTATGTCGAGAATCTACGTTCTCCGCACATCCGCAACTCTGTGCTCGATGGCAAGTTCACAACGCCGTTTGAATTCTACGGAAATCACACCCTGGTAACAGGGGGGCAGTTCATGCAATCAGTGCTCACCGATCAAAACCCGGGACGTCGCACCGGTTTGGACGAGGAATTCAGTGTCCGCCAGTGGGCGCTCTTTGCCGAAGACGAATGGTGGATCACCCCGGACTTCGCCCTGACGGGTGGCCTGCGCATGGATGACCATGAGATTTATGGATCGCATTTCAGCCCGCGCGGCTACGCCGTCTGGCACGCAACTGAACAGTTGACGTTCAAGGGCGGCATCTCCACAGGTTTCCGCGCACCAGAACTGCGCACTATCGCCCCTGGGTACGCTTATACGACGGGTGGGGCGGGATGCTCATACGGTCCTAACGGCACCTGTGGCGTGATCATCGGCGATCCGGACCTGCAGCCAGAAAAGAGCACGAGCTATGAAGCGAGTGTTCTCTGGGACAATCAGTCCGGCCTTCGTCTGGGCGCAACGTATTTCTACACGGATTTCAAGGACAAGATCAGCAATGCATTGATCACGGATGCGAACGGTGATCCTGTTCGCTGGAGCGAAGATCCCAATTATCGCCTCTGGTACAGCTTCAACATCGATGAAGCCGTGATGCAGGGTGTGGAACTCACCTTCAACTGGGAAGCAACCGACACGATCACCTTACGCGGTAACTATACCTACACCGACTCCGAACAGCAGACAGGTGATTACAAGGGCTTGCCTCTGGCACGCACGCCGAAGCACATGGCGAGCCTGCGTGCGGACTGGATAACGCCGGTTGAAGGCCTGAGCGCATGGGCAGCCGGTAACTACCATGGCGAAGAAACCAATGCGGGCGCGCGTATCGGAACAGCCGGCGAACCCGTCTACAGAAACGGCAAGGTGGTCGCCCGTAAATACAAGCCCTATGCGACCTTCGATATTGGCGGGTCTTATGACTTCAGCGAGAATGTCACCTTGAATGCCGCCGTTTACAACATCTTCGACAAGAAGGTGGACGTGGATGACTTCAATTCAGTCGTCGATGGGCGTCGTCTCTGGGTCGGAATGACCTCCCGCTTCTAGGATTGCAAGCCAAGACGCCCGCCCCAACGGCTGGCGTCTTCCACTGATGGGATGCTCCTATGAGCGTAGCGACGATGGTCGTAAAATGGGTGTGCCTGACAATGACGGGGATACTTACCACTTCAACCGTGCAAGCTGCCGAGCCTGTCACTTCGTCGTTTGACATGGAGGCCAATGGCCTTGCCTACCGTATATTCACTGCTTCCCCCAAAGGTGCGGCACCCGAAGGCGGTTACCCGGTCATATACATGATTGACGGCAATCGCATGTTGCCGATTGCTGCAAAACGCATGGCGGAAAACCCAGCATTGAAAGCTGTCTTTGTCGGCATCGGTTATCCCACCGACAATCCGGAAGAAATTGTCCGCCTGAGATATTTCGACCTCACCCCTCCCACACGCGATGATCTGATCCCGGTTCACTTCAATGTACCGAAGACAGGAGGACGAGATGCCTTCTTCAACTTCATCGACAATCAGGTGAAGCCTGAGATCGAAAAGCGTTTCAACATCGACAAAGACCGGCAGGCTTTATTCGGGCACTCTCTGGGCGGGTTGTTTACACTATATGCCCTGTTCAACCACCCGGCTTCTTTCCAGAGTTATAGTGCAGCAGACCCATCGATCTGGTGGAATGATCGCTCAATTTTGAAAGATAAGGATCAGTTCGTCACGAGTTCCAAGGATAGCCTTCGCCCCATTCGCTTGCTTATAGAAACCTCGGGCAAACGCGGTAACCGGCCTGGCCAGACGAAGCAGGATGATAACCGGTTGAAGAAACTGCGCGGCGGGCCCTCTGGTGCGGATATCTTCAAGGAGCTTTCTGAACTGCCGCAAATGGATGCAGCGTTCCGTCGTTTTGAAGATGAGAGCCACGGATCAATGATACCGTTAACGGTAGAAGACAGCCTCGATTTCATCCTGCTCGGAAAAGCTCCCATCGTTAAAAACAACTGAATTTTACCTCTCCGTCTTTGACGGCGAAGATACTTGACTGCACAGGATTGATGAAAGGATCGAACACCATGCTGAATATCGCTCAACAGGTTTCCCGCTTGTGTGGTGCCGCTGTCGTGGCACTTGGCGTCGCTGCATCTGCAAATGCCGCGGATTTAACCGTCAAGCATGCCCAAGGTGAAACAGCGGTTCCAGCCTCACCGGAAAAAATACTGGTTTTCGATCTTGGTACCCTCGACAATCTTGACCGTCTCGGCGTCAAAGTAACCGGCGTTCCCAGCGGCATATCGTTTCCTGAATATATGAAGAAATATCAGGGCGATGAATACGTAAAGATCGGCACATTGTTCGAGCCTGATTATGAGGCCGTCAACGCGGCAGAGCCTGATCTCATCATCGTGGCAGGCCGTTCAGCCGCGAAATACGGTGAACTTTCGAAAATCGCACCTACGATTGATCTCACTACCAACGCGAAAAACTTTATCGCCGACACTGAAGCCAATGTGGAAAAACTTGGCCAGATTTTCGGAAAGGAAGCAGAAGCAAAGGCTGAAGTCCAAAAGCTTGATGCTGCGCTTGCTGCCCTGAAGGAAAAGGCTGCCAATAAGGGTACAGGGCTTCTTATCCTCACATCCGGCGGAAAGATCAGCGCCTTTGGTCCTGGTTCGCGCTTCGGAGTCCTTCATGAGAGCTTCGGCGTCAAGCCGGCAGCGCCAGACCTTTCCACTGGCAATCATGGCCAGCCTGCCAGCTCGGAATTCATCCTGGAAACCAACCCGGATTGGTTGTTCGTCATCGACCGCGATGCGGCGATTGGTCGGGAAGGCAATTCGGCCAAGCAGGTTCTCGACAACGACCTCGTGCGCCAGACCAATGCCTGGAAGAAGGACCAGGTCGTCTATCTGAACGCTCAGAATTGGTATCTCGTCGGGGGCGGCCTCGGTGCGCTTCACGGCACGGTCGATCAGCTTTCGCAGGCTTTCGACAAGGCAAAGTGACAGCTTTCCAAACCCAATTCGATCGGGCCGCCATCGGTGGCCCGAATTCGTAATCAGGCAATAGAACAGGAAATGCGTGTGAAGGGACTTGCAGCAGCCGTTATCGTTGTTGCCGTACTGGCTGTCATAAGCCTGTTTATCGGCGTCAGCGAGGTATCGCTGAGTACGCTTTTTGGGGCAGGAAGCACAGACCGTGCCACTGAAGTTCTGCTCATCAGCCGCATTCCGCGCACTCTTGCTATCATTCTGGCGGGCATGTCCATGGCCGTTTCGGGAATGATCATGCAAATGCTGACCCGAAACCGTTTTGTTGAACCGTCAACAGCTGGCACAGTGGAATCCGCAGGTCTCGGCATTCTTCTGGTTATACTGTTCGCACCGGAGACGCCGGTTATTGGCAAAATGCTGGTTGCATCCGTCACAGCGCTTGCTGGAACAGCTCTGTTCCTTCGTATTCTCCGTACAATTCCATTGCGTTCCGTTCTTGTCGTGCCCCTGGTCGGCATCATGCTTGGCGGTGTTGTCAACGCGATCACCACCTTCATTGCTTATCGCTTTGACCTCCTGCAATCGCTCAATTCCTGGACGACCGGCGACTTTTCCGGCGTTCTTCGCGGGCGCTACGAATTGCTCTGGTTCGCGTTCAGCCTGACTGTCATCGCCTACATCGCCGCCGACCGCTTTACGGTCGCGGGACTCGGCGAGGATTTCACCACCAACCTAGGTCTCAACTACCGCCGCGTGGTCACACTTGGCCTAATCATCGTCTCGATGGTCAGTGCATCGGTCGTCGTGACGGTTGGCATGATACCTTTCCTGGGGCTTATCGTTCCCAATGTCGTCAGCATGTTCATCGGTGACAATATGCGGCGCGCGGTGCCATGGGTTGCGGTGCTCGGCGCAGGGCTCGTTCTTGCCTGCGACATCGTCGGACGGTTGGTCCGCTTCCCCTACGAAATCCCGATCGGAACGATGATGGGTGTCGTAGGGAGCGTCCTATTCCTCTACCTTCTGTTGCGGCGAGGTTCACGCCTTGCTTAAGCGCCCTACCCTGAACCTCACGCTGCTTTGCCTGCTCACGTTGCTTACAGTCGCCGCATTCATGACTGTCGGCGCAAAAGGAAGCTGGTCCTTTATCCTGTCCTTCCGCGGTACCAAACTTGCAGCCATGGTACTGGTTGCTTATTCGATTGCAGTTTCGACGGTCTTGTTCCAGACCGTCACGAACAACCGCATCCTGACGCCCTCGATCATGGGCTTCGATGCGCTCTATATCCTGATCCAGACCGTGGTGGTCTTCTTCTTCGGCGCTGTGCAAATCGACTGGCTCGGACCGAACATTCGATTTCTCGCAGAAACCGCCATCATGGTGGTTTTCGCCGGGACGCTCTATTACTGGCTTTTCTCGGGCGCCACACGCAGCCTGCATCTCGTTATGCTCGTCGGCATTGTCTGCGGTGTGTTTTTCCGCAGCATTTCCAACCTGATGCAGCGGATGCTCGATCCAAATCTTTTCGCCGTTCTGCAAGATCGGTTTTTCGCCAGCTTCAATACCATCAACAGCGACATTCTGATAATGTCGGCCGTCATCGTTGTTGCAGTTTCGCTCTACGGCCTGCGCTTTATTCACGTCTTTGACGTGCTGTCTCTCGGGCGCGACCCCGCGATCAATCTTGGCGTCGATCACCAGCGGGTCGTGCGCAAGGTCCTGTTCATGGTCACAGTGCTGGTTTCGGTTTCCACCGCACTGGTCGGGCCCATTACCTTCTTCGGCTTGCTGGTGGCCAACCTGGCCTACATGATTGCAGGTTCGGCAAAGCACCGAATTATCCTGCCAGTGGGGGCCCTGCTTGCAGTTTTCTGCCTCGTGGGCGGACAGACCATTCTTGAACGTGTCTTCTCGTTCAACTCCGCACTCAGCGTCATTATCGAGTTTCTGGGCGGCCTTGTCTTCATCATCCTTCTCGTCAGGGGGCACGCGCGTTGATTGAAATCAGCCAAGTCAGCAAATCCTACAATGGCACACTGGTCGTCGATGATGTGACCCTGAAACTGCCAGCGCGCGGCATAACCTCGATCATCGGTCCGAACGGTGCGGGAAAATCTACGCTACTCTCCATGGTGAGCCGTCTCCTGCCTATGGACAAAGGGCGAGTTACCGTAGACGGGCTCGACGTTTCGACGACATCGGGTGACGTGCTGGCAAAACGGCTGTCGATACTGCGGCAGGAGAACGCAATCAATTCCCGCCTGACCGTGCGTGATCTTGTAACTTTCGGCCGTTATCCCTATTCCAAGGGTCGTCCCAATAATGAGGATCGCAAACATGTCGAACAGGCCATCGGCTATCTCGGCCTTGACGATTTAAGCGGGCGCTTTCTGGATGAGCTTTCCGGTGGGCAGCGCCAGCGCGCCTTCGTGGCAATGGTTCTCTGTCAGGACACGGATTACGTGCTGTTGGATGAACCGCTCAACAATCTCGACATGAAGCATTCGGCTTCAATGATGAAGCTGCTGCGCCGGGCTGCGGATGAACTTGGAAAAACGGTCGTTCTGGTTCTGCACGACATCAATTTCGCTTCATGCTACTCCGACCATATCGTTGCCATGCGCCACGGCAAGGTTGTCCATCAGGGAAGCCCGGACGAACTCATTCATCCGGAAATCCTCGAAGACATTTACGAGATGGAGATTGCCGTCGAAATCATCGGCGGGAAGCGTATCGGCGTTTATTATCTTTAGAGCGCCGATCTGATCCAATCGGATCGAAACGCGCTCTAAGCAACCGCGCTGGATGGAAACAGTGCCTGCAAGGCATCGTATGATGCCAGAACCGTTTCCATTTGCGCGGTATGTCCTTTGACGAACGCATCCCCATAAATCGTTTCGTCAGGATATTCGGTGATCAGCGTCAGCGGCACGGTGTGTCGATCATCCACACCGACAAGGCATGGGAAGCCGTTGATAATGCGGAAACCCGTTTCACCGGCATGTTGCTCGAAAAGCCTGATCTGGGCGTTGTTATAGGCAACCAGCCCGTCAATAGTCGCCAGATGCTTCGTTACCCGGTCTATCAGTTCCTCCGCTTGCCGTTCCCATGAAGCGTGATGTCGGATGATCAGGAAAAAGCCCTTTGGCAGGGTCCACATGGCAAAAGAACGCGGCACATAACCCGATAGCGGGCGCGTCCATTCATGCGACGGATAGCCGTGCAGATTGACATGCAGTTTTGCGCCTGTGAGCTTTTCCGCCTCAACGCGGATAGCCTTTTCGTAAAGCCCCTCGCCTTTGCGATACTCCAGATCGTCACCGAGCGCCGTATAGCGGGCAGCATGATGCATATGATGCGGTTGCAAGGCGCAAAGCCGTTTGTGGATTTCGTATCCGTCGGGGTTTTCCTGCGGTGAAATCGTGAAATGGGCGCTTTCACGCGAGATCAGCCGGTTGGCCGCACGCAGTGCGCCGACGACACCCGTGGTCTCGTTGGCATGTTGACCTGCGCTGATCATCATCGCCGCGTCGCTGCCCTTGACGTAGGTCGCGCGAACGCTCCGACCTGCACGGCTTTTTGCCTCAAAGGGCAGGCCACCGAGCGCGATAATCTCACGCTTGATCTGATCTGCGGAAAGTGGCGCCTGAGCCTCTCCCAGCACCTGTTCAGCGGTCACTGCATCAGCTGTGGCAAGCGGACGTGTTTCGACCCTGACTGAAGGAGCCGCATCGTAAAAGCGGACTTCCGGTACGATCTGGCCCGGTTGCAAACCACGATCCCCGACCGGACGGCCGGACTTTTTCTGGAAAACTTCGAGCAGCGAGAAATAGATATCCTCGTGCATGGCTTCGGTGAGGCTAAGCCTTTCCTCATCGTAAGGCAGGCGGCGGTCGGTGACCGGGAGACTGACTGCAATATTCAGTTCGTCAAAATAGGGTTCGCCATGCTTCCAGTCATGCGCGGCGATAACCGAAATCGTATCGTGAAACAGCTTTTCGTATGATGTTTCAAAGCGTTCGCTATCAGTTCTGCCATGATGCGTGATGGACAGCCAGCCAGTGGGCGAAACCAGCGTTTCGCCGATGAAATCCTCGTGCACGCGGTTTGGAGCAAAAACCCGGTGGTTCTCACTGTTACCATCGGCAAAAAGCAGATCAACTTCATAGTAAAAGTCGTCTTTCCCAGAAGCGGCGAAAGTGACATCCACCCCCGGCAGCAGCGCGGACAACGGATAAGTCTCCAGGAGAAAGCGGTTCTGCACGCAGGCGTCATGACGAGGATAGCGGATCGCAGCCGACCTCAGCGTGACGCTATCCACCTCTTCGAGAAAGAAGTGAAGGAGTGGTTTATAGGCAGAACGGAATCGTGCCTCGACACCTGCTTCACGCAGCTTCATTTCGGCGGCAAAGCGGCTCGGCTGGTCGTCGAACAACCAGGCTTCCATTTTCGCGCCGCGCATTTCCGGTTTCATAAAACGTTCAACAAGCGCGTGAACGGTGCGGGGATAGATTTTCTCAAAAAGCACGCTCATCGTGAAATCCTGCCTGTTGGATCGAGGCTATCGCGCAGCCAGTCTCCAAGGAGATTGAGGCCCAGCACAGTGAACAGAATGGCGAGACCCGGAAATATGCTCACCCACCAAGCGGTTTGGAGATAAGTGCGTCCGTCGGCCAGCATGCCGCCCCAACTCGGGATAGTCGGATCAACACCGAGGCCAAGGAAGGTCAAGCTCGATTCCAGCAGGATGTTGTTTGCGACATTGAGAGTCATGAGCACGATCACCGGCCCGAGCAGGTTCGGTAGCAAGTGCTGGAAAATGATGCGCCAATCCTTCACGCCGATAGCGCGGGCCGACAGGATGAATTCCCGCTCGCGTAGCGATAGTACCGAGCCCCGCACAAGTCGCGCATATTGCACGCATTGCGAGACGATCAGCAGAATGATGGTGTTGAATAACCCGCCGCCCAGAATGGCCATGACGGTAATGGCAAGCAGGATGAAGGGCATAGCCAACTGCACATCGACAAAGCGCATCAGCGCCATATCCCAGAAGCCGCGATAATAACCGGCGACAAGGCCCATGACCGTGCCGATGACAACGGAGCCGATCACCGAAACAAAACCGACAAACAGCGAAATCTTGCCGCCGGTGACGACACGCGCCAGCACATCACGGCCCAGCGGATCGGTCCCGAAAATATGTGCCGGATTGACAAATGGCGGCGTCAGGCGCGCCAGAAGATCGATCTTGTTAGCGCCACCGGGAAAGAGATAGCCCGAGAAAACCACAGCCAGACAAATACAGCCGGTGAGCACGACGCCGACGATGAACTCAAGGCTCGCAAAACGCGAAAACAGAACGGATGAAGTCTTGGTCGCCATCGGTCCTACTCCGTGCGAATACGCGGATCGACAAGGCCATAGGCGATGTCCACGAGAAGATTGACGCCGATGATCAGCATGGAAAGGATTGCGATAGTGGCCTGCAGAACCGGATAATCGCGCCCGGCCACGGCGTCAAAGGCCAGTGTGCCCATGCCCGGCCAGTTGAACACCCGCTCGACTACCACGATACCGCCAAGAAGTCCGCCGAACTGGAGGCCGAGATAAGTGATCAACGGGATCGCGCAATTGCGCAGCGCATGCTTGTAGAGAACCTTGTTCTCGCTCAATCCCTTGGCCCGTGCCACCATGATATATTGCGATTGCAACGTTTCCAGCATCGACGTGCGCACGAGACGGACATTCGTTGCCGTCAGGATGATGCCCATGGTGAGCGCCGGCATGATGAAGCTCGCAATGCCACTCATGCCGCTTGGCGGCAGCCACTGCAGTGAGATGCCAAACAGCAACACCAGCATGGTCGCCAGCCAGAAATTGGGAAAGGAAAGGCCCACCAGCGAGCAAATGCGGATCAGCTGGTCGGCCCATTTTCCGCGGGACACGGCCGCCTTGATCCCGAGCGGGACGGAAATCACGATGGAAACGAACAGAGAAGCGAAAGCCAGCATCAGCGTGGCAGGTAAGGCGCCAGCCACCAGCGTCGATACGGGCGTACCGCCGAGGAAACTGCGCCCCAGATCCATCGTGAAAAGACCCTTCAGGAACTGCCAGTATTGAACGAAGAACGGCTGGTTGAGACCAAGACCTTCGCGGATGCGTGCAAGATCGGCTTCAGTGATACTACCCGCGCCCTGCGTCAGCATCAATGCCGGATCGCCTGTCAGGCGGACCGCGAAAGCGACAAGCAGCGTCATCGCGACGAGCACGAACAACGCCTGCAAAATTCGTTTGATCAGAAATCCGGCCACCAGTGCGCCTCCGAAATGCTGCGGCAAGCCGGACATATCCGGCTCGCCGTATTGTCATTCTTGCTTACTCGACGGTAACGTCCGTCAACCGCAGACGGCTGTCGGGAACCGGAACGAAGTTCTTCACGCGCTTGTTGACGCCGAAGATCGCCTTGAGGTTATAGAGCGGCATTTCGAGTGCGCGGTCGGCTGCGTAATGCGCGATTTCCTGCAGGAGCTTTTCACGCTCCCCGCGGTCAAGAACCGAACGCTGTGCTTCGAGCATCTTGTCCAGCTTTTCGTCCTTGTCGTAGGGATTCCACTTCTCGCCGGAATGATACATCGAATAGGCAGTGTTGTCGTAGTCGAAGGTCCAACCGCCCCAGGACTGCTGGAACATGGCACCCGTCTTGCCCTGCGGAATGATGTCGTTCAAAAGGACGTTGGTATCGTAAGGCTTGATGGTTGCGTTGATACCAACCATTTGCAGGAAACTCGCGACTGCCTGCGCCACTTCATTGAAGCTTGCCTCCTGCCCACGCACATCGATCTGCACAGTTGCGCCGGGTTGAACGCCCGCTTCTTCGAGAAGCTTCTTCGCACCTTCCGGATCGTAAGGCAGCGGCTTCATATTCGGATCGAAGCCGAAGGATAACGAGCCCTGAAAGCTGGCAATCGCTTCCGCCTGACCTGCCAGAATGGACTGGATGATCGCATCGCGATCCACCGCCATAATCAGCGCCTTGCGCACGCGTTCATCTTTGGTGATGCCGTCAGCGGTATTGAAGCGCAAGGCATAAACCGTCGGTCCCGAAGCGGTGACGAGCTCCAGTTTTGGGTCGCCCTGAATTGTCGGGATCATTCCAATTGGAATGGTCGGCGGGATAACCAGATCGACGCGACCGGCCTGAAGTTCGGCAACGGCGGTCGAAGGCTCGGTTATGAAGCGATATTCAAGTTCCGAAAGCTTCGGCGCACCACCCCAATGGTCTGCGAAAGCCTCAAGCTTGATGTTTACCTTCGGCTCATATGAGACGAACTTGAACGGCCCGGTCCCCACCGGGTGCATATTGAAATAATCGTCGCCCTTTTCCTGAATGTACTTTGGCGGAACAATCATGCCGCCGTAACCGGCCAGCTTGGTGATAAGAACCGGATCAGGCGCCTTCAGATGAAAATCGACGGTCTTTTCGTCGATCACTTCCACCTTTTCGATTGCTATATAGTTGGAACGCTGAGGACCTTTCGCTCCTTCATCGCCCAACAGACGCTCGAAGGTGAATTTGACGGCCTCCGCATTAAAAGGCTCACCGTTCTGGAACTTGACATTCTCGCGGAGATGGAAGCGAATGCGCTTGCCCTCGTCCAGTTCTTCCCACGAAGTCGCGAGTGCCGGGACAATCTTGAGGTCCGGTCCACGATAGACAAGGCCATCGAAAATATTGGTGGCGACAGAAGCCCAGTTGACGAGGAAAGTGTCGATCGGGTCCCAACTGCCTGGGTCCTGCGGGGACGAAATGGTGAGCTTTCCGGCAGCGAATGCCGGAGCAGATGCAAACACAGCCGTCGACAACGCAGAAGCCATGAAAACGGCTTTGAGTGTTTTCCTTATCATTGTTTTCCCCTTTGGGTTTCGTTGAGCTTTTATGGTTCAGGCAGTTTCAGCTACAAAATGCCCGGCTGCGACCTCGCGATGTTTATAAATCGCCGGTTTGTCGTCGATCAGGCGGGTCGTGCTTGGAATTTCACCTTCCAGTGCAGGTCGCTTGGTCCGCGCAGTCGGATCGGCAATCGGCACAGCCGACAGAAGCCGCTTCGTGTAAGAATGTGATGGGGTTTCGAAAACCTGCTGGCGCGATCCAAGCTCCATGATCTGGCCGAGATAGAGAACCGCGACCCGATGGCTCATCTTCTCGACCACCGCCATGTCATGACTGATGAAGAGATAGGCCAGATCGTGCTCTTTCTGCAGGTCCATGAACAGATTGATGACCTGCGCCTGAATGGAGACATCCAGCGCTGAAAGCGCTTCGTCGGCAATGATGAGCTTCGGTTTGGAAGCAAGCGCACGCGCAATGCAAACGCGTTGACGCTGACCGCCCGAAAACTCATGCGGATAGCGCCTGGCGTGTTCCGGGCCAAGGCCGACACGCTCCAGCAACTCGGCAACGCGTGCATTGATCGCCTTGTCATTATCGAGAAGGCCATGCGTACGGATGGGTTCGGCGATAGAAAAGCCGATCGTCTTGCGTGGATCGAGCGATGCGAACGGGTCCTGAAAGATATATTGGACTTCACGGCGCATTGCATAGCGTTCGGCCGCGCTCATTGCCGAATAAGCCTTACCGTTGAAGCGAATGTCCCCGGACAGTGGTGTCTGAAGTTGCTGGATTGTGCGCCCTATGGTCGACTTGCCCGAACCGGATTCACCAACCAGCGCCAGTGTCTCGCCCGGATAGATATCGAAGGCGACATTCGATACCGCGTTGCAGACATGCGTGATCTTCCCGAACAGGTTCTTCTTGATCGGGAAGCGCACATAGAGATCGTCAACAGAGAGCAGAGGCTTGCTATCGTAGCGCGCAGTGTCCTGAATGCGTTCCCCCCCCGACACCACCGGCACACCATCGCGCATGGTCATGACCGGCATTCGCTTGGGAAAGGCTTCACCCGTCATGCTGCCAAGTTTCGGCACCGCCGACAGCAGCGTTTTGGTATAGGCATGCTGCGGCTTTGAGAAAATCTGTCCGACTGGACCTTCCTCTACCTTTTTACCCTTCCACATCACGACGACATCGTCGGCCATTTCCGCCACTACACCCATGTCGTGTGTGATGAAAATTACCGCCATTTCAAGCTCTTGCTGCAACTCCCTGATAATGTGCAGTATCTGGGCCTGAATGGTCACATCGAGAGCGGTCGTCGGCTCGTCGGCAATCAACAATTTCGGGCGGCAGGCAAGCGCCATGGCGATCATGACACGCTGGCGCATACCGCCGGAGAGTTGGTGCGGATAGCGCTTCAACAGCCCTTCCGCATCCGGAAGCCGCACCATTTCGAGAAGTCGCTTGCCTTCTGCAAGCGCCGCCTGCTGGGTCATGCCCTCGTGCAGCATCAAAACTTCGGATATCTGGTTGCCGATAGTGAAAACCGGGTTGAGCGAAGTCATCGGCTCCTGGAAGATCATGGCGATCTCCTTGCCGCGAATGCTTCGCATCGTCTTCTGGTCAGCCTTGAGCAGATCGCGCTCGCCCAACATAATTCGACCTGAGGGGAACTTCGCGCCGCTCATATCGGCAAGCCGCATGATGGAAAGCGACGTAATCGACTTGCCTGAACCGGATTCCCCCACCACAGCCAACGTCCGACCGGGATGGACCGAAAAGCTCAAATCGTCAACGACACGGCTTGCCCCAAATTCGACACTGAGGCCATCGACGGTCAGCAAAGGCTTTGAAACTGGCTCACTCAATTCGGTTCCGCTCAAACTCTGACCCTCTTAAAGTGTGATGGCAGACCGCGTGGCCTGATTGAATGCGCCGGACATGAATCGCAAAAGGGCAGCCACCTCCGAAAGCGTTTCTTCCGAAGGTCGTGCATTGGAAGTGGAATCGACCAGAAGACGCTCCCGAATCTGCGCATAACGCGCGCAAGCTTCAGCTCCCTTGGCGGTGATCTTCACCGTTTTTTCCTTGGCAGCCTTGCCGGTGGTCAGCAAGCCGGCACTTTCGAGCTTGCGAATGGCATAAGTTGCAATGTGCGTGTCTTCAATATCGAGAACGAGGCAGATATCGGCAAGCTTCTTTTCGCGATCCCGATGGCGGATCGAGTGGAGAATAAGCACTTCGATAGGGGAAAGACCCGGCAATCCTGCCGCAGCCATGCAACGTACCATCCAGCGGGAAAACGCATGAGACGCGAGAATAAGGCCATACTCGACCTCGGACATGCCGGGCGAACCGCCTTCAGCGAGATGGGCGGATGAAACGATGGGGCCAATCGAAGCAACAGGACGCAGATGCTTGGGCAGCGCAACTTCCTCGAAACTCGCTTCCCGAATCTCGGTGGAGAACGTCGCAGTTACTTCACCGTCCCTTTTCTTCCCCATTCTTGCTGCTCCCTCATTTATGTGTATTTTATGTCACCATCTTATCGACATTTTGTCAATAAAGTGGGACTATGAAATTCTGAAAAGATTTCAAAATGCACCAGTTGCATTGGATGAGGGAGCCGATAATGAGCGGAACGGGACGTGGAGTATGGGATTTCTGGATCGACCGCGGCGGCACATTTACCGACGTTATCGGACGCGATCCACAGGGCCAGCTTCATGCGCGCAAGGTTCTCTCCGAAAACCCGTCCGCCTATAAGGATGCTGCTGTCCATGGCATTCGCCTGCATCTGGGCCTGAAAGCTGGCGATCCGGTTCCCGCTGGAATCATCGGAGAAGTCCGTATGGGCACGACAGTCGCCACCAATGCGCTGCTGGAGCGCAAGGGCGAGCGGCTGGCGCTGGTGACCACCAAAGGCTTTCGCGATGCGCTGCGCATCGGCTATCAGGAACGCAAGAACATCTTTGCAACCGAGATCCTCAAGCCGGAGGCGCTCTACGAAAAGGTGGTCGAACTGAACGAGCGCGTACAGGCTGACGGGACAATTGAAACGGCGCTAGATCCCACCGAAGCCGAAAGCGCGCTGGTCGCACTGAAAGAACAGGGCTACAAATCCGTCGCCATCGCCCTCATGCATGCTTATAAGTTCCCCGCGCATGAGGCTGAAATTGCTCGCATTGCGCGCGACCTTGGCTTTGAGCAGGTCTCTGTCAGCCATGAAGTTTCGCCGCTGATCAAACTGGTCGGACGGGGCGACACCACCGTCGTTGATGCATATCTGTCACCCGTTCTCCGCCGCTACGTTGCACAGGTAGCAAACGAACTGGATGTCGAGCGCACAGGCGCGCGCGTCATGTTCATGATGTCGTCGGGCGGCCTTACGGCGGCTGACCTGTTTCAAGGCAAGGACGCCATCCTCTCCGGTCCGGCGGGCGGTGTCGTCGGTCTCGCCCGCACCGGCGAAACGGCCGGTTTCCCGAAAGTCATCGGCTTCGACATGGGCGGCACTTCTACAGACGTGGCCCATTTCGACGGCGAATATGAACGTGCTTTCGAGACGGAAGTGGCTGGTGTTCGTGTTCGCGCACCCATGATGCTGATCCACACGGTTGCCGCTGGCGGTGGCTCGATCCTGCATTACGACGCCGGGCGTTTCCGTGTCGGCCCGGACTCGGCAGGCGCCAACCCCGGCCCGGCCTGCTATCGCAATGGCGGACCTCTCGCAGTCACCGACGCCAACGTCATGCTTGGCAAGCTGCTGCCGGAATTTTTCCCGGCGATCTTCGGCCCTGAACAGAACCAGCCCCTGGACGTTGAGCGGGTGCGCGAACTCTTTACCGCGCTCGCCGCCGAAATCGGTGACGGTCGTTCGCCTGAAGCAGTGGCCGACGGTTTCATCCGGATTGCGGTGGCCAATATGGTTGAGGCCATCAAGAAAATCTCCGTCCAGCGCGGATATGATGTGACGCGCTATGCCCTCAACTGCTTTGGTGGAGCTGGTGGCCAGCATGCGTGTCTCGTGGCCGACGCGCTCGGCATGAAAAGTATCCTTCTTCATCCGATGTCGGGGCTCCTGTCAGCCTATGGCATGGGCCTTGCTGATATTCGCGCCACGCGCCAAAAAGCGCTTGGCGTCCCACTCGATATCGACGCTCCTAAGGCGTTGAAGGAGCTAGGCGAAGAACTCGCGCAGGAATGCGTTGCCGAACTCACTATACAAGGCATAGAAGCAGATGCTGTTGAGCGACAACTGCGTGCTCACATCCGCTATGCTGGTACCGATACGGTCCTCTCCGTCGAAGCCACCTTCCCCGAAGAGGACAGCGCCGACCGTCTTCGTGCCGAGTTTGAAGCCGCGCATAAGCGCCGTTTCGGCTTCATTGCGGAAAACAAGGCTCTCGTTATCGATGCTGTCGAAGTAGAAGCCGTTGGCGGCGGCGCGGGTGAGACCGAAAGCGCGCAATCACTTGAGAGCGATCTGGAAGCCGCAACAGCCAAGCGGACACGCTTCTTCTCGCAAGGCGAATTGCACGATGCGGGCGTTGTCTTGCGCGAACAGATGCAGCTTGGCCAGACTGTTACCGGCCCGGCGATCATTATCGAGAAGAACCAGACAATCGTCATCGAAGACGGCTGGCAGGCGCGTCTGACCACCCATGACCACGTGGTGCTGACACGTATCAAGGCGCTTCCCGCACGTACGGCCATCGGCACTGAAGCCGATCCCGTCATGCTTGAGATTTTCAACAATCTCTTCATGTCCATCGCCGAACAGATGGGCGTGACGCTTCAGAACACTGCCTATTCGGTCAATATCAAGGAGCGTCTCGACTTCTCCTGCGCTGTTTTCGATGCTGCAGGCAATCTCGTTGCAAATGCCCCTCATATGCCGGTGCACCTGGGCTCCATGGACGCATCGGTTGCCACCGCTATTCGCGAAAACAGTGACATCAAGCCCGGTGATGTATTCCTCATCAACGCCCCATATAATGGCGGCACTCACCTTCCCGACCTCACCGTCTGCACGCCGGTCTTCGACGATAACAATCGTGAAATCCGGTTTTGGGTCGCAAGCCGCGGACATCACGCGGATATTGGCGGCATCGCGCCGGGATCCATGTCGCCGCTTGCGGTCAATATCGAGCAGGAAGGCGTCTATATCGACAATTTCAAGCTGGTGGACCGGGGTACGTTCCGGGAAGATGCACTAGCTGATCTGTTGACCGGCGCAACCTATCCTGTCCGCAACCTGACCCAGAACGTCAACGATCTGAAGGCGCAGATAGCAGCCAACGAAAAGGGTGTTGCCGAGCTGAAAAAGATGATCGGGCTTTTCGGCGAGGATGTCGTGAAGGCTTACATGGGCCATGTTCAGGACAATGCTGCCGAGAGCGTGCGCCGAGTGCTGGACAAGCTGCCGGATGGCCATTTCACCTATGAAATGGATCAGGGTTGCAAGATCGAAGTGCGAGTTATGATCGATAAGGAAAAGCGTGAAGCGACTGTCGATTTCACTGGCACGTCCGAACAGCGTTCCGACAATTTCAACGCACCACAACCTGTCACCCGTGCGGCTGTGCTCTATGTGTTCCGCGTGCTGGTCGAAGGCGACATTCCGATGAATGCGGGTTGCCTGCGCCCGATCAAGATTATCGTGCCGGAAGGCTCCATGCTTTCACCACGCTATCCGGCAGCGGTCGTGGCCGGAAATGTCGAGGTCAGTCAGGCGGTTACCAACTGTCTGTTTGGCGCGACCCGGGCGATGGCCGCAGCGCAAGGCACCATGAACAATCTGACATTCGGCAACGACGAATATCAATATTATGAAACCATCTGCTCGGGCGCACCGGCCGGCCCCGGCTTCAACGGCGCGGATGCGGTGCATACACATATGACCAATTCACGCCTGACCGACCCGGAAATTCTTGAAACCCGTTTCCCGGTATTGCTGGAAGATTTCCACATTCGGGAAGAGTCGGGCGGCAAGGGCAAATGGAGCGCTGGCGACGGCACCAAGCGCACGATCCGGGCATTGAAGAGGCTGGAATTCGCCATTCTCTCCGGGCATCGCCGCGTAGCGCCCTTCGGCCTCGATGGCGGCGAGGCGGGACAAACCGGCCGTAACGAAGTGCGCCGCGGGGACGGTTCGGTTGAAGTGCTTGGCAATTGCGACCAGACCGTTCTGGAGGCAGGTGAAGCCTTCACCGTCGTCACACCGACCGGTGGCGGGTACGGAAAACCGGGATAATCCGACATTATAAAGATTACGCCGCCTTCAAGGCGGCGTTTTCATTTCGAGGCGTACCTTGGCGAGCCAGAATCCCGACCATTAATGGAAGCATCTTCCTGCTTCTCATCTGGACAAATACCCCAGATGGAATACAATTTCATCCTATCACTGATAATTAGAAATAAACTCTCAATTGAGGGGCGTTGCGACCCGGTTTCGACGCATCATTAGAATTAAATTTCTGCGATCAATAGGACATCAACCAGATCACGGATACCACAATGAAATTCGCTCAGATTCTCGCTACCGCAGGCATCATTCAGGCAGTTCTCCTCACTGGCGCAATGGCCGGAAAAAAACTCGACGCCATCAAGTCGGCTGGTGTCTTGAAAATTGGGACTGAAGGCACCTATGCGCCGTTTACCTATCACGACAAGGACAACAAGCTCGTTGGTTTCGACGTCGAAATCGGTGAAGCGGTTGCCGCAAAGCTCGGCGTTAAGCCGGAATTCGTTGAAGGCAAATGGGATGGTCTCATCGCAGGTCTTGATGCCAAGCGTTATGACGCCGTCATCAATCAGGTAGGCATTACCGAAGAACGCCAGAAGAAGTTCAACTTCTCCAATCCCTATATCGTTTCGAAGGTCGTTTTGATCGTCAATGACAAGAACGATACGATCAAGGACTTTGCGGATCTCAAGGGCAAGAAATCGGCTCAGTCCCTCACCAGCAACTATGGGAAACTGGCGAAGGAAGCTGGCGCCGAACTCGTTGCTACTGATGGCTTCGACCAGTCGATCCAGCTGGTTTTGACCGGCCGCGCCGACGCCACACTCAATGACAGCTTGTCATTCCTCGATTTCAAGAAGCACCAACCGAAGGCACCGGTCAAGGTTGTCGCCGAAAAGGAAAATGCGGACGCGTCCGGCATTATCGTCCGCAAGGGCGACGACGAACTCGTGGCGGCCATCAACAAGGCCCTCGATGAAATCAAGGCCGACGGCACCTACGACAAGATTTCGCAGAAATATTTTGGCCAGGACGTCTCCAAGTAAGCGCCGTCTCGGTTCATGCCGCGAAGCCGGAAGCTACTTCCGGCTTCGTTTTATTGTGATCGCGAAAAACTATTCCAACGACATGAATGCCAGACTGTATAAGATATGAGCGCCCAGCTTCATTTCAGTCTGACGCTTAGATATTGATGAGGAGCCGAAGAACGTGCCCGATTGGCTTCAACTAATGGCGGAGTCCCTGCCCACCCTTCTGTGGGCTGGATTGATTTTCACCATCCCCCTCACTCTTTTGTCCTTTGCTTTCGGCCTTACGTTGGGGCTGTTGACAGCACTTGTACGGCTGTTCGCGCCGCTCTGGCTTTCGTCCATCGCCCGCTTTTATGTCTGGATATTCCGCGGCACACCGCTGCTTGTGCAGTTGTTCGTGATCTTTTACGGCCTGCCCAGCGCAGGCATCTATCTGGATGCTTTTCCTGCGGCGGTAATCGGCTTCACCCTAAGCGTCGGCGCCTATAGTTCGGAGATAATCCGGGCTGTGATATCAGCCGTTCCGAAAGGTCAATGGGAAGCGGCTTATTCCATCGGCATGAGTTGGCGTCAGGCCCTCTCGCGCACCATTCTGCCACAGGCGACCCGTACGGCAGTACCACCGCTTTCCAATTCCTTCATTTCCCTGGTGAAGGATACTTCGCTCGCCGCCGCAATCACAGTGCCAGAGCTTTTCCAATCAGCACAACGCATCGTCGCCACCACTTATGAACCTCTCATCCTCTATATTGAAGCGGCTCTGATCTATCTGGTGATGAGTTCCGTTCTCTCCGCCCTGCAGGTACGGCTGGAACGACGCTTCGGTCGCTATGGCGGCACGCTGGAGACAAACGCATGATCGAGCTGCAACACATCGTGAAGCATTTTGACGACGCGGTCATTCTCAACGACATCAACGTTGCAATTGCAGAGGGAACGGTAACCGCGCTCGTGGGCCCGTCCGGTGGCGGCAAGAGCACGCTGTTGCGCTGCATCAATCTGCTGGAGGTACCGACATCCGGCACTCTTGTTCTGGGTGGCCAGAGCCTCAGCTTCGAGCCTGACCGCAAGCCCAGCTGGCAAGCGATCCAGTCAATCCGCCGTCAGACGGGTATGGTTTTTCAGAACTTCCAGCTCTTTCCACACCAGACGGCGATCCAGAATGTGATGGAAGGGCTGGTTACTGTCCTGAAATGGCCGAAGGCCAAGGCAAAGGAACGTGCGATGGAACTGCTCACGAAGGTGGGCATGGCTCACAAGGCAGATGCCTGGCCTTCGACCCTTTCCGGTGGACAGCAGCAACGCATCGCTATTGCGCGTGCACTGGCCCCCTCGCCGCGGGTGCTGTTATGCGACGAACCTACCTCGGCGCTCGACCCCGAGCTGGCATCAGAAGTCGTTGATGTTCTGAGCAAGCTCGCCCGGGAAGGCACGACCATGGTGATCGCGACACATGATCTGCGGCTTGCATCGAAGATTGCAAAAAATGTCGTCTTTCTCGAGTCGGGCAATATTGTTGAAACCGGCTCCGCACACGAAGTTTTCACCCGGCCTACGCGTGAGCGCACGAAACAATTCGTCGCGACAATCAACGCAGCCCATACTTACGATATTTAACCTGTAGCCAGGTCGGTTCCGTAAGGGCTTTCGCCACCAGCGAAAGCCCTCGGCACGCCGTTGGCTCAAATTTCATACGTGTATTCGAAATTTTCCGGCGGCTCCCGACAGCCTGCCCCTTGGTAAAACAGAAAACCACTGTTACATTATGCACAACGTAGAAATTGAAGCGCCTTGCTTGCGTCCTCACAGGTTCGCGCGGCGCCATAAGGACAAAAACCTTGAAGAACCCCGACGAGCGCACCGCAGAAACGGTGCATCAAGGGGCGTCCGGCGGACAATCGGGCAATTCGCAAGCCCGGAATCCGTCCGATAACGGCAAGCGCAGACCGCGCAAAAAAGCCGTTGCAGATATCGGTAATGCCCGTAGTGCATCCGATTCAGGACGCTCAAAAGCACAGGACGAAACCGAAGGCACGAGTTCGCAGGCCCAGCGCAAACGTGCGCGTCGGCGTCGGCGCGGCAAGTCCGTGCCAGCCCTTGAAACCTCTTCACAAAAGCCAGCCGCTACAGATACAGGCAACAACCAACAGCGACCTTCCGGGAAAATCTCGAATCGCCGCCGCCGTGCACGTAAAAAGAAGCAATCGCGGCAACTTGGTGCTCAGACGCCGCCGGCAGCTGAAGTAGCAGTCAAGACTTCGCATAATGCTGTGCGTGCAGAGAACCTGCACGTCCCTGTCCAAAACAAGCGTAAGAGCACCAATGGCCAGACGTCCAGAGCCAGCAACGGCGTGCAGCACGACAAGGGTGATGCCCCGCTTTACGCGGCTTTGGATCTCGGCACCAACAATTGCCGGTTGCTGGTAGCATCTCCGACAAGACCGGGTCAGTTCCGGGTCGTGGATGCATTTTCGCGGATTGTGCGGCTTGGAGAAGGCTTGAGCGCCACTGGTCGGCTCAGTGACAATGCAATGGATCGCGCCGTGGAGGCGCTGAAGATTTGCCGCGACAAACTGGCAGGGAAAAAAATCAGACGGTCGAGGCTGATCGCGACCGAAGCCTGCCGTTCGGCATCGAATGGCGAGCAGTTTCTGGAACGAGTCCGTGCGGAAACCGGTCTTGAACTGGAGATCGTGGACCGGCAAACAGAGGCCCGCCTGGCAGTTTCCGGCTGCGGCACGCTGGTAACTCGTGAAACGGACGCCGTGGTGTTGTTCGATATTGGCGGCGGTTCTTCAGAAATCGCTCTGATCGATGTTTCCCGTCGACGATCCCCACGCCTTGCCGAGCACATCATGGCCTGGACGTCTCTTCCCGTCGGCGTCGTGACGCTGGCGGAACGTTTCGGCGGACGGAATGTCACGCAGGAAAGCTTCGAATCCATGGTTTCCCATGTAACCGATCTGCTTGCGCAATTTGCCGAGCGGCAGTGCCTTGGGAACCTTACCGCCAGCCCGCGCTTCCATCTGCTTGGCACATCCGGAACTGTGACCACGCTGGCAGGAATACATCTCGGACTTGAACGTTACGACCGTCGGCGGGTCGACGGAATGTGGATGGGCGCCGAAGACGTAACGCAAATGACCAACCGCCTGCTGTCGTGGGATTTTGATGCACGCGTAGCCAACCCGTGTATTGGCGCGGATCGCGCCGATCTGGTATTGGCAGGCTGTGCTATCCTTGACGCAATACGCAAAGTGTGGCCCAGCGAAAAGCTACTCGTTGCCGACCGTGGTCTGCGTGAAGGCATTTTGACCGAACTGATGTCGCGCGATGGCGCATGGCGGCACAATCGCGCAACAGGCGCTAGAAACAGGCACTGATGATGAGCAAGACAGGCGGCAACAAAAGCGGAGTGAAAACTGGCGGTCGCGGGGGCGCGGGCTCCAGCAATCTGCAGGTGCGCGTGAAGAAAAAGGCGGGCACGATCAAGGAATCCTCGCGCCGTTGGCTTCAACGCCACCTGAACGACCCTTACGTGCATAAGTCCAAGCAAGACGGCTATCGTTCACGTGCGGCCTACAAGCTCATTGAAATCAACGACCGTTATAATCTGCTCAAAAAAGGCCAAAAGATCATCGATCTCGGGGCCGCGCCGGGCGGGTGGTCCCAAATTGCGGCCAAGGTTGTCGGTTCGACTGACGAAGACCCGCACGTCGTTGGCATAGACTATCTCCACGTCGATCCCCTCCCGGGCGTCGTTCTGCTGGAAATGGATTTTCTGGACGACGAAGCACCGCGGAAGCTGATGGAAGCTCTGGGAGACAAACCCGATCTGGTTATTTCCGACATGGCTGCCCCGACCACCGGCCACCGCCGTACTGATCATCTGCGCACCGTGCATCTTTGCGAAGTCGCTGCCGATTTTGCCATTTCGGTTCTGAAGCCGGGCGGACATTTTCTTACAAAGACTTTCCAGGGCGGCACCGAGAATGAACTCCTGGCACTGCTCAAGCAGAAATTCCGCTCTGTGCATCATGTAAAGCCACCGGCATCCCGCGCCGAGTCCGTGGAGCTTTATCTGCTCGCTCGCGATTTCAAGGGCTAAGGCTTATTTTCCAGTGGAGGTACTCGCAGCTTCTATTGTTGCGTGCTCCTCGCTACGGTGTTTCTTGACGGTCGGCGCGGCTAGTTCCTTGCCAGCATCCGGCGCAAGCCGGGCAAACCAGAGAAAAGCCAAGGCCGAAACAGCGGCAACCACGAAGAAGCCGATGTGGAAATCTACGAGTTCGAGGTGGGCTCCGCGAAGCGACGTGCTGATCTCAAGAATACCGCCTGCCAATGCGACCCCGATAGCGATGGAAACCTGCTGGGCAACGGCCGTGATGGGCGTAGCCTGACTGGTCTTTTCGTCGGGTATTTCCGCAAAGGCCAGCGCGTTGACCCCGGTGAAGAACAATGAGCGCGCAAAGCCTCCCACCAACAGAAAACCAATGATGATCCAGTAAGGCGTCGTTGGCGTAAACAGCCCATTGACAGCAATGAAGCAGGCCGAGATCAAAGAACCTGCCATCAGGGCGCGCCGGAAACCGACAAGGACAAAGATGCGCTTTGCACCGAATTTCATGCTGATCGCGCCAATTGCCGACACAAATGTCATCATGCCCGATTGAAAGGGTGTGAGACCGAAACCCAGCTGAAACATCAACGGCAACAGAAACGGAATGGCACCAATCCCAAACCGGAAAATGCTGCCACCAATAACCGCTACGCGGAACACCTGATTATCAAAAAGCTTCAGGTTCAACAAAGGGTCATCGACCCTCTTCGCATGCTGCAGATACAGAACCGTGCAGACGACACCGATTGCAAGGGTGGTAAAACCAACCGCAGGCGGCAAAGCTGGCAGACTGACTACCGACAGTCCGAACACCACCCCGGACATGGCGATGCCCGAAAGAAAAAAACCTGTCCAATCAAGTCGCTTTACGATGCGCTCCTCGTTATCTGGAAGGAACCGGCTGGCAAACCAGATGCCCACGAAACCGATCGGCACGTTGATGAGAAAAATCCAATGCCAGGTCAGGAATGTCGTGATGAAGCCGCCAACCGGCGGGCCGACAAGCGGCCCGACCATCGCAGGGATTGTCAGCCAGGCCATGGCTGAAACGAGTTCACTGCGTGGAGTCGAACGAATAAGGACGAGGCGCCCAACGGGGGTCATCATCGCCCCGCCCATGCCCTGCAAAAACCGTGCAATGACGAAAGCGGTGAGTGAATTCGATGCGGCGCAAGCAACGGACCCAACCACGAACACCGCTATCGCCGCCCGAAACACATTCTTGGCTCCAAAACGATCAGCCATCCAGCCGCTGACGGGAATAAAAACCGCAAGCGCAACAAGGTAAGCCGTCAGCGCCAGCTTGAGCGCAATGGGGCTTGTGCCGATATCGGCTGCGATAGCGGGAAGCGACGTCGAGATGACATTCGAATCCATCTGCTCCATGAACAGGGCTATGGCCAACACGAGGGGAATGATGCGATTCACGATGATATTCCGAATATACGGGCACGAAAGGGTCGGCAATTCTATGTAGCGCCCAACTAATTATTGCTAGCCGAACGGCGTCACAATGCAGTGAATGCGCGATAAAATCAGTAATTTCTCGCGGTTTAGGCTCAACACGATCGCCGTAGACCGGCACCGGAATGCCTCACGCGAGATTTCAGCCGTTCACATTTGTGTAAAACAGGGTTGCGCTTCCCGTAACAGCTTGTTACATTTCGTTACAGTTTCACGAAGCTTCGAGCCGGGTGGGGGGCCGCTCCGGTTCAAGGAGGTAGGAAATGAACGATATTACAAGAACCGCTATCATCTATGGAATGATGATCATTTCGCTCAACACTGCCCTCGCAGTCGGTCTTCTCGGACTTGATTTCCTGCGTTAACGCGCCCCAAGCAAGTTTTTGCCCTCCAGGCACTCATGAAAAAGAGCGTTTCCATTCATTGGAAGCGCTCTTTTCATTTCCAGCAACCGAGGCTGCCCTGTCCGAGCCACGGGTCAGAGAATGCGGGCCTGACTGTTCGGATCGAAGAAAACCGACTTGTCGAGATTGAAGGCCAGCCGGGCCGGCTGCCCTGCGGTGATGCGGGCATCTGCGCGCAGACGTGCCACGACATGCTTGCCGCCTAGACGCGTGACCGCGAACGTGTCGGAGCCCGCCGGCTCGACAACGTCGATAAGGCAGTCGCCTTCCACGATTGCGTCGGCATTGCGGTCTGCTCCATCCGGATCGGTCAATGCCTCGGGGCGGATGCCGAACACGATATCCTTGCCTTCATAGGCACCGAGACCCTGCGGTGCTTTCTTCAACGGAAGCTTGAGCGGTTCGCCCTCACCGCGTTTGAGATTAATCGCATAACCCGCATCATTTTTTTCGACCTGTGCGGTCAGCAAATTCATAGCTGGGGAGCCCATGAAATCGGCAACGAACATGTTGGACGGGTTATTATAAATCTCGGCCGGTGTGCCGAACTGCTGCAAGATTCCATCCTTCAGGACTGCAATCTTGGTAGCCAGCGTCATCGCCTCGATCTGATCATGCGTCACATATACGATCGTGGTCTTCATCCGGCTATGCAGCCGTTTGATTTCCGTGCGCATATCAACGCGCAGTTTGGCGTCGAGATTTGACAGCGGTTCATCAAAAAGGAAGACCTGAGGATTGCGCACCAGAGCACGCCCCATGGCCACGCGCTGACGTTGGCCACCGGAAAGCTGGCTCGGCTTGCGATCCAGCAAATGACCGATCTGGAGTATGTCGGCGACTTCCTGAATAGCCTTGTCACGCTCGGCCTTTGGAACCTTGCGAATTTCCATGCCGAAAGCGATGTTCCCGGCAACCGTCATATTCGGGTAGAGCGCATAGGACTGGAAGACCATTGCAATATCGCGCTGCGACGGATGCAGCCCTGCAATAGACTTGCCGTTGATTGAGATGTCCCCGGAAGTGATGGGCTCAAGCCCAGCAATCGTGTTGAGCAGCGTGGACTTGCCGCAGCCGGACGGACCAACGAGAACCAGAAAACCGCCTTCGTCGATCTCGATATTGATATCCTTCAAAACCGAAACATTGCCGTAGGACTTGTAGAGGTCGGATATTTTCAGAAAAGACATTTGCAACTTATCCCTTAACGGCACCGGACATCAGGCCTCGTACAAAATAGCGGCCGGAAACAATGTAGACGATCAGCGTCGGCAGAGCAGCGAGGATGGCTGCTGCAAAATGGACGTTGTACTCCTTGACGCCGGTGGAGGAGGAAACCAGATTGTTGAGTGCTACCGTCATCGGCGTAGAATTCGCACCCGAGAAGGAAGCACCAAACAGGAAGTCATTCCAGATATTGGTGAACTGCCAGATCACGGAAACGACAATGATCGGTCCTGAGGATGGCAGCAAAATCCGCCAGAATATCTGGAAAAAGCTTGCCCCGTCGATCTGGGCTGCGCGAACCAGTTCGGTTGGAAAAGCCTCGTAGTAGTTGCGGAAATAAAGCGTCGTGAACCCGATACCATACACCACGTGCACGAGGATCAGCCCCCAGATCGTACCGGCAATTCCCAGGAAACCAAGAACGCGCGCCATAGGAATGAGCACGATCTGAAATGGGATAAAGCACGACAACAACAGCAGGCCGAAGAAGATATTTGAACCGCGAAACTGCCATTTGGTCAGTACGTAGCCGTTCAACGCGCCAACAATGGTCGAAATAGCAACCGCCGGCACGACCATAAGGATCGAGTTGATGAAGAACGGCTTCAACCCGGTAGGCTGCACCCCGATCTGGGCAGTGGACCAGGCCGATAGCCATGGCTCGATGGTCCACTGTTGCGGCAGGTTCAACATTCCCCCTTGACGGATTTCCTCGAGGGGTTTGAACGAGTTAACCAGCATCACATAGAGCGGCAGCAAATAGTAGAAAGCGAAGATCATCAGCGCGGTATAGAACAGCGCCCGTGTCAGCTTTCCACTGCTGATGGCATTGTCTTGCGATTGGGCGCTCATGACCGCGACCCTCCGCGAATCTCCGAGTAAAGGTAAGGGATGATGATCGAGAAGATCATGACCAGCATGATAATAGCGGACGATGCGCCGATACCCATCTGGTTCCGCGTGAAGGTGTAGGAATACATGAAAGTCGCTGGCAGTTCCGTGGCCTGTCCCGGTCCACCCCCGGTCAACGCGATAACAAGGTCATATGCCTTGATCGCAAGATGAGCGAGAACCACGAAAGCGGATAGAAACACCGGACGCATCAATGGAATGATGATGCGGCGATAGATTGTTCCGGTTGACGCACCGTCGATCTGGGCTGCCTTGATGATTTCGTTGTCTACCCCGCGCAAGCCGGCGAGAAACATCGCCATCACAAATCCGGAGGACTGCCACACCGCAGCAATCACCAGACAGTAGATTGCCATGGTGTTGCTCTTGATCCAGTTGAAGGAGAAACTCTCCCAACCCCATAAATGCATTGTGTTTTCCAGCCCAATGCCGGGGTCGAGAAACCACTTCCATGCCGTTCCGGTAACGATGAAGGACAGGGCCATCGGGTAGAGGTAGATCGGCCTAAGGATGCCTTCGCCGCGAATCTTCTGGTCAAGAAGGATCGCTAGAAATAATCCGATCACCGAACAGATAATGATGTAGAGCGAGGCAAAAATCGCAAGATTGGTGATCGCACGCCACCAATGGGGCAAAGCCCATAATTTGGTATAATTCGCAAGTCCGACGAAACCAAAGGACGGCAGCATTCGGCTATTGGTGAGGGAAAGGATGCCGGTATAGATTATGAAACCGTAGACGAACACGAGCACTATCAAAAAACTCGGTCCCAGAACCAGCTTTGGCACCAGTTCCTGTAATCGGCTGTTACGCTGCATATTTGCGCCACCCTGTTTACGTCGCCCGGTTAGCCCACATCAGCAGGCTGTCCGTCTGGACGTCTGTTTGATCAGCATTCCAACGCGTCTGCATTATGCGCAACAGAATGCACCCGATAAGCTCAGTCTGCCCGCCGTCTCCGATGGAAACATGCAGACGTCCATCATGCAATTATTGTTTTGATTTCCGGTTCTTGCTGCCACCGCTTCCAACATATGGAGCACAGAGATAAGAGCGTCCGGGAACACTCCCGGACGCCCTCGCTGTTATTTCGCAGCTTCAACTGCCGATACGAGTTCCTTGACAGCGTCTTCCGATGAGAGCTGGCCGTTGAACTGACGTGTCACGACGTCATATATGGCATTCTTGACCGCAGCCGGGTTGGCGTAGCCGTGTGCCATGGAACCCAGCATCGTACCCTTTTCGCTCGCTTCCCTCTCGTCAGCGATGGCCTTCTTGCCGCACGCATCGAAGTCGGTATCAGGCACATCGGTACGGGCTGGGGCAGAGCCCTTCACCACGTTAAAGGCCGATTGGAATGTCGGGCTTTCGATCGCAGATGCCATTTCCAGCTGCGCCGGGACCTTGTCATCCGATATCTTGAACATTGCAAACATATCGGAATTGAAGGTGATCGCGCCCTGCGTGCCTGGATAGCGGATGCAGACGAAGTCTTCACCCGGCTTCTTGCCAGCCTTGACAAACTCGCCCTTTGCCCAGTCACCCATGAACTGAAGACCGGCCTTGCCTTCAATAACCATAGCGGAAGCAAGGTTCCAGTCGCGGCCAGAGAAGTTGTCGTCAACATAGGAACGAAGCTTCGTCATACGGTCGAAAGCCTGCTTCATCGTATCGCTGCCGAGCGTTTCGGGATCAAGATCGACGAAAGCTTTCTTGTAGAAGTCCGTACCGAAGGAAAGTACAACGGCATCGAAAATCGTCGCGTCCTGCCACGGCTGACCACCGTGAGCGACAGGCGTGATCCCCTGTTCCTTGAACTTGTCAAGCAGGGCGATCAGTTCGTCCCAGTTTGCAGGCTCCTTGCCGCCAGCCTTGTCGAGCGCGGCCTTGTTGATCCACATCCAGTTGGTTGAGTGGACGTTGACAGGCGCCGCGATCCAGTGGCCATCATACTTTGCGAATTCCTGCAGAGGAGCCGGAATAACTTTTTCCCACCCCTCCTTGGTGGCGATCTCGTCAAGATTGCCAAGAGCACCCTGCTCTGCCCAGTCGCGAATATCGAATCCGAGCATCTGCACAGCCGTCGGCGCATTGCCTGCCGTGACGCGTGCGCGCAATACCGTCATAGCTTCCGTGCCGCCGCCGCCAGCCACAGGCATATCGGTCCAGCTGATGCCCTTCTTTTCAAGATCCTTCTTGAGAACGTCGAGCGCGGCGGCTTCACCGCCGGCGGTCCACCAGTGCAGAACTTCAACATTCTGCTTATCCTGAGCGTTGGCAATCGGCGACATTCCAGCGAGCAAAGCGCAGGCGGCCGTCCCCATCGCAGCGAGCTTCAAAAGTTTATGCATATCTACCTCCCGTAGAAACCAACAAAACTAAACTAAGGGATATCCGGGCAGGCTCTCGCTTCTGCGCGGCGATCCATTGCGTCATTCCCATCCAGGCCTCCTCGGCACGGATCCGAAACCGGATGCTTCGCATATCCGGTTCCTCGCTTTTCACTGCTGCAACAAGATGCGAAAGCTGCCGCTTTCGCCTGCGCCCAGCCACCCTCACGACGTACTAACCGAGATCCTCCATCTTACTCTTACGCCGCTTCGCCCGAATTGACAACGTTGTCTTTATGGGACGCGAAGGTATCCCCAAGACAAGCTGTGAAGCACAGGATAGGCCCAAACCCCATCGGCGTGTCAATATGCTCGAAAGATAAAACGCGAGAAATTCAATCGATTAAACCATGGGTAGCATTCCGGCCTTGGAAACTCCTTAGAAATTCAAGGATTAACTGCTTGAGACACTACAACTTTTCAAGGCGGATTCGGCTATGAAATAACAGCGCGGAAATTTCTCACGCCATACTGGACAAGACCGCGAGGAGATCATAATTTCAGGCCGCTCGCACAATGGTGTGCGGGCTTGTTCTCGGGGCGGGGTGAAACTCCCCACCGGCGGTATGAAGCGAAAGTTTCGAGCCCGCGAGCGCCTGAACACATGCCGATTCGGTTATGGTTCAGGGTCAGCAGATCCGGTGAGATGCCGGAGCCGACGGTTAAAGTCCGGATGGAAGAGAGCGATTGAGCGTCAGGATCGTGTCATTCCGGCACCATCCATGCGTTCTTTTGTGCGCCCTGATTCTAGTTTCGTGAGGAACCTATGAACCAGAGCTATCCGAACAAGACATCATTCAAAATTGCATTTATTCAAGCCCGTTGGCACGCGGATATTGTCGATGAGGCCCGCAAGAGCTTTATTGCCGAACTCTCGGCAAAAGCTGGCGCCAATGTGGAAGTCGAAATTTTCGACGTTCCCGGCGCTTATGAAATCCCCCTTCATGCCAAAACCCTGGCCAAGACTGGAAAATACGCCGCTATCGTCGGTGCGGCTTTCGTGGTGGACGGCGGCATTTACCGGCATGATTTCGTGGCAACTGCCGTCATTAACGGCATGATGCAAGTTGGCCTGGAGACCGAAGTTCCAGTGCTCAGCGTGGTTCTGACGCCGCATCATTTCCATGAAAGCAAGGAGCACCACGATTTCTTCCATGCCCACTTCAAGATCAAGGGCGTGGAAGCAGCGAATGCTGCTTTGCAGCTTGTGAGTGAGCGTAGCCGTATTGCTGCGTTAGCGTAACGTGCACTGACCGGCCTTTAAGAAAAGGCCGGTCCTTCTCCAATGATGCGCTCACGATGCGCATAAAGGTCGAAGTCGTCACCCCGCACCAGTGCAACAAGCGTCAGGTTCGCTTCATCAGCCGTCCGAATGGCCAAAGCGGTTGGCGCAGAAATCGCAGCCAGAACAGGCGCGCCGAACATAACGGCTTTCTGCACCATTTCGACGGAAACGCGACTGGTAATTACAACGATACCGTCTTCTGGCGCGCACCCGATAAGCGAAACGGCCCCCACAAGTTTGTCCAATGCGTTGTGGCGCCCGACATCCTCGCGAACGGCGATAAGCCCATTGCCAGGAACATAAAAGCCCGCCGCATGAACGGCATGGGTCTGAGAGTTCAATCGCTGCTCGTCTGCCAGAGATCCGACAGCTTGCGAAATATCGTGGGGAGAAAATGTTCGACCGCTTTGCTCCAAGGCCTGTAGGGACCGCAACGCATGGTCAATCGAGTCTATCCCGCAAAGACCACAGCCAACGGGGCCAGCCATGAACCTGCGTCGCGCGGCAAGCCTCTGTTCAGGCCGTTCAGACAATTTAACCTGTATGTCGATGCCCTTCTCAAATTCCACGACCTCGACGGTTTCAATCTCGGAAATATCGTCCACAATATTTTCGGTAAGGGTGAAACCGATCGCGAAGTCCCCAAGATTATCGGGAGTAGCCATCATCACGGCCTGGGTAGAACCGTTATAGCTCACCGCCACGGGTACTTCCTCCGGCACCACTCGCTCACCCTCATGGAAGCCCGACGCACGGTGCGCGATACGTGGAGTACTCCGGCTAACTTTGTGGATCGTCATCTCAACCGCTCTCCCGTCACCGCACCGATTTTTCCCGGCAGTTTCATGTGGCATGAAAACAACTTTAATGTAAGTTGCCACCGGACAAGCCGTCGCAAGTTGGGCGGCAAGCGAGGAAAACATGGATATTCGCCAGATAGACGACAATTATTCGGTTTCAGGACAAATCGAACCCGACGATGTACGCGACATCGCTGCAGAGGGATTTCGCACGATCATCTGCAACCGGCCCGATGGCGAGGGAGGCCCCCAGCAGCCCGAATTCAGCGAAATTGCACGCGTGGCAGAAAAAGCCGGACTTGCAACCTATTATATTCCGGTCGTCGGCGGTCAGTTGACGCAAGAAGATGTGGATGCGATGGCAGCAGCACTGGACGAAGCCGAAGGGCCCATTCTTGGCTACTGCCGATCAGGTGCACGCTCTACGAATATTTACGGGATAGTGCAGAGCCAAAAGCGCGGATAAAGAACGAGCGCAGGCTATGTGGGCGGTGGAGCCGCAAAGGCATTTCGAGGGTCTTTGCAAACATGGCGATCACCGTCCCGAAAGCCGCGCGCGACCCGAATGGACGGCGCGCGATGTGTGGGCGCAGTACTGGCGATAATAGCTCATGCCGGTACGTGTGACAGTCGCGACAACGCCGCCGAGAACCAAAAGCCAACCAATTGCCTGCGGCCAGTTGAAGCTTTCAATTCCGCCGCTCAGCGCGACAATGAAGATACCGGCCCAGAGCAACGCTGCCGTCCGGCGCCAGAATACAGGGTTAAGCTCGTCAAACACGGCCTTCCAAAGCGAGTGAACAAGGCAGGCGAAGAAAAGGGCAGCGGCCAGACCGATATTGAGCAACTCGACCGGAAGCCATTGTTGCGAAGTGAGCATCGTTTCCATCATCCACTTGACTAAATTCGTATCCAAGAAATCCGCCAGAGCGTTTCTTGCGATCCGAGTACTATTACTGTTCGTCCTATTCAGCTTTCGCTTTGTGGCCGCAACGTGTTACAAGCATGGAAAGCTCCCCCGGATAAATTCACTTATTATTGCGTTCACGCGAAATATCGTGTTGAAAACATTGCCATATTCTGGGTGCTATGCCGGATCAAGCACTACGCAACCCCTTCCATTGCTTGAAGAATTTGCGGTTCCGAGCCGTCGGCGCTTCGCTGCAATGTTCCGTTCACAATCGCATCAGATAACAGCTTTGTAACAATTCGGCACAGCAAGGCAGCCTTTAGAAATAGCGAAACCTCGCGGTTATTCACAAGGATCGGGCTTATTAGCTGGCTTTTACTTGCCCCACAGCCGTTTTGTTGAGGCAGCGCGGCGGGTCGATTGGAGCGGGCTCATTAGCCGGTCGGCCGAAAAGAAAGCCTTGAACCTGTTCGCAACCCTCTTCGATCACCATGCGGTGCTGGTCAAAGGTTTCGATCCCCTCGGCCACGACCGGCAGATCGAGACTGCGACCCAACCCGACGATGGCTCGTACAATTGCTCTGGCGCTGACATCCGTTTCCATACTGGTGATGAAGCTGCGATCAATCTTGATCTTGTCGAATGGAAAACTTTGAAGATTGCTGAGCGATGAATAGCCGGTTCCGAAATCGTCCATAACAATACGAACTCCCGACTTCTTCATTCGACGCAGCAGTTCAAGGGTCGTTAGTCGATCCTTCATCAAAGCGGATTCGGTTACCTCCAGTTCCAGTCTCGTCGGATCAAGGCCGGTCTCTGCAATAATCGAATTGACGGTATCCGGCAGGCTGACGAGCCGGAACTGGACGGGAGACAGATTTACAGCGATGGACAGATGGCTTTCCCATTCGGCGGCCGTGCGGCAAGCCTCACGCAGAACCCATTCGCCCAGCGCCACGATTGTTCCCGTTTCCTCGGCAATAGGGATGAACACGTCCGGTGGTATCTGCCCGCGTTCCGGATGATTCCAGCGGACCAATGCCTCATAACCCGTACAACGCCCGTCAGACGTCGCAAACAAAGGTTGATAGGCGATACCGATTTGTCCCCGCACCATCGCGTGACGCAAATCCGCTTCCAGCTGGCGCCGCTCTCTTATCTCCTGATCCATTTCCGGGGAATAGAATGCAACTAATCCGCGCCCTTCCGTCTTCGCCCGATAGAGCGCGATATCTGCCGCATGCCGGATGGCTTCCGCATCCTTGCCGTCATTCGGGTATAGGGCAACGCCAATACTGACGCCGACAGCGGTCGGATCGAGCACGGTATTCAGCTCCAAGCGGAAGGCTTCCAGTATCTTCTCGCTCAGCTTCCGGGCACCTCTAGGCTGCGGCACGCCCACTTGCAGAATAATAAACTCGTCACCGCCGATGCGTGCGGCAGTGTCTATGCCGTTTACGCAGCGCTTCAGAATGCTGGAAACCGTCTTCAATACCCGGTCGCCTTCGGCGTGACCGAAAATGTCGTTCACAGCCTTGAACCGGTCCAGATCGAGTGCCAGCACGGCGAAAGGTTCGCGGCTGGGACGCGCAACGGCATTCGCCAACCTTTCCTCAAAAAACATGCGGTTGGGCAGATCGGTGAGCGCGTCATGACGCGCCATGTGCTCAATCTGGCGTTGAGCTGCGCGTTTTTCGGTAAGATCGCGTACGGCGAGCACCTCGCAAGGACGTCCCTGATATTCGATGGCATGGACCGCAAGCTCAAAAATGCGTTCATCATTGGGAAACCTTGGAGCCGCCTCGATAGCCTCAGCACGGCGAGCACAGACCGGCAGCCCGTCGGCCGCCAATAACAAAGTATCGGGTTCGATACTCATCAGCGACTTTTCGCTTCTCCGCATGAGCTCGGAGAACCGGGCATTCATCTCGACTATTCCGCCATCCCGTATAACGGCCAAACCGTCTAATGTGGCGTTTGCAAACCCCTTCAAGTCCGTCATGTAACGGTCTATAAACACGGCAGAAATTGTCGCCAGCGCCACGCTACACACCACTGCCGCGATGGCAACAACGAGCCAGAGGCGTCCGATCCCAAGCGGATCGGCCGCGGGAAGAGTGGGGTTTGGGACCAGTTCAGTCGAGGCAACGGCGGTGAAATGGAGTGTGCAAACAGCGAGTATGCCTCCTACGGTCGGAAGCAGAATACGTGGCCAGCCGGAAGCATTCGTCACAAACCAGAAAGCGGCCAGCAAAATCAGGACCGAGATTGCGCCGCCCACGAAGATCGGTGGAAGATCATAATGTATGTCAGCCGCTGCTTTGATCGCACTCATGCCTGTGAAATGCATTGCGGCTATCGATAGCGTCGCCGAAATGGCCGCCATCAGAGCATATTTCAGCGCAGCACCCTTAAGTAGATGCAGGCTCAACCAAAAACCGAGAACAGCCGTCGCTGCCGAAAGAACGGTGGCCGTAAAATCAAACTCGATTGCTACGGTGCCGCTGTAAGCGAGCATCGCCACGAAGTGGGTTGCCCACACGCCAACTCCACCAGCAAAAGCACTGATTGCGAGCCAGTTGTCACGGCGGCTCTTGGTGCATTCGCGCGCGCGAGCCAGCAACAGGAAAAATGCAAACATGCTTGCAAATGAAATGGATGCAGCCAGAACCACAAAAGGCTGATCGTGCTGTACAGTCACGCATTCCAGAACTTTGAACATGCAGGCCCCCTGCCCCGCCTAAGGTGCAGTTCTTGTTAAATACAACCAGAAGCACTATCCCGACTGTGCTTGGTTCCCCGAATAAAAGTATCGATAACTATTTAAGCAATCCTGAATTATCGATTTTGTCACCTGTTGTTGCTGTTAATGGCAGGAGATTAAACACGCTTACCGAAGCGCCTACCGACACGCGCAAGCAATATCACCGGTAAAATTCCGACCGTCACGATGGCGAGGGCGGCAAGGGAGGCTTCTTCGTATGTTCCGCGTGCGGCCTCGCCATAAAGATGCGTTGCGAAAGTCTCGACGTTGAGGGGGCGCAGCAGAAGTGTTGCAGGCAGTTCTTTCACACAGTCTACGAATACGAGGAGACCCGCCGCCACGATGGCTGTTTTCGATAGTGGCAAATGAACTGCGCAAAACGTTTCGGTAACGCCACGTCCGAGCGTGCGCGAAGCATGATCCAGTGACACGGGTATGCGCTCCAGCCCGGAATCGATACCACCTGCGGAGATGGCCAGAAATCGCACAACATAGGCATAGATGACCGCCGCGCCTGTCCCGATCAGCACCAGCCCTGCCGAATAACCGAAGACATGCGATGTGAACAGATTGATAAGATGATCGAAGCTACCGGCCACCACCAATATGCCGATGGCGATAACGGTCCCCGGAGCCGCATATCCCATCGTGGACACGCGATACGACCAGCGTGAAACGCCCCCCGGGAAAAGCCGGACAGCATATGCAACAAATATTCCGCATATCAGCACCAACGCTGTAGCCACTGACGCGAGCACAACGGTATTGAAAGCTTCGCCAACCAACCGCGGAGAGATACCGGCAAAACGGGCGCGCTTCACCGCTTCCACGACCAGATAAATTGCCGGCAGAACAAATCCAATGACGACTGGAAGGGAGCAGAGACAGAACAACCAGACGCCCCGCCCGTTCCTGACGCTCAATGGTTCGAAGCCACGCGAATGACGGATGTTGGAAGCAAAACGCTGCTTGCGTCGCCCCCAGCGTTCAATCGAAACAAGAGCAACCACCAGAAACAGGAGAGCGAGGGCCAATTGCGCAGCGCCTGGCAAATCCGAGCGCGTAATCCATGTGGTGTAAATCGAAACAGTCAATGTGCGCACGCCCAGGAATTCGGCGGCGCCTACGTCATTCAGCGTTTCCATTAAAGCGAGACTGACCCCAACCGCTACGGCAGGCCGTGCGAGCGGCAATGCAACGCGCCAAAAAATGCCCTTGCGGCTGACGCCCAAAGTTCTTGCCGCTTCGATAAGGCTGGCGGACTGAGTTAGAAACATTGCCCGTGTGGGGATATAAACATAGGGGTAGAGAACAAAGCCGAGAAGAATAATACATCCGGCCATTGAACGAATATCGGGCAAGCGGAACTGGCGCGGACTATCATATCCCAGCATGAATCGCACTGCGCCCTGCACCGGACCAATAGGGTGCAGGATATCGAGATAGGCATAGGCAACGATGTAGGTCGGTACGGCCAAGGGCAGCAAAAGCGCCCATTCAAGCAGGCCCCGCCCGCGAAAATCATATGCCGTCACCAGCCATGCGGTTGACGTTCCTATGAAAGCGGCAATGATGCCGACACCAGTGAGCAGAATTACCGTTTCGAGAAAAGCTGTCGGTAGATTGGTGGCCAGAAGGTGCGCCCAGAGGCCCGCAGATCCTTGTATGGCTTCAAATGCAAGGGCAAGAACTGGAAGTAAAACCAGAATTGCGACCAATGCCGAGAGCCTTAGCCAGTTGCGTCCCGCTTTTGCGGGTCGCAAAACTCGTTTCCGGGTGGCTGCAAAAGCTTCCATTGGTCTCTCTATAGAGCATTTCCTATTAGATCGAATCTTCGGAAATGCTCTATCCATTTGTTTCATGCACGTCTTTGCCCTGAACTGGCATCCGCTCGCGGGAGACACGCTCTAGTACAACGCCGGCGCATGAAATGCACCGGCGCTGGTCTGGTTAGTTCATTCGGCTTTTAGTTATCAAAACCGACTTTGTCGACCAGTTCGCTTGCCTGCTTGCGATGGCTCACAATTTCCGAAAGCGGAACACTGTCGATCTTCAGTTCACCAAACGATTCCACGATTGGATCAAGCGGAGCGCCCGGCTTTACCGGATACTCGAAATTGGCCTTGGCGTAGAGCTGCTGGGCTTCGTCGGACACCAGATATTCGAGCAGCTTGACTGCTGCGTCCTTGTGCGGTGCATTCTTTGCAACGGCTGCGCCACTGATGTTGACCTGGGTTCCGCCATCCTTGAATGTCGGCAGCAGAACCTTGATGCCTTCGCCCCAGGTCTTCTGCTCGTCACCGCCCTTACCCGAACGCATCAGGCCGACATAATAGGAATTGGCAACGGCTATATCGCAAATGCCGCCTACGATATCCTTGGCACCATCACGATCGCCACCGGCAGCCTTGCGCGCAAGATTATCCTTGAGCCCCTTCAACCATTCTTCGGTCTTTTCCGGACCGTAATGCGCGATATAGTCCGCGAAGAGTGCTGTATTGTAAGGGTGCTGGCCCGCACGGATGCAGATTTTGCCCTTCCACTTCGGATCGGACAGGTCCTCATAGTTGATCTTGTCGAGCTCAAGGTCCTTCGCGGCATAGACGATGCGAGCGCGCATGGACAGTGCGAACCAGTTATCCTTGGCATCACGAAGCTGTTCGGGAACAGCTTCTTTCAGCACCTTGGAATCAACAGGCTGGGTGAGTCCCTTGTCGACGAGATCGACCAGGTTCCCGGCGTCGACCGTCATAAGAATGTCGGCGGGCGAATTGGCGCCCTCAGAAGCTACGCGTTCTGCCAGACCGTCCTTCAGGAAAACCGTATTGACGGTAATTCCAGTAGACGATTTGAAAGCATCGAGCAGGGGCTGAATGAGGCCCGGTTCACGCGTCGTGTAAATGTTCACTTCATCTGCGTGGGCAGCTCCTGCAAAGAACGTTACTGCGGCGAGAGCAAGGCCAGAACGCGCGAACTTGGACATTTTACCTCCAGATGGACCTGTTTCATATTAAATTATGAGTTACGCAATCAAGTTATACGGTGCAGCGCACCGACGGTCAATTGCTGCAACACTTCGACAGCGGATATTTTCAGTCACTTGGGGAAAATCAGCGCCTTATCCCAATGCGGGCGTAGCACTATATCGTTGGAAGAAGCCGGAAGCCGCAGTTCGGTGCGTACACGCAGGCGCGGAGCCGCATCTGTTACCCGCACGAGCAGTTCTTCGATTTCACCGAGAAACGTGCGGGATTCAATATGACCACGCAATGAAGCTTCGTCAGTCTCACTATCGGTCACGATCGTAAAGTCACGCGGACGCAGATAAACAAACGCTTCAACGTCGGGTCCAAACTGTGCACTTATGGCAATTTTCCCAAAGGGAGTTACCAGCCCATTACCCTCGACTTTTCCGGGTATCACATTGAAGTCACAGAAAAAATCTGCTGCATACCGGTTCACGGGCCGGTCATGAAGCTCGCGGGCCGGGCCATTCTGAACTACTTCCCCAGATCGCATCAATACCACACGATCGCCGGTCGACAGCGCCTCTTCGGCTTCGTGCGTTACGATAACCGCCGTTGTGCCGAGCTCTCTCAGCAAAGCCACTGTCTCGCGGCGAACCCGGGCGCGCAGTCCTCTATCAAGGTTCGAAAACGGCTCGTCCATCAGCAGAAGCTGTGGTTTCGGAGCAAGGGCCCGGATAAGTGCCACACGTTGCTGCTCGCCACCTGACAGCATGTGCGGATAGCGATCCGCCATGTGCGAGAGCGACACCAATTCGAGAAGCTCCTGTGTCCGCGCATCCGCCTCGTGGCGGGGCATTCTTCGCAATCCGAACAGGATGTTTTCTCTTACCGTCAGGTGCGGAAACAAAGCATAATCCTGGAAGACGACACCCACGTTCCGTTTTTCAGGCTCGATAAAGACGGATGGGCCGACCAGCGTCCGCCCCCCCATGGCGAGTGTTCCACTGTCTGGAACATCAATGCCCGCGATAACGCGCAGCAGGGAAGTCTTGCCGCAGCCGGAATGGCCGACTAGGCAAATTATCTCGCCCTCGTGAACATCGAGAGAGACATTATTGAGCGCACGCACAGCGCCAAACTGGCGGGTAATACCGGACAGAGTCAGTGCTGGGCCGGATTGCCCGAATACCGGTCTTTTATCATGCGGGTTGCGTGCTGCGTCCATAAGCAAGATCGCGTGTCCAGATTGCAGTTCAGGCGGATATAGAGACACATTCTCCAGAAAGCTACAAAAACAGGATGGATTATCTCAGGAATATCGCAACTAAGTATTGTGTAATAGGTTATCCGGTTGATCGTGAACAAAAAGCGAGCCATGTTCACTGTGCTTCCATATGCTCAAATCACCCAATCGCATTGCAGGAGAATACCGAAATGGGGCCGGTCACGGATAAGGTGGCGACAGCTGACAGCTTGCCGCAGGAAACCAAAATTGCCATTATCGGCGGCGGCGTCATCGGTGTTTCCACTGCCCTTTTTCTGGCCGAACGCGGCATTCCTGTCACTCTCCTTGAAAAGGGGGAGATCGCGGGGGAACAATCCAGCCGCAATTGGGGGTGGTGCCGCCGTACCGGGCGCGACAGCCGGGAAATGCCCCTCATCGTCGAAAGCATGCGGCTATGGGAAGGCATGAATGAGCGGACGGGGCGCGAAACCGGTTTCCGTGTGACCGGGATTGCCTACACAGCTGAAAAAGAAGAGCAAATGGCTCTTTATGCGGAGTGGATCAGGATAGCTCGGGAACACGGCATTGAGACGGAACTTCTCAATGCAAATCAGGTCAAAGCATTGGCACCCGGCATCAATCGTCGGCTCGCAGGCGGCATGATAACGCCGCTCGACGGACGGGCCGAACCGCAAAAGGCGGTTCCGGCTTTTGCCGCGAAAGCGCAAGAGAACGGTGCCGTCATTCTACAAAACTGTGCCGTGCGCGGTATTGAGACAACCAATGGCCGGGTCACGGCAGTCCTTACCGAAAAAGGCCGTCTGCGCTGCGAGGCAGTGGTCGTCGCGGGCGGAGCCTGGTCAAGACTTGTCGTTTCGAGCTTCAAGGCCCACCTGCCGCAGTTGAAGGTGCGTTCTTCCGTATTCCGCACGGCTCCCATTGATGCCGGTGTCGAACCTGCAATTGCGTTTTCGGACTTTGCCCTGCGCAAGAGGCTTGATGGCGGATACACGGTTGCAAGCCTCGGTGGCTCTATCGCGGATATCGTGCCCGACAGTTTCCGGTTCTTTCGGGATTTCATACCCTCGCTTTCAACCGAGTGGCGGTCGTTGCGCTTCCGGTTCGGCGAGCGCTTCTTCGAAGAAGCTTTCCAATGGAAACTCCGGCCTGCCGACCAGATATCCATTTTTGAAAAAATTCGCACGCTCGACCCTGCTCCACACAAGGCCGCCAACGCGCAGGTGCTGACGAAGCTCAAACAGGCAATCCCCTCTTTCGCCGCAGCGACGATAGCGCAGGAATGGGCAGGCCTCATCGACACGATGCCGGACGTCATCCCGGTCATTTCACCACTCCCGGGCATTGAAGGCTTGATCGTGGCAACAGGCTTTTCAGGGCATGGCTTCGGGATTGGTCCCGGCGCAGGCAAGCTCGTGGCCGCGATGGTCACAGGTGAAACGCCGGTCGTCGATCCTTCGGCGTTTCACATTTCCCGGTTTTCCGATGGTTCCAAGATCCGCATCGAAAACTGGGATAGCGATTATTGGATGATCCCGCAGGCGAAACGAGCACCCCCACCGCCAAGTGGCTTGGGTTTATCGGAGTAGTTATCTCCTCCCACGTGAACCATCAAGGCTCGACCCTTGATTTCATCCAGCGACTTGAGACGCGGGGCCGTCACGTTTTGGGTCACGTTACCCTGTGCGTCCGCTTTGAGCAGAGGCAAGTCACCTAGATGCCCCTCACCTTCCGGCCCCATGTGGTGCTTGGAATGCGACGGATCGTAATGCCCGCCGGCAGATTGCGCCGGGACAGTTTTTCCATCCTGTTCAGCCGGTGCGCAGCTGCCTTTCTCATGCACATGAAAGCCGTGCTCACCAGCAGGAAGGCCTCTCAAATTGGTCTTGAATAACAATCCCGCATCCGTCTGCGAGATGGTGACGGTGCCAATTTCCTTTCCCTGGCCTGTTGGCAGAGCTTCATAGAGTTTGACACTCATATCCGCGGCAATGGCTGGAACTGTCAGAAGCATCATTGCTGAAGCAATCAAAAACGGCTGCATTGTTTCCTCCTGATCGCGATCCTTCGTGATGAGAGGACAACGCACACCGCTCGAAATTGTTCGAAAATAAAATGCCGGAGCGACCGCGTGACAAACACTGTCACGCGGTCAGAGGCGGATTATACCGTTATGAATTGAGCCATCATGCCCACATCTTCATGTTCCAGCACATGGCAATGAAACATGAATGGATGGCTTTCCGCCGCTTCACGGTCGAAATGAACCAATATTTCAGCCTTCCCATCAATCAAAGCCGTATCCTTCCAGCCCGCTTGATGTGCGGGGGGCGCTTTGCCATTCTGGGAAAGAATGCGAAACGACGCCCCATGGATATGGAATGGATGCGGCATCTCCTTCGTTGTAAGTTCCCAGATTTCCCGGGACCCAAGCTTGGCCTCTACATCGATACGACCCATGTCGAACGGTTTGCCTGCGATAACCATCGTTACACCTGATGACAAAGCGTCAAGCGCCGGACCTGCATGGGCAGAACTTCTGGCCCCGTGCATCTCATGATCCATAGCGCCAGACTGCATGGAGCTCATGTCCATACTGCCCATGTTATGCCCGGCATGAGGATCGGTGGACGGTTTTGCCATCATCAGCTTCATATTTTCCGTCATTCGCTCGTCGAAGAAGAACGAGCGGCGTTTTACGGAAAGGTTTTCGTCCGGGACGCCTGGCCCATCCAGACGATCTGGAAAGGACTTGATTTTCGCTTGCAAGGCGCTGTCCACCTCAAACCGCATCAAATGCAGATCGTCGCCACCGCTGTCATTTTCGTAGGTCAGCAAATCGACTGCCCTGCCTTGGGAAAAATCCACCAGAACCTCGTAGCGCTCACCGGGGCTGATGGACAACCTTTGGACCGGTTCCGGCTTTCCGATGAAACCGCCATCAGAGGCGATGACAAACAAGGGGCGATTATCACCGAGACGAACATGAAAATTTCGCGCATTGGCACCGTTCAGGATGCGCAAACGGACAATGGACTGAGGGACCCGCGCTTCCGGTGAAACTATACCGTTCACGATAAGCTTGTCGCCACGGAAACCATGCATCAAGTCCATAATGTCAGGCTGATAAACCCTGTCCCCCTCGATCACCCGACGATCCTGAAGCACCAGCGGAATATCATCTATACCGTAGTCTTCGGGTAGCCCGCGTGCAGCATCCTTGCCATCAGTCACGACCATGAGGCCAGCAATGCCGAGATGTGCCTGACGGGCGGTATTTCCATGCAGATGCGGATGGAACCAGTTGAACGAGGCTGGCTGATTGACCGTGATTTTCGGTTTCCATTCCGCGCCCGGCGCAATCACATTATGGGGTCCGCCGTCGAGTATGGAGGGGACGAAAAGCCCGTGCCAATGAAGCGTAGTCTCCTCATCCATGCCGTTTTCTACGGAAAGGGTGACTGTTTCACCATTCTTCAAGCGCACGAGCGGACCAAGATAGGCACCGTTGACGCCAGCCGATGCTGCTTCGCTTCCTTCTTCAAAACTGTGCCGCCCTGCCCGCACCTTGAGTTTGACGACACCCGACGCAGCCGGTTCGATCAGAGGCGGTAAGGGCAAAGGCCGTACAGCAGTCACGGTCGACGAGGCCCCCGCGCCGTGGCCCATATGCTGATGAGCGTCTTGAGCAAAGCTGTCAAATGGGCGGATGGCCGTGGCAAAGGCCGCCCCGGTCGCCAGAGCGAACAGGCGGCGGCGTGTAATTCCAGTCATGGTAAGTCTCCAGACAATAATCGTGATAGCCGCCAAACTTCGGCGGCGATTTCCAAGATCAAGCCTGAAGCGATATGGGTGGTCGCAGATCGCTGTTCGGGGATTTGCCGTTCAGCGCTGCAACGAGCGGCGGCAAACCAAAATCCTGTACAGAAACATCCGGGCGCAAATCCGTTGCCAATTGAACAACACAGCCGCACGTCATCATCACACAAGCATTCGGTGTTTTGCTGCCGTGATCCTTCGGCGCAGTTTTGCCCGCATCCGCCGAGACCGATGTGTCGTCCATCTGATGCGAAATGTTCACATGACAATCAGAAACCGTCTGCACAGACGGCGCCTCATGCGCCATGGCGTAACAAAGTTGCGCGGAAACAAGAAACAGGATTGCAAGCAACGTCACGAGCCCACGGGAAGGCAAGCGCAGGACCGCATGGTCCCGGGGTGAACCCCTCAAGCCGATATCGTACTTTGCTCGATACATGTTTACTTTCGTACAGATGACACGGGAAATTTAATCAGCCCTTGCGGCAAATGAAAGACCAGAACGCACGCTGACAGGAATTTTATCCACTTTCGCTTTTGTTTCCAAAACAGCCCATCCGAAATTACAAAATTGCTTAAAAGCCCTTTTCCGCTTGCGATTCTATATTCGCCGGCTTTAAAGAAGCCACATCTTGGGCTCCTTCCCCTAAATAGACGGCCCGCAATATTGGAACTGAAACAATGACAGTCGCTGTAGCGGTTGCTCCGCAGAAAAACTCCGCGCGCCGAGTTCTGGCCGCAAGCATGATCGGCACCACGATCGAATTTTTTGACTTCTATATTTACGCGACCGCCGCGGTGATCGTGTTCCCCCATCTGTTCTTCCCGGCAAGCGACGGCAACTCCGCGCTTCTCCAGTCTTTGGCAACCTTTGCGATTGCATTCTTTGCACGCCCCATCGGCGGAGCATTGTTCGGCCACTTCGGAGATAAGGTCGGACGCAAGGCTACGCTGGTCGCAGCGCTCATGACCATGGGTATTTCCACGGTCGCCATCGGTTTCCTGCCAACCTACGACTCCATCGGCGTCTGGGCAGCTCTTCTGCTGGCTCTGTGCCGTCTGGGCCAGGGGCTTGGTCTCGGTGGCGAGTGGGGCGGCGCGGTGCTGCTTGCAACTGAAAACGCGCCCGAAGGCAAGCGGACATGGTACGGCATGTTCCCGCAGCTCGGCGCACCCGTTGGCTTCATTCTGGCGACGGGCATCTTCCTCGTTCTGGCCGAGGCTCTCACCGAAGAACAATTTTTTGCTTTCGGCTGGCGCATTCCTTTCATAGCCAGCGCTCTTCTGGTCGGTGTGGGTTTGTTCATCCGTCTGAAGATCGCCGAAACGCCTGAATTCCAGAAAGCAATCGACAAGGCTGAACGCGTCGAAGTACCGGTCGCAACCTTGTTCAAGCAGCACAAGATGAGCCTTCTCCTAGGCACCATCGGTGCGGTTGCAACCTTCGTCCTGTTCTATCTGATGACGGTCTTTTCGCTGGGTTGGGGCACGCGCGCCCTTGGCTATAGCCGCGAGGAATTCCTTATTCTTCAGATGATCGGCGTGGTCTTCTTCGGCTTGATGATCCCTGTGGCTGCGCTGCTGTCCGACCGTTTCGGCATGCGCCCGGTCATGATTATCGTCACCGTCCTGATCGGCCTCTACGGCTTCATCATGGCGCCCCTGTTTATGGCGGGCACCGCTGGCGTCCTCGCGTTCCTCATCATCGGCTTCGGTCTGATGGGTCTTACCTATGGCCCGATCGGTGCCGCGCTCGCCGAACCATTCCCAACCTCTGTCCGTTACACCGGCGCCTCGCTGACCTTCAATCTGGCAGGCATTCTGGGTGCCTCGGTCGCACCCTATATCGCGACCTGGCTCGCAACGCACTATAGCTTCGACTATGTCGGTTATTACATGGTCGCAGCCGCCGTGGTTTCGCTGATTGGCTTTACCTTCATTTCGTTCAAGCGCGGCGAATAATAAACCGTACAAAGCAAAAAGCCCGCGTGGAGCGATCCGCGCGGGCTTTTCATTGTGAGGCGCGAGGGCCCTATTCCGTGTCGGCAGCTTCCAATGCGATAGCCACCGACTGGATGATCGATGCAAAGCGGACAGCCGTCTGGATCGCTTCCGACGACATATTTGCCTTGCGCAGAACATCCTCATGCGCATCGATGCACATGCCGCAGCCATTGATGGCAGATACCGCCAGCGACCAGAGCTCGAAGTCAACCTTGTCGACACCCGGATTACCGATCACATTCATGCGCAGCTTTGCCGGCATGGTACGGTAGTCTTTATTGGTCGCGAGATGTACGAAGCGGTAATAGACATTGTTCATGCCCATGATCGAGGCAGCCGACTTCGCGGCCTGAATGACGGAAGCATCAACTTTGGCGGTGGCTTCGCCCACAAGCGCCTTACGCACATCGACGTTGCGAGAGGCAATGCCGCACGCAACGAACAGGCCGTATTTCTGCTGTGGCGTCAGTGTTTCATCGCTTGCCATGGACGAAAGATTGAGACGGACGTCCTTGGCGAAATCCGGGATTTTCGACTTCAGGTCATCAATGGACATGGAACCCTCTTTATCTGCCATTCGGGATATCAGAGCATTTCCAGCAAAAATGCGGTGCGGTTTTGCATGGGAGAATGCGTAAAAACAAAGAAATAGAGCAGTTCCGATGTCCATGTTGGGCTGGAACTGCTTCAGATAAAAGAAAGGCGGGCCTTGACCCGCCTTTCCGCACTCGATCAGGACCTATCAAGCTGCCTTGAGCGTTTCGCCACCGACTTCGCGGTTGCACGGGCAAAGTTCATCGGTCTGCAGCGCATCGAGAACACGCAGCGTATCCTTCGGAGCACGGCCAACATTGAGGTTGGTTGCGTAAACGTGCTGGATTGTGTTGTCCGGATCGACAACAAAGGTATAGCGATACGCGACGCCATCCGGCGAGCGAACACCCAGGCCATCGACCAGCGAGCCGTTGGTGTCGGCAAACGACCAGATCGGCAGCTTGTCGAGATCCTTGTGATCACGACGCCATGCGAGCTTCACGAATTCATTGTCGGTCGAACCGCCCAGAACGACTGCGTCACGGTCTTCGAAATCAGATGCAAGACGCGCAAATTCAGCGATTTCCGTCGGGCAAACGAAGGTGAAATCCTTCGGGTAAAAGAAGATAACCTTCCACTTGCCAGCGAAGCTTGCTTCGGTGATTTCTTCAAACGCCGAAACGCCGTTTTCTTCGTGATGGTTGAAGCCGGGCTTTACGCCGGTGACCTTGAAGGAGGGGAGCTTGTCGCCGATACCGAGCATCTTATACCTGCCTTTAAAATTCGATGGTTATGCGGAATTTTCTGAATTTTCAGAATTTTCCGTTCTGCGAGTCATATATAGGGCTTCTTGCCAAATCGGTCAAAGCGATTATATCGATAAATTCCATCGATTATAACGATGGAACAAGGACTTAAGATTCGATGCTCAACATCAGTGTCCGTCAACTCCACTATTTCATGGCACTCGTCAAAGCGGGCTCCTTTTCACGAGCCGCCGAAGTCGTGGGCGTAACCCAATCAACCTTGAGTGCCGCCATTCAGGCCCTCGAGGCCGAACTTGGCGTAACGCTGATCGATCGCTCGGGCCGACGAATGCAGCTTTTGCCCGCCGGCGAAGATTTTCTGGAGCGAGCCCGCACTATCGTAGCTCTCATCGAAGAACTACCTGAACATGCGCGGCAGGCAGAACGCCCGCTGACGACCAGATTGCGGATGGGTGTCATTCCGTCGATAGCGCCTTTTTTGTTACCCAAAATTCTACCTGCGACCTCCAGGGCTTTTCCCGAACTGCAGCTCACCATTCGCGAAGGCCTCACGCGCTCCCTGCTGGACAGCTTGCGTTCGGGATCCCTCGATGTTGCGCTCGTCGCCCATCCATACGATCTCGATGAATTTGAAGTATCAGAGCTTGGTCACGATATCTTCTATCTGGCGGTGCGGCGCGATCATGCCCTGGCCAATCGCGACCGGGTCGATGCTGACGATTTGCAGGACCAGCCATTTCTCCTGCTGGAAACAGGGCATTGTCTTCGCGAACACGTCATGGCCGCCATAGGTTCCACACCGGCGCAAGCAAGCGGCGATGTTCATGCCACATCGATCACGACACTGGTGCAGCTTGTCGATTTCGGAATGGGCGTCACCCTTCTGCCGGAGGTGGCGGTCAAAGCGGGTGTCACGCGAGGAACGGAACTAAGCGTCGTTCCTTACGAGGGCAAGAACAATTACCGATCGCTGGTTCTGGTCTGGCGCTCCAATGCTGCCCGCCGCAACGAGTTCGAGCTTTTCGCGGATCATCTGCGCCGCAAATGCATGAAGCTGATCTAGAGAACTCCCCAGGCCCGAAACCGCCCGCGTCCGGTGATCTCTCTCAGATTGAGTTCCGAGATCATTTTCAGCGCACCTTGCTGTGTAACCTGCAGTTCCTTTTCCACCATCTGGCTGGAAATGACCGGGCTGCGCAGCACCATTTCCATCAGTTCCGGCAAGCGCGAATTGGACCGGCGCCCTTTGAGCTTACGCTGCATTTGTTCACGCGCCAGAAGCAACCGGTCATGCTCCTTCATGGAGAGGTCGGCAGCTTCTTCAATGCTTTCAAAAAACGTTCTGAGCCTGATCACACGGTTGGACGAGCGACGTTCATCGGGCCGTTTCGCACGCAGGCCGAGACTGATTGCCGGCAGATGGCCCGTTGCAAGACCGCTCTGGCGGAGGAGTGCGGCCGTCAGAAGCCGGCCTATCCACGATGACCGCTGCACAACCTCCAGCGAAAACCAGGCGTCATGGATCAATGCGGCTCGCATCAGCGGTGGCAGATGCCTCGTGCCCGCAAGACAATCGCGCCATTCCTGCAAACGCGCATCTTCATCCCAGTCATCGTCATAAAGCAGCCTGTCACGCGGAATCGTTTCCGGCTTGGGCCTGACGGGAGCCATGCCTTCCAGAAGAGCACCCGTCCGCGCAAGCAGACTGTCAATGTCATTGAGCAACGGATCGAAATCATCATCCGTAGCTTCGCGCGGTTCAACTTCCGAAGGGGCGAGATCGATGGATCGGCCAAGCAATTGCTGGATACCAGCGGGTCCGAGGGCCCAGTCTGCTGATTTTCCGGCAATCTGCCTGCGCATGCGCAAAACCGCATGCGCTATCGTCAAGGCATGGCTTGGCATCCGGTTGTCCATCAAGGCATCATGCAAGACCAGGTCTTCCATATGCACCAGTTCGCCCTCAAGCCACATCGAAGCGACGGCATCGTGCATATGCAACCGTTCGATCATGCCATCGTGAATAGGTGAGCGCGAAAGCCGCTCGTCGAGTCGAACCAAGGCCGCCGTAGCATTGCTCACGGGCACAAAAAACTCTTCGAACGGTAAATCATCGATCTCGTAGGCCATGTCCCGCATATCGCAGCCGATTGCGGTAAAAGGCAAACGAAATTACCGTATTACCCTAGGACCTCCGCAACCTTGACGGTGCGACCTTCCTTGACCGAACGAAGAGCAGCTTCAGCCAATGCCAAGGCCTGCAACCCGTCCTCCGCTGAAGGATAGGGTGCTTTTCCTGTATCAAGTGCGTCGATAAACGAAGCGATTTCCGCTGCATAAGCAGCCGTGTAGCGCGTCATGAAAAAATCGTGCAGAGGCGGACGGTTATAGCCCTCTCTGGAAGCTATTTCTATCGAAACGGGGCGTTGGTTTTCCGCAGAAACCGCCCCGAGTGATCCATGGACTTCAATGCGCTGGTCATAGCCATAGGAAGCGCGTCGCGAATTGGAAATGACGCACTGTCGACCGGAGGCGGTCGTCAGGATAACGCTCGCACTATCGTAATCACCGAGTTCCCCGATTTTTGGATCGACAAGAACCGAGGCCGAGGCCGATACGCTCTCGATTTCCTCCCCAAGCAGAAAACGCGCCATATCGAAATCGTGGATCGTCATGTCGCGAAAAATGCCGCCGGATACCTTGATATATTCCGCCAGTGGCGCGCCGGGATCGCGGCTGGTGATCGTCACCATTTCGACATTACCGATGCGTCCGTCTTCAATGGCTTTGCGTACTGCCGCAAAATGCGGATCGAATCGGCGATTGAAACCAAGCATCACCTTCGCGCCGCTTTCGCGAATAACTGCGAGGCAGGCGCGGACGCGCGCAATATCGAGATCAATGGGCTTTTCACAGAAAACGGCCTTGCCGACGCGCGAAAACCGTTCAATAAGATCGGCGTGGGTATTGGTCGGCGTGCATATCAGCACAGCGTCAATGTCGGCTGCCTTTTCGATAGCGTCGATACTGCGAACTTCGGCCCCGGCAGGGTCGGCAATTGCGCGTGCTGCCGCTTCATTGGCATCCGCAACGGCAACCAGTTTGGCCCGCCTGTCCGCAGCGATAGCGCCCGCATGCACCTTGCCGATACGGCCCGCACCGAGTAGCGCCAGACGTGTCACCATTGCCTCATCCTCCCCAGGAAACAGCCATCTTCATTCACCCGAAGATACACTGTAGAATATTTATTCTATTTTGCTAGAATGTGACATAAAGATTGTCAAGAGACCATATTGAAAGGCCAAGGATGGATTCCCCTGCCCCGTCACCGATGAGCGTTCCGGCAAATATCAAGGAATTCGAAGCGAAGCTGTTGGAGGTCTCCGACCGCTTGCCAAAGAGGCTCAAGCAGTGCGCCGATTTCGTTGCCGCCAATCAGGATCGTATCGCCGTGTCGACTGTTGCAGAGATGGCCGAAGGGGCGGGCGTGCAGAGTTCCGCCTTCATGCGGTTCTGCCAGATCATGGGCTTCTCCGGCTTTTCCGAAATGCAGAAGCTGTTCCGGGATTCCTATGCGGGTGGCTGGCCTGATTACTCGACCCGGTTGCAGCATTTGCGAGAAACCGCGACGGGTAGCGCCCCTGCCCTTCTTGCGGAGTTCGCCGAGGCCGGGCGCACCTCCCTCGAAGGTTTGCTGAAAACCATTGATCCACAAGCACTCGAAAAGGCTGTTCAGCTTTTGGCGAGCGCACACACAATCCATATTGTCGGAATCCGTCGCGCCTTTCCGGTCGCGAGCTATCTGGCTTACGCGCTGGAGAAAATGCACGTTCCGGCCATGCTGCACAGCGCCGTGGGCAAACTGGAAAACCTGCACGCTATTCGCGAAGGCGATGTGCTTCTGGCGATTACATTTTCCCCCTACTCGCCGGAAACGGTCGCCATGGCTGAAACCGTCGCCGCGCGGGGTATTGACGTCGTCGGCATCACGGACACCTTTGTCAGCCCCATGAGCAAATCCGCCAAGCAGACATTGCTGGTTTCCGAAGTAGATTTCGGTGCATTTCGTTCGCTCTCTGCAACGCTTTGCCTGGCTATCGCACTTGCCGTCGCCGTAGGGACACTAAGGCGAAGCGACTGACCTTCCCTGCACATTCCATTTTTCAGTTGAAATAGAATAATAAATCCATTTTAATCAAAAATGGAATAACTGCTATGTGTCATGATTCGTGCACAGCCATGCAGCAATAAGAAAATACCGAGGGAGGATGGAGTGAAGCGGCTCGACTTGATCACGATTGGCCGATCTTCGGTGGACCTGTATGGTGCGCAAGTGGGCGGCCTTCTGGAAGACATGGCCTCCTTCAACAAGTATGTCGGCGGCTCCCCCACCAATATTGCAACCGGAACTGCGCGGCTTGGCCTCAAATCGGCGTTGATCACGCGTGTCGGCGATGAGCATATGGGGCGTTTTCTACTGCGGGAACTGGAGCGGGAGGGCGTGGACACTCGGGGCATCGTTACCGACCCAGAGCGCCTGACCGCCCTGGTTATTCTCGGCATTCGCGACCAGCAGCATTTTCCCCTGATCTTCTATCGCGAAAATTGTGCCGACATGGCTTTGTGCGAGGACGATATCGATCCAGATTTCATCGTCGAAGCTGGCTGTGTATTGGCAACCGGCACACATTTATCCCATCCGAAGACGGAAGCGGCGGTCCTGAAGGCAATTCGCCTCGCCCGGGGCAATGGCAGTCGCACGGCGCTCGATATCGACTATCGCCCCAATCTCTGGGGACTTTCCGGCCACGGTGACGGCGAAAACCGTTTCATCGAATCCGCAGCCGTCACAGCCAAGCTGCAATCGACGCTTCATCTGTTTGATCTTGTCGTTGGAACAGAAGAGGAGTTCCATATCGCAGGGGGTTCGACTGATACGCTACAGGCACTGAAGGCGGTGCGTGATGTAACGAACGCAGCACTGGTCTGCAAACGCGGTCCGATGGGAGCCGTGGTTTTCGAAGGCGCGATTCCCGACAGTCTCGACGAGGGGCAGAGCGGCGAAGGTTTTCCGATTGATGTCTTCAATGTGCTGGGCGCGGGTGACGGGTTCATGTCCGGCCTTTTGCGTGGCTGGCTGAAGGACGAGGACTGGCCTACCAGCCTCAAATTCGCCAATGCCTGCGGCGCCTTTGCAGTTTCGCGGCACGGATGCACGCCAGCCTATCCGAGCTGGGAAGAGCTTCAGTATTTTTTCCGCACTGGCATTCGCAACAAGGCTTTGCGCAAGGATGCGGCCCTGGAGCAGATACATTGGTCCACCAACCGGAGCGGCGATTGGCCTCACATGCGCGTCTTCGCGTTCGACCACCGGATCCAGCTTGAAGAGATGGCCGCCGAAGCGGGTGTTTCAAACGAAAAGATCGGAGAATTCAAACAGCTGTGCTTGGATGCCGCCTTGCAGGTGGCTGACGGGGCCAAGGGCTACGGCATATTGTGCGATGGGCGGCTGGGCCGCGATGCTCTTTACAGGGCAGCAGGCACGGGCTTGTGGATCGGGCGCCCGACTGAATGGCCCGGTTCGCGTCCACTTAAACTGGAGCCGGAACTCGGACCGGACTGCGGCGGACTTGTGGAGTGGCCTGTCGAGAATGTCGTAAAATTGCTATGCTTCTATCATCCGGATGACACGGCTGAGTTCAAGGCGCAGCAGGAAGAAACTGTTTCACGTCTTTTCGCAGCCGCCCGGCGTAACCGTCTGGAATCCCTGCTCGAAATCATCCCGTCAAAAGCAGGAGCAGTCGATGACGATACGACAGCTCGTGTGATCGAGCGGTTCTACGAAATCGGGGTTTATCCCGACTGGTGGAAGCTCGAGCCTATGAAAACCAAAGCAGCCTGGGCCAATGCCTGTAACGCAATCACACGCAACGACTCCCACACACGCGGCATCGTCGTCCTGGGACTGGATGCACCCGCCGAAGAACTGGAAGCCAGCCTTGCTATCGCTGCCGACTTCGACCTTGTCAAAGGTTTTGCGGTGGGGCGCACCATCTTTGGTGACGCGGCACGCAAATGGCTGAATGGTTCGATCGGCGACGATGAAGCAATTGCCGACATGGCTACGCGCTATCGCAGCCTTTGCAACGTTTGGGACAGCGTGCGCAAATATTGAGTTCGTTCTGCCGGGAGGACGCTGGAGGAGCTATGAAAACTATTCGATTGACCGCCGCACAAGCACTGGTACGCTATCTCGCAAACCAACTGACGCCGGAAGGGGAAACTTTTATCGCGGGTGTCTGGGCTATTTTCGGCCATGGGAATGTGGCCGGGCTTGGAGAAGCGCTCCATGGCATTCGCGAAGAATTACCCACGTGGCGAGGCCACAATGAACAGACCATGGCCCATGCAGCCATTGCCTATACCAAGCAGCTTGGCCGCAAACGCGCTTGCGCTGTCACCTCCTCCATCGGCCCCGGAGCGACGAATATGGTCACGGCAGCTGCCCTTGCCCATGTAAATCGCCTGCCCGTCCTTCTCATTCCCGGTGATGTCTTTGCCAATCACGGCCCTGATCCCGTCTTGCAGCAGATCGAAGATTTCAACGACGGCACCATGACCGTGAATGACTGTTTTCGTCCGATCAGCCGCTATTTCGACAGGATCACCCGGCCGGAACAGCTTCTCACAGCCCTGCCTCGTGCCTTCCGCACAATGACCGATCCTGCCGATTGCGGGCCGGTGACGCTCGCCTTTTGTCAGGATGTACAGACGGAGGCCTATGACTGGCCGGAAGAATTCTTTGAACAAAAAGTCTGGCACTGGCGTCGTCCGCCACCGGACGAAAACGAACTGAACAGCGCAGCCACAGCGATCCAGGGAGCGCTTAAACCTGTTATCGTCGCAGGCGGTGGTGTGCATTATTCAGGCGCCCACGAAGCGTTGCGCAATTTTGCCGAAGCGCACGGCGTTCCGGTCATCGAAACGCAGGCTGGCAAATCGGCCCTGCCATGGGATCACCCACTCAATTTCGGTCCCGTGGGTGTAACCGGGGCAGACAGCGCCAATGCGATCGCCGCGGAAGCCGATCTCGTGATCGGTGTCGGCACGCGCTTTCAGGACTTCACAACCGGATCATGGGCGCTGTTCAAGCAACCCGGTCGCAAGCTCCTCTCGCTCAATGTCCAGTCCTATGACGGCTCCAAGCACGGTTCCATTCCATTGGTTGCCGACGCAAGGATCGGCCTTGAAACGCTCTCGAAAGCAATCGGCAGCTATAAGCGCCAACCCGTCAATATCGCATTGAAAGAGAAATGGTTTGCCGCAGCAGACAGTTTCACTGCTGCCCCCAGCGACGGCAACGCCTTGCCGACGGATATGCAAGTGATTGGCGCGGTACAGCGTCAGGCACGGGAAAACACTGTCGTCATGTGCGCGGCAGGCACGATGCCCGGAGAGCTCCATCAACTCTGGAAAGCTGGTCGCCCCATGTCCTATCATATGGAATATGGCTTCTCCTGCATGGGTTATGAAATTGCTGGCGGCCTTGGCATCAAGATGGCCGAACCGGACCGCGACGTCATCGTGATGGTTGGCGACGGCTCCTACATGATGGCCAATTCCGAACTCGCCACCGCCGTCATGATGGGGCAGAAGATCACTGTCGTGATCACAGACAATCGCGGTTTCGGCTGCATCAACCGGCTTCAGATGGCGACCGGCGGCGCCGAGTTCAACAACCTGCTCGACCATGCCGCCCATGTGAATCCATCGAAGATCGATTTCGCCGCCCACGCCGGAGCGATGGGCGCGGATACGAAGAAAGCAGGATCGATCCGCGAGCTGGAACATGCCCTTGCCGAAGCCCGCAACAGTCCCCGCACGACAGTCGTCATTATCGATACCGACCCCTACCCGACGCCTGAAACCGGTGGATGGTGGTGGGATGTGGCCGTGCCGGAAGTCTCGGAGCGCGAACAGGTGCGCGCTGCCCGTAAAGATTATGAAGCCAAGCTCAAAGAAAGAAACTGACCGATGATCCTCTATGGCACCAATCCAATTGCCTGGTCGAACGACGATGATCGCAGCCTCGGCGCGCACATCACCTTGGATCAATGCCTTGATGAAACCGCCGAAATCGGCTTCGACGGGATCGAGAAAGGTCATAAGTTTCCGCAGGAAGCCGACGCTCTTAAAGCCGTGCTCGAGCCGCGCAGGCTTCGCTACGTATCGGGCTGGCATTCACTCAATCTGTTAGTGAATTCCGTCGAAGAAGAAAAGAAGGCCATGCAGCCTGCGCTCGATCTTCTGAAGGCGATGGGGTCGAAGGTCATCATCGTTTGCGAAACCTCGAACGCCATTCATGGTGACAACGACAAGCCTCTATCCGAGCGTCCGGTGCTGGAAGAAGCGCGCTGGGAAGAATTTGGGGCGGGCGTCGAAGCACTGGCAGAATTTGCCGCGGCCCAAGGTATCGCGCTTGTCTACCATCATCACATGGGAACCGTGGTGCAGAGTGAAGACGAGATTGATCTTCTGATGCAGCATACCGGGCCGCACACGAAGCTTCTTCTCGATACCGGCCATTGCCTGTTCGGCGGTGGTGATCCGGAGCGGGTTGCCAAAAAGCATATGGGCCGCGTCGGTCATATTCACGCCAAGAACGTTCGCCCAGCGATAGCTACCGAGGTACGGGACCAGAGCTTGTCTTTTCTGGAGGGAGTTCGTCGCGGTGTATTCACTGTTCCCGGTGATGCAGAGGGCGGCGTCGACTTCACGCCTGTGCTGAAAGTCGCGGCTGACAAAGCCTATCAGGGCTGGCTGGTGATCGAAGCCGAACAGGACCCGGAAGTTCGCAGTCCGTACCAGTATCAGTCACTCGGGTTGAAATCACTGAAATCATTCGCACGTGAAGCAGGGCTCGACAAAGGAGACTGAGACATGGCCAATTTGTTGCGCAAGCCCAAGGGCACGCATGGAAAGGTCCACGACATCACCCCTGAAAGTGCCGAATGGGGGTATGTCGGATTCGGACTCTATCGTCTCAAGCCCGGTGAGAGCGTATCCGAAAAGACTGGATCGACCGAAGTGATCCTGGTCCTTGTGGAAGGCAAAGCCAAGATTTCCGCCTCCGGCGAGGATTTCGGTGAGATAGGCGAACGCATGAATGTGTTCGAGAAACTGCCGCCGCATTGCCTCTATGTGCCTTTTGAAAGCGACTGGCACGCGACTGCCACGACAGACTGCGTTCTGGGCGTCTGTACCGCGCCGGGCAAACCCGGCCGGAAGGCACAGAAGCTTGGGCCGGAAAATCTGACACTGGAGCAGCGCGGAAAAGGCGCCAACTCCCGTTTCATCCACAATATTGCAATGGAAGGCCGGGATGTTGCCGACAGCCTTCTTGTTACCGAGGTCTTCACACCACAGGGAAACTGGTCATCCTATCCTCCCCACAGACATGACGAAGACAATTTTCCCGATATGACCTATCTGGAAGAGACCTATTATCACCGTCTCAATCCGGCGCAGGGTTTTGGCTTCCAGCGTGTCTTCACCGAAGACGGAAGCCTTGATGAAACCATGGCGGTCGCGGATGGAGATGTCGTGCTTGTTCCAAAAGGCCATCACCCATGTGGCGCACCCTACGGCTATGAGATGTATTATCTCAATGTGATGGCCGGTCCCTTGCGCAAATGGCGGTTCAAGAACCACCCCGATCATGACTGGATTTTCCAACGGGACAACTCCTGATCCTCCTTAGGAAACCGACCGACTCGTGTAAGCTTTCGGCAAGTCCGTAGAAGACTTGCCGATTTGTTTTTGGAGGAGATCCCATTGAGTGGGCGTGTCCGTTTTCAGCTTTCGTCCGCTGTCTTTGTTATTCTGGCGCGCGGAGCAGAAATCTGCATGTTGCAGCGGAAAGAGACCGGATGGATGGATGGTTCATTCAGCCTTCCTGCAGGGGGACTTGATGGGGGCGAAACAATCCGCGCCGCAGCCATTCGCGAAGCGTTTGAGGAGACGGGCGTGGTCATCGCGCCGGAATCTCTGAAATCAGTCCACACCTTGCATAGCCTGACGGCTGGCAGCCCGTGGATAGGCCATTTCTTCCGCACCGAGGAATGGGCAGGCACCCCCACGCTATGCGAGCCGGACAAGCACGCCAATCTGCAATGGAGACACCTGGACAACCTCCCGGAAAACACCATTCCTTATGTCCGGCAGGCGCTTCTCTGCGCCGCCGGAGGCGAACTCTATTCAGAATATGGCTGGGAATAAGCGCCGAAACGCCGGGACTATCAGTCAGAGACCGGCCACTTTCTTGAGATCATCAACCGCACCGGGTGCAGCCACGAAAACCTTGTTGCCCTTGGTAAGCTTTTCTCCATCGACTGGGAAAGGATGCGCATAACCGCCGGCCTCACGCACGAGGCAAAACCCAGCCATGCAATCCCAGGCATGCATGTAGGGTTCATAATAGCCCACCAACCGGCCAGCCGCGACATAGGCTATCATCAGCGCGCCCGAACCATTGCGGATAAAGGTCCCACCCGCCTCCAGCAGATCTTCCACGATTTTGGCCACGACTTGCGGCGTCACATAGTTGTTGGCACCAATACCCGTCACCGAATTTCGGATCGTGCGGCTTGGATCGAGAACCAGCTTCTTGCCATCAAGTGTTGCGCCCAAGCCTTTTGCCGAGGCATAGAGTTCGTCAAAGCACGGGGCCTGGATTACGCCGATGACGGGCTCTCCGTCTTTCAGAACGGCAATGGAAACGCACCAGTTCGGCATGCCGTTGACAAAAGGGCTGGTGCCATCAATCGGGTCGACGACCCAGGCGTAACCTGACGTACCCTCGTTCAGCCCGTATTCCTCTCCGAGAAAGCCATCTTGCGGAAAGATTTCCGACACACGGGTGCGAATGAGCTTTTCGACGTCCCTGTCAGCAATCGATACCACATCCTGCGGGTCGCGCTTGGTTTCGATAACCAGCGTTTCACGTCGTTTGAAATAGTCGAGAGCCTTGGCGCCCGCTTCGCGCGCGATCTTTTCGGCAAGCGCCAGCCGCGCTTTTAGTTCCGGTCCGGGATGGGAAGTCATGATGGTTTTCCGATGAGAGATAAGGAGAGGCGTGACGTTTCTGCGCCTATTGATTGATAATGGCAAGCCCGCGCGTTTTGAACTCGATAGAGACATCGGTTTGTGGCGGCAGAGCCTCTTCGACCGCCGGATCGACAATGAAAAGCTTGCCGTGCTCGGTCTCGATTTCATATTCAATATGATCGCCAAGATAGGCTGAATGCGCGACACGTCCCGGGAAGCCTCCGCCGGCCCGCGGCTGTAAGCTCACGGCATTGGGACGGATTGCGAGCTGCGCCGGCCCCGGCCGGGCGTTGGGGGCAGCGACGCGGTGGATCAGTCCGCCCACACGAATGACAGCTTCGCCTCCATCCGCCGTCACTACCTCACATGGCACAACATTCGCCTCCCCCATGAAGTCCGCGATGAAAGCGGAGGCCGGTGTTTCATAGAGATCACGCGGGCTTCCCTTCTGTGCGACGTTGCCTTCCTTCATGACGATGATCGTGTCGGAAACGGCCAGCGCCTCGTCCTGATCGTGTGTCACATAGACGGCAGTAAAGCCGAGCCGCTGCTGCAACTCCCGAATTTCGGTGCGTACCCGGCGCCGCAAACGGGCGTCGAGATTTGAAAGCGGTTCATCCAGAAGCAGAACCTGTGGTTCCAGCACGAGAGCGCGGGCCACGGCCACGCGCTGCTGCTGCCCACCCGAGAGTTCGGCAGGCAGGCGATGCCCCATTCCTGCAAGACCGACGAGCTTGAGCCCCTCTTCCGCACGTTCGCGCGCTTCGGCCTTTTTCAAGCCCGAGGACTCCAGGCCGTAGGCCACATTGTCGAGCGAACTCATATGCGGGAAGAGTGCATAGGATTGGAAGACCATCGAGACGTCGCGCTCATTGGCCGGCAGATTGGTCACGTCCTTGCCACCGATCAGGATACGGCCGGACGTTGGATGTTCAAGCCCGGCCAGCAGCCGCAATGTCGTCGTCTTGCCGCAACCGGACGGGCCCAGGAGCGTCACCAACGTTCCCGGCTCCACAGTCAGGGACAAATCGGGCAAGGCAGTAAAATTACCGAATTTCTTGGTGACATTTTCAAATGTAACGGAGCCGGGACGGATCGCAGTCATGCGGCTTTCTCCTGACGAATAGTTTTGACGGGGGTGACGGCTGCAACGCGGTTCTCGCGCCTGAGCTTGCGTTCACCCACGAGAAGCTGAAAGCTGGTGATGATGACGATCATGACCACGATCAGCATCGATGAATATGCGATGGCCACACCGAACTGGCCGTTCTCGACCAGACCGACGATATAGGACGTCGCCATATTGTACTCTGCCGATACAAGGAAGATGACCGCGCTGATGGAAGTGATTGCGCGTACGAAGGAATAGACCAACGCCGCAGTGATCGCCGGGCGCAGCAGCGGCAGAATGACCTTGCGGATCGTGCGGAAGCTGTTTGCCCGCAGCGTCAGGGAGGCTTCATCAAGGCTCTTGTCGAGCTGGCTCATGGCTGCGATCCCACCACGCACGCCCACCGGCATGTTGCGGAACACGAAACATGCAATCAGGATCAGCGCTGTGCCGGTCATCTCAAGCGGCGGCAAGTTGAAGGCCATCACATAGCTGACGCCGATTACCGTTCCGGGGATGGCAAAACTCAGCATCAGGGCAAATTCGAAGACATTGCGTCCGACAAAACGCTGGCGAACGATCAGATAGGCCGTCAGCAGACCGACTGCCGCAGTGAGTGGTGCCGATAGCAGTGAAATTTCCATGGTCGTCCAGAACGAGTTCCACGCCACGCCGGTCCATGCAATGCCGTTCTCGGTCCAATTGATGGAGAAGGCCCGTGCGTAATGTTCGACCGTCAGCGTATTATCGAGTCCCCACTGTCGCACGAAGCCTCCGATGAGGATCATCGCATACACAACGACAGTGAAAACCATCCAGGGGATGACAAGGGCATAAACGCCGATTTTTAGCCCGCGCGGCAAGCCGGCATGCATTCCAGAATCACCCTTGCCGGTCACCGTGGCGAAGTTCTTGCCGGAAAGCCATACGCGTTGAAGGAGAAACGCGGTTAATGTAAAGCACAGCAGCACGATAGCGAGCACTGCAGCGCGCGACGGATCGTTTTGCGCGCCCACCACGGCAAAGAATATTTCTGTCGAGAGCACGCCATTGCTGCCGCCGAGCACCATCGGATTGCCGAAATCCGCCATGCTTTCGATGAAGGCGATGAGAAACGCATTGGCAAGGCCCGGCGCCATCAGAGGCAATGAAACCTTGCGGAACGTCCGCCAACGATCGGCGCGCAGGGTTTGCGATGCCTCTTCCATCGACGGGGACACACCTTCGACAACGCCGATCAGGACGAGGAAGGAAATGGGCGTAAACGACAGAACCTGAGCGATCCATATGCCAATGAGGCCGTAAAGCCACCGTCCGGGCTCGATACCGAACATGCTGGATAACTGCTCCGTCACGACCCCTGCGCGGCCAAAAAGCAGCGTCAGAGCAAGCCCGACGACGAAAGGCGGCGTGATGATCGGCAATATGGTGAGAAGCCGCAGTCCCTTCTTGAAAGGAAAACCCGTGCGGGTAGCGACCAGTGCAAAGGCGAGGCCCAGCACTGTGGACCCCGTCGCCGTCATCAGCGCCAGCCACAATGTGCGCCATGCAACGCCACACCGTCCTTCCCCGACAAGACAGGCCAAGCTCCAGATCGAGGAATCCTGAATATTGCCAATGAACCCCTCAGGCTTGAACGAGCCGTCGAAATCCTGCACCGACCCGGCAAACATGCTGATGACAGGATAGAAGACAAATACAGCCACCAGCGCGACAAGCAGGGTAATGGAAGAGACGACGAAAGCGTCCCCCTTCATCACGCCGCGTTCCGCCAGACCAAACGAAAAAATGAGCACAAAGCATAGGCCTGTCAGGATCGCTCCTGCGCCGAAGGCTGGCTGACCGTCTGCGAGCGTGCCGAACAGATTTTCGCTGATCGTCCAGTTCCAGCCGGAAAAGCCGATAGCCAGCCCTTGCAGCGCCAGAAATATCACACCAAGGAGGCTTGCCCAGACCAAAACGCCGCTACGACGCTCAAGAGGCAATATGAAACGGGCAGAAGCGCAGAGAAGCATGAACAGGGCGATAGCGCCAAGCCACGGACGCCCGAAGAAGGCCATTTGCCAGAAGCCCGGCGCCGTTGCACCATCGCCATACATTCCGTCCAGCCAACCGAAACTCAGAAAGCCGTCTTCAATGCGGTACCAAGGCAGCAAGACAAATGCTGCCAACGCCAGCATCAGAACAATATCCAGTCTGCGATTATGCTGTTTCATGAATGTCCGCGTCCTCCCCATGGAGATTCCAAGGAATGACCAGCGCTCCGGCTCCTGCACTATTCAGGAATACCGCTGGCAGCTCCGCCATTTGGAAATGGTGCGTCGCACAACAGGAGCGGCGCACCCGGATTTCAAGCCAACGAAAGATCAGTTGGCGTGCGCACCGATTTCCTTATCCCAGCGCTCGAGCAATTCCTTGCGCTTGGCCGGTTCGCCATACGTCTTGAAGTCATAATCAATCAGCTTGATGTCCTCGAAGCGCGGCGATTCCTTTGGCACTTCAGCCGACTTGTTCGATGGCAACTGGAAGGACTTCGCATCCTTCATGTGCGACTGCACTTCGGCGGTCAGCGCCCAGTCATACCACTTCTTGGCGTTCTCAAGATTCTTGGCACCCTTTATGATGGACATCGAGCCAATTTCATAACCGGTGCCTTCGCACGGTGCGACTGACTTGACCGGGAAGCCTTCCGCGGTCATCGAAACTGCATCGTGCATGAAGACGATGCCGATGCCTGTCTCCCCTCGCGCCGCCGACTTGACCGGGGCCGATCCGGATTTGGTGTACTGCGATACGTTCTCGTTGAGCTTCTTCAAATATTCATAAGCCTTGTCTTCGCCCATGATCTGTACGAGCGTAGCCAGCGCCGTATAGGCCGTGCCGGAAGAGTTCGGGTTGGCCATCTGGATTTCGCCCTTGTAGGATGCGTCGAGCAAATCAGCCCAGCATTTCGGCTCTTTCAGGTTTTTCTTGGCCAGAATATCAGTGTTGTAACCCCATCCGAGCGCACCGGCATAAACCCCGACCGTGCGGAATCCCGAGCTTTCGGCCTGCTTCTTGGCCCAATCATTCAGTTGCTCGAGCATCGGCGATTTATACTCAAGCGTCAGCCCTTCGGAAGCTGCCTGCAGGTGCGGATCGCCCGTGCCGGCCCACCAGATGTCTGTTTTCGGATTGCGCGCTTCGGCCCGTACCTTGGCATAGGTTTCACCGGAAGAAAGCCGGACCATGTTGACCTTGATGCCGGTATCCTTCTCGAACATGTTCTTCATCTGCTCGCAGATGACCACATCCGCCGAGCAAATGAGATTGAGATTGCCTGCGGCCTGCGCAGAAAAAGCAAATGAAGATACGCCCGCAGCGAGCGCAGCAACGAAAAATGCCGAACGCATTGTTTTCCTCCCTTTATGCGGCGCCTCCACGCCGACGCTTTTGCAAGCGTGTGCATAGTCTTTGCCTTTTATAAAAGTCTGTCAATGCCTTTGTAAATTTTATTCTGAAACCATAAAAAATAATCCAATAATTCTGTTTTAGAGCATTTCCAGCAAAAGTGTGAGACGGTTTTGTGTTGGATAATGCGCTAAAACAAACAGTTAGAGCGGTTCCGGCGATTCTGTTAGAACAGGAACCGCTCTAGGTTATCCGGTGCACAGCCATGCAAGACCGACCGAAAAAGAAAAAGGCGGCCGCAGCCGCCTTTTTTGTTCTTCCTGTCCGGCAGGGGTCAGCCGATTGCCATCAGGCTGGCATTGCCACCCGCAGCCGTGGTGTTGATCGAGGTCGAAACTTCTTCCAGAAGCCAATTGAGGCAATAGGCATCCGGGTTGTTTGCCAGTTCTTCCGAGGAAGCCGCCTGCGTCAGAACCAAAGGCCCGGGGAGCGTCGCGATCTTCTTGTTGATCTCCACGATGCGTTCGGCGTCGCCTTCAATCAGAGCACCGGCAAACGGCGCATCGGATTCCCAGTTATTGGTCCAGATCGTACGCGCTGCCACGGAAGCCGGAATATCTTTCAGAACATTCCGCAAGCCCGAAGTCTCGTCAATATAGACGGTATTACCCGTGGCAAGGGCAGCAGTCATCTGGCGATAAAGGCCCGTTTCCGTCTGCGGAACCAGCAGGATATTTCCACGCGCATGCAACGCATAAAGATTGCGCTCACCGACCGGGCCCGGCAATTCCAGATCAAGGCCGAGCGCCGAGGCGCTGCCGGTATCGCGGGCAGCCTGTGCCAGATCATTCATGCCACGATTGCCAAGCCACTTGGCAAAGTCCTTAAGCGCCGGATCGGTGTGAACCGAGCTGTGGCGCGGCGGGATCGGTGCCGTTTCCACCAAACGTCCAAGATAGAGTGGGCCACCAGCCTTGGGTCCGGTGCCGGACAGGCCGCGCCCGCCGAAAGGCTGCACACCGACAATGGCGCCAATAACATTGCGATTGATATAGATATTGCCGACACGGATACGATCCGCAACATTGGCGATGGTTTCGTCAAGACGTGTATGCAGGCCGAAAGTAAGCCCGTACCCCGTCGCGTTGATGTCGTCGATCAGACGCTCCATATCATCGCGCTTGTAGCGCACGACATGCAATACCGGGCCGAAGACTTCCCGTTTCAGATCGCGAAGCGAATTGATCTCGATGATGGTCGGCGCAACGAAAGTGCCCTTCTCGGTTTGAGCCCCAAGCGGCAGCTGTTCGACCTTGCGGCCGAGATCGCGCATAGCCTGAACGTGCTTTTCGATTATGGTCTTGGCTTCATCGGTGATGACCGGGCCAATATCGACGTTCAGCCGGTCGGTACGACCGATCGAAAGTTCCTTCAGTGCGCCCTTGAGCATGGTCAGGATGCGGTCAGCGACGTCTTCCTGGAGGCAGAGAACGCGCAGCGCCGAACAACGCTGACCGGCGCTATCAAATGCCGATGCAATCACGTCGAAAACGACCTGCTCGGCAAGCGCTGACGAATCCACGATCATTGCATTCTGACCGCCGGTTTCAGCAATGAGCGGAATAGGCTTGCCATTTGGCAACAGACGTGAGGCAAGCTGCGCCTGAATGAGACGCGCCACTTCAGTCGAACCCGTGAACATCACGCCGCATGTTTCTTCGGCAGCAACCAACGCGGCCCCAATGCGGCCATCGCCCGGCAGAAGCTGCAGCGCATCAGCCGGAATGCCAGCCTCATGCAGAATACGAACGCCCTGCGCTGCAATAAGCGGGGTTTCTTCGGCAGGCTTTGCCAGCACCGGATTGCCAGCAACAAGCGCTGCCGCAATCTGGCCTGTGAAGATCGCGAGAGGGAAATTCCATGGGCTGATGCAGACGATAGGCCCCAGCGCCTTATGGCCGACGCCCAGCGTACGCCGGGTCTGTTCCGCATAATAGCGCAGGAAGTCGATGGCTTCGCGCACTTCAGCAATCGCGTTTGGCATGGATTTGCCGGCTTCGCGCATGATGAGGCCCAGCAGAACCGGCATATCTCGCTGCATGATGTCGGCGGCACGTTCCAGACAGGCTGCACGCTCAGTAGGCGCGACCACCGACCAGCTCGCCGTTGCCTTCTTTGCTGCCTTCATGGCCTTGGCTACGTCTGCTTCGGCAATCTCCGTCACCTGGCCTACAACATCCCTGTGATCGCCGGGATTGAGCACCGGACGGCTGGTTCCCTTCACCTTGGCGCCAGCAACCTGCGGTTCCGATGTCCATGCACGATCGGCGCTGTCTTTCAGAATTTTACTCAGTTCAGCAAGCGTAGTCTCGTTCGACAGGTCGAAACCATCGGAATTCTTGCGAGCGCCATAGAGATTTTCTGGCAGGGCAATCTGATCGTGGCGTGCCCCGACAACAGCCATGGAGCGAACAACCTCAACCGGATCGGCGATCAGCTCATCAACGGAAACATTTTCATCACCAATACGGTTGACGAAGGAGGAATTCGCACCGTTTTCAAGAAGGCGGCGGACGAGATAAGCCAGCAGTGTTTCATGTGTACCGACCGGCGCATAAATGCGGGCCGGACGGCCAAGCTTGTCAGCGCCGACAACTTCATCATAAAGCGGCTCGCCCATGCCGTGCAGGCACTGGAACTCAAACTTGCCGGTTTTGAAATCCGGCCCAGCCAAATGATAGATGGTGGCCAGCGTCTGCGCATTGTGGGTCGCAAACTGCGGGAAAACGGCATCGGTCGCAGCCAGAAGCTTGCGGGCGCAGGCGATGTAGGAAACATCGGTATGTACCTTGCGCGTATAAACCGGGAAATCTTCCAGTCCGTCCACCTGCGCACGCTTGATTTCGGCATCCCAGTAAGCGCCCTTGACCAGACGAACCATGACGCGGCGTTTGTTCTGCCGCGCCAGATCAATGATGAAATCGAGCACGAACGGACAACGCTTGCCATAGGCCTGCACCACAAAGCCGATGCCTTCCCAATCTGCCAGCTCCGGATCTTGGATGAGGCTCTGCAACAGATCGAGCGACAGTTCCAGACGGTCAGCTTCTTCGGCATCGATATTGAGGCCGATATTATAAGACTTAGCGATGACAGCGAGCGCCTTCACCTTGGGCAGAAGCTCTCCCATCACGCGGTCGCTCTGTGAGCGGACGTAACGCGGATGCAGAGCAGACAGCTTGATGGAAATGCCGGGGCCATCATAAATGCCCCGACCAGCCGATGCGCGACCAATGGCGTGGATCGCGGTCTCATAATCCTTGTAATAGCGCTCAGCGTCGGCAGCAGTCGTCGCGGCTTCACCCAGCATGTCGTAGGAATAGCGGAAACCGCGTTCTTCCAACGGCCTGGCGCGTTTCAACGCTTCTTCAATGGTTTCGCCAGTGACGAACTGTTCACCCATCATGCGCATGGCCATGTCAACGCCGCGGCGAATGACAGGCTCGCCGCAACGGGCGATCAGGCGCGTCAGAGCCGCCGACAGGCCGCGATCATTAACCGTATTCGTCAGCTTGCCGGTGACGACAAGGCCCCAAGTTGCCGCGTTGACGAAGAGCGAACGCCCGCCGCCAATATGGGACTTCCAGTCGCCATTAGAAATCTTGTCGCGGATCAGCGCGTCGCGCGTCGCCATGTCGGGGATACGCAGCAGCGCTTCGGCAAGGCACATCAGCGCCACGCCTTCCTGGCTCGACAGCGAATATTCATGCACCAGACCTTCGACGCCGGTGCCCCTGTGCTTGGCGCGCAGCGCTTCAATCAGCTTGCGGGCCGTGGCACGGATCTGCTTGGCGGTTTCTTCCGGCAAAGCGGCCTGCGCAGCCAATGCGGAAACGCATTCGGCTTCAGGACGACGATAAGCGGCGGTGATCGCCTGCCTCATCGCGTTTTGCTCGCGGATCGGCGGCGCAAAATTCTGGAAAACCGGATTGGTGGGGACGGGTATGGTGTCGGTCATGGTGCAATGCTCGCAAATGAAAACAGCCCCGAGCGTCTCTGCCCAGTTTAGCTCTGCTTTATGTGGGCGCACACTAACATTTGTCCAAATTGCATTCTGCCTTCATTTGCTTCATATGAAGGACTATCGATCTTATTATTGGCTCGAAGGAAGGCAAAAAGAATGCGAAAGATAGATTCTTTAGACGATCTGGATCAGTTTGATCGACGCATTCTGGAAGTCCTGAGCGAAGATGGGCGCATTCCGGTCACCGAACTCTCGAAAAAGGTCGGCCTATCCAAGACCCCTTGCCAGGCGAGGCTGAAAAGACTGGTCGATGAAGGTTATATTGTCGGCTTCCGTGCTGCAATCGATCCCGAAAAACTTGGTCTCGATCATATCGCCTTCACGACAGTTAAATTGTCCGACACCCGCGAAGCCGCACTTGAAGCATTCAACACGGCGGTGCGCAAAATACGCGAAGTCGAAGAATGCCACATGATTGCCAGCTCTTTCGACTATCTTCTGAAAGTGCGAACGCCCAACATCCGGCGTTACCGCGAGGTGCTGGGCGAAAAGATTTCGAGCTTGCCCAATGTGGCGAGCACATCCACTTTTGTGGTCATGGAGTCGGTCAAGGACAATCGCCCGGTCAGGGTCTATCCGGGCGCGATCTGACAATGAGAAAATGGCGGGTTACCCCGCCATTTCAATTCTCTTTTCTCAATTCAGGCCGAGCGTGCCGCGCAGGGTGGAGAGATCTTCGGCAAGCGTGGTTACCGGACCGGCCAGCGCCTTGCGATCATCTTCCGACAGCTTGTCGTAGGACTCGTAGCCATCGCCCTTCTTGTACTTGGCGAGAATGTCGTCGACCGTCTTGAAGTTGGCTTCCACCTTCTTCACGAGGTCCGGATTTTCCTTTTCCAGCAATGGCTTGAAAAGCTCGACAATCTTTTGGGCACCGTCGACATTGGCCTTGAAATCCCAAAGGTCGGTATGGCTGTAACGATCCTCCTCACCGGAGATCTTGGTTGCCGCCACTTCTTCGAGCAAGGCAGCAGCACCGCCAACCACCTTCTCTGGCGGCACGGTGAGGTCTTTCACCCGCTTCTGGAGCTCCAGCACATCTGCATAGAGCTTGTCTGCAATGGGAGCGAGATCTTCGGTCGAATTCTGCGCGAACAGGCCGTATTCGATACGGTGGAATCCGGTGAAGTCTTCCGACTTCTCACCATTTTCATGGTCATCCGCACGACTGTCGATCGAAGCGTCGAGATCAGCGAAGAGTTCGGCAATCGGTTCGATCTTTTCGTAGGAGACACGGGTAGAGGGATAAAGCGCCTTAGCCTTTTCCAGATCGCCTGCCTTGACCGCATCGGTAAACGCCTTGGTGTCCTTGACCAGAACGTCGAGGTTTTCCTGCACATAGACCTTGTAATCAGCGATCGGCTGAACGAGGTCCAGCGGTGAAACTTCGGCCTTCGCAGCGCCGAAGCTGAGCGTAAGGGCAACGGCACATGCCGATGCAAGCAATGGCAGACGATACTTCATATTTTGCCTCTCCACGTGGGACGCATTTCAAAAAATGCGCGTAAAATCAAAATGTTCTGGTAGTTTCCTTACCCGCGGGCATTTTGCGGACCGCTGGCCTCCAAAAGTGCGCGCGCGTAGTAGTCCTTGTGATCCTCAACACCTGGCAGCGCGAAGAAATACCCACCCCCGATCGGCTTCAGATATTCTTCCAGCGGCTCACCGTTGAGCCGGTTCTGAACCGTGATGAAGCCCTTTTCCAGATCGGCCTGATAGGCGATGAAGAGCAGGCCCATATCAAGCTGGCCCGATTTGCTGACGCCGTTGGAATAGTTGAACGGACGACGCAGAATGAGGTGCTGCTCCGCATTTGCATCGCGCGGATTTGCCAGACGGATATGCGAGTCGAGCGGTGTGATTTTGCCGTCAGCGTCCTTCGCATAATTGGGAACATCGGTTTCGGTTTTTCCGTCGAATGGCGCTCCGCTATCCTTGCGCCGTCCGAAAATGGCTTCCTGTTCCTGTAGCGGCGTACGATCCCAGCGTTCGACAAAATTACGGATGATGCGCACGGCCATATAGCTGCCATTGGTTGCCCAATCAGGCTCCGCATTTTTTTCACCCACCCAGACGATGCGGTTCATCAACGCTGCATCGGATGAATCAGGATTGGCAGACCCGTCGCGGAAACCCAGGAAATTCCGCGCACTTTCTTTCGCCTTAGGCGAATGCGGCGGCTGCACAGGAACCGTCCCTTCCTGTTTCCAGCGCACCATCAAAAGGTCGGGCATGTTCTTCATGATGTCGCGCAGGGCGTGAATGTTCGTGTCCGGCGTATTTGAACAGAACTGAATTACGAGGTCCCCATGGCAGATGTCCTTTTGCAAGGCATCGTTGGGAAAACTCGTCATGCGCTGCAGAAGTTTCGGCTTCAACGGTTTCAGACCAAAACGGTCATCGAACAGAGACGAACCAAGCGCAACCGTAACGGTGAGATTGTCGGGTGTGACGACCGGACCAAGAATGCCGGAATCCGAGGGCGGAAATTTTGCATCGAGTTCCGGCGGCGTCCCGCCTTTCATCAGAAATTCGGTCCTCTCGGTGAGCAGTCGGAACATGCGCTCGAGTTCGGAGCGGTCCCGCGCCAAAACGTCGAAAGAAGCAACGAGCCCAGCGGCGGGACGCGGCGTGACGATACCTGGCTGGTGCTTTCCGTAAAAAGCCTGGCTTTCGTGAAGCTTCTCGCTTTCCGGCGCGTTGGTCACATTCTCAGAAGAAAGCGCTTGTGCTGCCTGAGGTGCAAGCACGCTTCCAACAGTTCCGGCAACACCCGCGGCTCCCGCACCCAGCAGCAATGCGCGCCGAGCGGACGAAACAGGTTCTTCAGAGGTTATCTTATCGTTTTTAAAAAATTTTCTGATCATCAATCTACTCCCAGCTGATCGCGGAGTTTCGTAAATTGCGCAGCAAGTTGTGCCGCGCCGTCCTTGAATTTCGCCTTTTCATCAGGCGACAGTGCGTCATACGCCTTGAAACCATTGCCCTGAGCGTCCGCACCGAGCAGCGACTTGATCGAAGCAGCGTCCTTGTCGATGTCTTCGAATGCCTTTTGATCAACCTTTTCGACAATGGGGCGCAGGACATCGGCAGTCTTGATGGCGCCTTCCAGAAGGCCCGACAAAGCCTGCAGATCAGTATGTGCATAGCGGTCCTCACCTTCATCCGACGCTGTTGAAGCGAAACGGTTCAGGGCGGAAGCAGTGCCCGCCATCATGCGGTCCGGTGAAATGCGAAGCCCGCGAATGCGTTCTTTCAAGACAGTGGCATCCTGCTCAAGCTTGCCAGCCACAGCTGCCAGTCCATCGACGGATTTCTGTTCGAACAGACCATATTCGATACGGTGCAAACCACCGAAGCCTGCGTCCTTCTCGCGCTTTTCGAAATAATCGGCACGGGCATTAATGGCCGTATCGAGATCGGAAAATGCTTCCGAGACGGGCGAAATGCGCGCATAGGCGGCACGCGCCGGACCATAGGCGGCGTGTGCGGCTTCCAGATTACCGCTCGCTATTGCGGCGGAAAGCGCCGCAACAGCTTTCTGGAATTCAGCAACCTCGGTCGTGAGATAAATCTGATATTCAGCCAGTGCTCCGATAAAAGCTGTAAGGGGCAGTTTGCCCTTTTCCGCTTCGCTGGCAGCGGTCGCAGTTACGGTCAGCTTGCCCCGAGGATTGGAAAGAAGCCCGCAGGTAATCTGGTATTCGCCAGGCGCCAGCTTTGCTGTGATTGTCTGCTTGAAGCCCGGCGCAATATTCTCGCGCTCTTCGAGAACCATCACACCATCGAGGATTTCCCACTCGACCGTGCGATCCGACTTGTTGATGATTTCAAAAACCGAGCGCCCGGCCGGGACGGTCAATTCGTTCGGTTCGCAGCTTTTCGCGTTGATTGCGACTTGTATCTTGTCTCCACCTTCTGCATGCCGCGCTTTGTCCGATACACGGGATGCATAATAGAATGCAGCGCCGGCAGCGAGCAGCAGCAGCACGGCGAGGGCCAGTCCTAGGCGGACCAGATTGCGCGACATCGGTTCTGTAGGCCTCGGGTTCGTCATGAAAATCTCTTTTATTGTGCGCTTGTCTTGATCTGGCTTGCGGTCGCTGATCCGCTCGCTGGCATGAGAAACAGGATGAGTGCCGGAACGAGGAAAGCCACATAGGCGACCACTTCGCTGACAGTCGGGGTTGCGATATATCCGAAAACGCCAGCCAGAACCGAGCCGAGCGTACTGTCTAGCGGGAGAATGTCGCTCGCGTCGAAAACGACTGCCTGGAAGTGGTTCCAGATACCTGCCTCATGCAGTGCCATGACAGAATTGGCCAGAATGCCCGCCGCGATGATCAGGATGAAAACGCCCGTCCAGCGAAAGAAGCGGCGGAGGTTCAACTTCAAGCCGCCTTTAAAGATGCCGTATCCAACCGCCGCTGCAAGCAAAACGCCGAGCAGCGCGCCCACAGGCGCCGCCGGACCTTCGCTCTGCTGGAAAGCAGCCAGCAAAAAGAAAACGGATTCAAGCCCTTCACGCGCCACCGCAAAGAAAACCATGAGAATAAGACCAAAGCCCTTGTGCGTTGGTGTCTGGAACGCCGCATCGATGGAATGATGCAATTCCGCCTTGATGGAGCGCGCCGCCTTGCGCATCCAGAACACCATTGAAGTGAGGACGAAAACCGCAATCAGACCAATAATGGCCTCGAAAAGCTCCTGCGCTTTCTGAGGAAATTCCGCGCTCAGAAGCTGCAGGATCGCGCCAACAGTCAGCGACATGGCCAGAGCCAGCAGAATGCCAATCCAGACCACAGGCATCCAGGCGCTACGCCCGGTTTGATGGAGATAAGTGGCAATAATCCCCACGATCAGCGCAGCTTCCACGCCTTCGCGGAACATGATGAGAAAAGGTACAAGCATTCCGACTATCCAAAAGACAGAGAAATCGGCCTGTCCCATGGTCGCTTCTCTTCAAACCCGGCATGAAGCCTTCGTCATTTGGTCATCTTTTATATCCGCACTGCCAGCCCTGCAAGTTAAATGAAGTTGACCGGGGCAGGAATGTTTTAGAATTATTCTAACCATTTCATAAGCTTATAACCGGGGTTGGAGGAGATCGTAGTCCAACAAGTTCGGATATAATTGTATAAGGCATTGAAAATGCACCTAAGTCATCTCCGCGTAACCGGTTAGCAGATGGCAGTGGGCAGAGATGAACTGGCCTCGATCCGGAGCAGGCCGCGGATCAGGACTTCCTCTCTCCCTTTCGCCCAACCTTTATCTCTTCGAGATTGGGATTGGTATCGTCGTCGCTTTTGCGATCCCGGTGGTAATTCGCGTCGAGATGAAGCGATGCTATCGTTTGTTGTGTGATCGCTGCCAAGAAGCTTCGAGCCTCGGAATCGATCTTGGAGTCGAGTACGCCCCTACAACGAAAGATTGTTTCGATTTGAAGCACGACTTTTCCGTTGAGGAACACAAATATTGACCAATGACCCGCTGGGAACAGTCAAAATGGGAAAAGTTTCAGAATTTTCCGAAATGGTCAAAAATTTCGTGTTTCAGGGGTTGAAGATTGGAGCAAGGTGATACATATCACAGTCACTTACCGCTGTGCCTCCTCCCATTGCGCGCGGTAAGTGTTCCCCTCTGGAGGTTTGCCTATAAGGCACCTTCATAACTTAGCCGGACTTCCCAGTCCGGCTCTTTTTTTTGCCTGGAATCCGACTAGCGTCTCGTTTGACCGCATAGATGCAACCAGCACATCTTTCTGTTTTAAAAGAACAATCCGGGAGAGACGCCTCGACCAGAGTCGCCTTTTACGCAGATTAACTTAAATCTAGTTAATCAATAAATCCTGCCTGTCCATGCGCAAAAAAAGCGCCGCGTTTCCGCGGCGCTTCTTGTCGACAAAACTGCGTATCAACTCATCCGTAGGCAGCTACAGGCGGGCATGAGCAGATGAGATTTCTGTCACCGCCCACATTATCCACGCGGCTGACCGGTGGCCAATATTTTGCTGTCGCGTCAAAATCGCCATTGATAGCGCTTGCCGGGAACACCGCTTCCTCACGGGTATAAGGATGTGTCCATTCGCTCGCCAGCGTATCGCCTGCCGTGTGCGGCGCATTGGCAAGCGGATTGTCGTCCGCAGGCCAGACACCATCCGCAACCTTTTTCGCTTCAGTTGCAATGGCAATCATCGCATCGCAAAGACGGTCGATTTCCGACTTCGGTTCAGACTCGGTCGGCTCGATCATCAGCGTACCGGCAACCGGCCAGGACATGGTCGGCGCATGGAAACCGTAGTCGATGAGGCGCTTGGCCACGTCTTCCACGGTCACGCCAGCGCTGTCCTTCAGAACGCGCGTATCGACAATGCACTCATGCGCCACACGATCATGTGCGCCGGTATAAAGGATCGGATAAGCGTCCTTCAAACGATGCGCAATGTAGTTGGCATTGAGGATCGCAGCCTCGGTCGCCTTCTTGAGACCAGCGCCGCCCATCATACGGATATACATCCACGTGATGACCAGAATGGATGCGCTACCGAACGGCGCCGCCGAAACAGCGTGCTTGGAACCGATATCCACATGGCCCGGCAAATACGGCACCAGATGCTTGGCAACACCAATCGGGCCTACGCCCGGACCGCCGCCGCCATGCGGGATACAGAAGGTCTTGTGCAGGTTCATGTGGCAGACGTCAGCGCCAATGTCGCAAGGACGGGCGAGCCCGACCAGCGCATTGAGGTTCGCACCGTCGAAATAGACCTGACCGCCATTTTCATGGACGATTTCGCAGAACGCCTTGATGCCTTCTTCGAACACGCCATAGGTCGAAGGATAGGTGATCATGAAGGCAGCGAGATTATCACGATGCTTCTCGGCCTTGGCTTTCAGATCGTCGATGTCGATATCGCCATCCGGACGGCAATTGACCACGACAACGCTCATGCCAGCCATCGAGGCGCTGGCCGGATTGGTGCCATGTGCAGACGATGGAATAAGGCAGATGTTGCGATGGCCTTCGCCCCGCGACTGGTGATAGTGGCGAATGGCCAGCAGACCGGCATATTCGCCCTGGCTACCTGCATTTGGCTGTAGCGAAACGCCAGCAAAGCCGGTGACTTCACAAAGCCAGGCTTCGACATCCGCCGTCATCCTGGCATAGCCTTCGGTCTGTGCCGCAGGCGCAAACGGATGCAGATTAGCAACCGTGTTCCAGCTCACCGGCATCATTTCTGCTGCCGCATTGAGCTTCATGGTGCAGGAGCCAAGCGGGATCATTGCGCGGTCAAGCGCCAGATCCTTGTCGGCCAGACGACGCAGAAAACGCATCATCTCGGTTTCGGAACGATGCGAATGGAATACTTCCTGCGTGAGGAAGCCTTCACCGCGTCCCTTGCCGGGCACGAGAACCTTGTCACCGTCGACCAGCTTGGCACCAAACAGAACGGCAAGCGCTGCAAGATCTTCCTCGGTCGAGGTTTCATCGAAGGTTACGCCGACCGTGTCCGCATCGATGACACGAAGCAGACGACCGCCCTTGTCAGCTTCGTCAGCAATGGCCTTCGCCTTTCCGGCAACCTTGATGCTGACCGTATCGAACAGGCTATCGCCTGCGATTTCGACACCCGCGGCCTTGAGGCCGGAAGCAAAGCGGGCAGCAAGACCGGCAACGCGGGTGGCAATCGCCTGCAAGCCTGCCGGGCCATGCCAGATCGCGAAGGATGCGGCCATATTGGCAAGCAGGGCCTGCGCAGTGCAGATGTTGGAGGTCGCCTTGTCACGACGGATATGCTGCTCACGGGTCTGGAGCGCCAGACGATAGGCCGCACGGCCATGCGCATCGACCGACTGGCCGACGATGCGGCCGGGAATGATGCGGGTCAGAGGTTCCGACACAGCCAGATATGCGGCATGTGGGCCGCCGAAGCCCATCGGTACGCCGTAACGCTGCATGGAGCCAACGGCCATGTCCGCGCCCCACGTCGCAGGCGCTTCCATGATCGTCAGCGCCAGCGGATCGGCAACGGCAATAACGAGTGCGCCCTTGGCCTTCGCATCGGCAATCACCTTGCTGAAGTCGCCGTAGACGCCGCGTGTATCCGGCCACGGCACGACGATGGCAGCAGTATTGTCATCGACAGTGCTGTCGGTTTCGATCTGCCAGCCGAGTGGTTCAGCGCGGGTGTTCACCACATCAACCGTCTGCGCATGCAGTTCGCCTGCAAGCAGGATACGGCTGCGCTTGTCGCGGTGATGACGGCAGGCAACGCCAATGGCTTCAGCAACCGCAGTCGCTTCATCGAGAAGCGAGGCGCAGGCGACCGGCAGGCCGGTCAGTTCTGCAACCAGCGTCTGGAAGTGGAACAAAAGCTCAAGACGACCCTGGCTGATTTCCGACTGGTACGGCGTATAGGCGGTGTACCAGGCAGGATTTTCAAACAGATTGCGCTGGATGACCGGCGGCGTATGCACACCATGATAGCCCGCGCCGATGAAGCTCTTCTTCACCACGTTGCGGCCCATGATGGCGTTCAGCTCTGCAAGCGCATCGGATTCACTGAGCGGCGCCGGCAGATCAAGCGCACGGTTCAGACGGATAGACGCCGGAACCGCCTGGGTGATGAGGGTTTCCATGGAAGGAAGGCCGAGCGCCGCAAGCATTGCGCGCTCGTCTTCCAGTCTCGGCCCGATATGGCGGGCAACAAAGGGAAGAACCTGCTGGGTCATCACGTTATCCTACCAGTTTGTCGTAACCGGCCTTGTCGAGGAGACCGGAAAGCTGGCTTTCATCGGAAAGCTTCAGCTTGAACAGCCAGCCCTCGCCTTCCGCAGCCTGATTGATAAGAGCCGGATCGCTTGCAACGGCTTCGTTGACTTCGACCACTTCGCCATCGACCGGCGCATAAACGTCGGAAGCGGCCTTGACCGATTCCACAACCACGATGCCTTCGCCCTTGGCCGCCGTGCGGCCGACGTCCGGCAGCTCGACGAAAACGAGGTCACCCAGTTGTTCCTGTGCGTGGATCGTAATGCCGACAGTGGCAACGCCGTTTTCGACGCTGATCCACTCGTGATCTTCGGTGAACAGGATATTGGCCATGGAAATCATCCTTTGCGATAGCGATGCGGAGTAAAGGGAAGTGCTGAAACGTCAACGGGCACCTTGTTGCCGCGAACGTCAGCGAAGACACGTGTGCCGGGGGTAGCGAGGCTTGCCTCTACATAACCCATAGCGACCGGGAAACCTGCTGATGGGCCAAACCCACCGGAAGTAACGGTGCCAATCTGGCGACCGGATTCATCAAAAAGATCGGCGCCAGCGCGGACCGGCTGACGGCCTTCAGGCTTCAAGCCGACACGCTTGGCCGACGCGCCCTTGGCAATGGCGTCCAAAACGGCCTTTGCGCCGTTGAACGCAGCTTTTTCGCGCACAGGCTTGGTGATCGCCCAGGTGAGACCGGCCGAAACCGGATCGGTTTCCGGCGTGATATCCTGACCGTGCAGGCAGAGACCGGCTTCAAGTCGAAGGCTGTCGCGTGCGGCAAGACCGATCCATTCGACGCGTTCGTCGGCAAGCAGCTTTTCAGCAAGCGCGCGGGCCTCATCGGCTGGCAGGCCGATCTCGAAACCATCTTCGCCGGTATAGCCCGAACGGGTCATGAACCAGCCCTGCTTCGGCTCGAAACCGCTCATGAAGGCAAGCTCCGCACCTTTGAGACCGGAATCATTGATGACGCTTTCAGCTTCGGGCCCCTGAAGGGCGAGAAATACACGGTCGAGCGGATTGACGGTTACGTTCTTGCCGGAAGCAGCTTCGTTCAGATGTTCGATATCGGCATCGGCATTGCCAGCATTGGCAACGACCATGAAACGGTCTTCACCAAGGCGCGTGACGATCAGGTCATCCAGCACGCCGCCATTTTCGTTGAGGAAGAACGTATATTTAGACTGGCCTTTCTTCAGCACTGTCGGATCAAGCGGACAGGTTTCAGCAAGAACTGCGGCAGCCTCCGCGCCCGAAACCTCGATCAGCTTCATATGAGAAATATCGAAAAGGCCCGCATGTTCACGCGTGTGAAGATGTTCCTTCATGACGCCCAGCGGATAGGTTATCGGCATGTTCCAGCCGGCAAATCCGCCGAAGCGTGCGCCAGCCTGTTCATGCAGATCCTGCAAAGGCAGGGTATTCAAATGTGCGGTATCGCCCATAACAACTCCAGAGTCGCACGTGTGCCTCCGCAAAATGCGGTTGCTTCGTGCCCCTCTGTCTCAGGCCTGAGAGACTCGCATGGCTAAAGCCATACTTACACCTTCGGCGCAGGGTTACCCCTGACTTTCCAGAGTTGTCTTACCGGTCTGCGGTTCCTTGTACCTGAGAGATTTCGGGCGATTTCCCCTTCGGCGGCCAATTGGCGCTCTCCCGCAGACAGACAGTGCAAGAACGTCATATGATATGGCGTCCCGACACCCGACGAAACTCCCTTAACCCAATCCGGCGCGCAAGTCATGTGGAATTGTTGTCTCTAACCGACGATTTCCCGGACTTTTGCGACAAAATTTGAAGCCTACGGGATACCCGGATCTATACTTCATTATACAAGGCTGTCTCGATACGAAGGACATCGCGCAATTACGCGCGCGAGGCGTCTTAACAGGCAGTTGCGCCAGTACAATTTGTGGGAGCAACTTTCTGGACGGCAAATTTTTAAAGAAGTTTTAACCGGTTAGCCGCCGAAGCAGCCTGAATCGAGCCGATTTCCCCAATTCGGCATGAGATTGTGATCGCATGATGACCGAGCTGCGCAAAAGACGTGCAACTGACAAGCTTAAACGCATTGCAGCTATGCAAATCTGTCTCTCCAATTCGAAATGCTTCGAGCCTATATGCTGGTTGCAACAAAGAGATAAGATTTTTACTAGGTGAGAGAAATGAACCTGATCCGCTCGTACAACAACTGGCGCCGTTACCGTAACACCGTAAACGAACTGAGCCGCCTGAGCCCACGTGAACTGAACGACCTCGGCATCCTGCCTTCGGAAATCCCGTTCGTCGCACGCAAGGCCGCTGCTCGCTAATAGCGCACCGGAAGGCATTGGCCTTCTTCGAGGATCGCGAGTCCCCATAATTGCGCGGTCCTACAGTTTCCAGAATATCGCCGGGGTGTTTTCTCCTCCTCCCATTCCCTCGGTGATACAAGACCGGATATCCTCCTCCCAAGTCCGGTCTTCCCCATAAAACACCCGTCGCTTCCTCCCGCGACGGGTGTTTTCGTTTGGAGATTACCGCGCCGCGACCACCTCTATCTCGACCTTGAACTCCTCACGCGTGAAACCGGAAACGATCATCAGTGTCGAGGCTGGCGCGGGCTGCGGGAACAGCCGGTCGCGAACATCCATATATGGGCGCATATAGGCTCGGTCGGTGACATAGGCATTGATACGCACCACATCGGATAGGTCCATGCCTCCATCGCGCAGGATGCGGCTAATGTTTTCAAAGCAGAGTTCCGCCTGAGCGCCGACGTCTGCCGGGACATTTCCGTCCGGCGCGATGCCGAGCTGACCGGAACAGAAAATCATTTCTGCACCGGCTTTCACTTTCACGCCATGGCTGTAGGCGGCAAAGGGTGCGGCCATGTCGGCGGGCAGCAGATGTTTCAAAGTGCTCATCGTATATCCTCAAGCTTTCGGCGCAGCGGCCAGCATTTCTTTCAACCTTGCCGCCCCGGCGGCAATATCTGCTTCGCTCGGACTAATGCCCGCCGCCAGGAGCCGACGCGCAATCATATGATCTGCCGGGCGGTTGATGGAATCGACAGCCACAAGCCTGTCACCGGCAAAGTGAAAGATGGAGAATGCGTTTTCTTCCGGGTTTCCCGAGAGGATATGCCGGTCGGCATCGAATGACAGTCCTGCCGTCTGCAACTTCATATCGCCCTGATCCGACCAGAACCATGCAATTTCCCTAAACGGCGCCTCGCGCCCCACAATGGTACGAGCGACATGCTTTGCCTGATCTGTCGCATTTTGCACCGATTCAAGCCGCACCCGACGACCGGCCTGAAAATGATCGTAGCTTACGCAATCGCCGATAGCGTAGACGTGGCTCGCAGACGTGCGCAGGTTCTCATCCACAACAATGCCGTTGTCGATCGCAAGCCCAGCCATAACAGCAAGCTCCACGTTTGGCACCGCACCCGTACCGATCACAACCATATCGGCCGGGAATATGGTTCCGTCTGCAGCTTCCACGCCTGTCACACTACCCTTTTCACCCTCAATGGCCGTCACGCCGAGACCCGTCAAAACTGTGATACTGGCGGCGCGGCTGCGCGCTTCCACATGGGCGGAGATGTGCGTTGCAACCGAACGCCCCAGCACACGAGGTGCTGCCTCGATCAGAACCGTCTTTTTGCCAAGCGCGATTGCGCTATGAGCCATTTCCAGGCCAATAAAGCCGCCGCCAATAATGACCACATTCTCAACATTGGGCATTGCTGCCGCGATGCGGCGGGCATCCTCCATCCGGCGAAGTGTGAAAACACCGTCAAGCTCGACACCTGACAAATTGGGAATGCGGGCACGCGCACCGGTCGCGAAAATCAGTTCGGACCAGCTCAGGACTCGCCCGTCATCAAGTGTGACCGTCTTGTCTGCAATAGATACGGCATCGACGCGATGACCAAACATCATCTCGATATTATTGTCGCGATATGCCGATTCCGGGCGCAGAACCAGACCGCCCCCCTCCGGCGCTTTCAGATAGGATTTCGACAGTGGGGGCTTATGATAGGGAATATCGGTTTCGTCATTGATGAGAATGATTTCGCCTGCATAGCCTTCCTGCCGAAGACTGATCGCGGCCTGCGAGCCAGCATGGCCAGCCCCAATGATAATGCATCTTTCGTCCATAGGACCTCCGGAACTTTCCGCACATCATAAACCTGTCGCGGCCCGTCACGTGACCAAATAGCCACGGATTCACACCTTAATTGCACGCAATCCGTATATTTAAAACATTTAGTTTGACCGATCGGTCAGATTGTTTAGTAGGATGCACTCAAATCTGGTTTGACGCGCATCTTGTTCCGAAAAACCGTTTCACACTTTTCGGGATGCGCTCTAACGCCCTTGGCCCGAGCGTGTAGGAGTTGCAGTCTTGAAACGATATTGGTCCGATTATACGAGCGAGGCGTTCTCCCGCCTCGAGCGTGAGAAGCTCGTGGCGGTTCTGCCGGTTGGTGCAATCGAGCAGCATGGACCGCACCTTCCGCTGGCCGTCGACGCTGCCATCGTTGACGGCATTGTCAAGGAAACCATCGCCCGCCTGCCTGAAACGAGCCATGCGCTTTTCCTGCCGACGCAAGCCATCGGCAAGAGCAATGAGCACAGCCGTTACCCTGGCACATTGACGTTTTCAGCAGAGACCATCATTCGCATGTGGTGCGAGATCGGCGCTTGCGTGGCAGCAAGCGGTGTCCGCAAGATGGCGCTGCTCAATAGCCATGGCGGCCAGATCAGTGTCATGGATATCGTAGCGCGGGAGCTTCGCATCCGACACAACATGCTTGTTGTAAGCATCAACTGGTTCGGCCTTGGAATGCCGGAAGGTGTATACACCGATCACGACCTGAAGCACGGCATTCATGCTGGCGACATGGAAACCTCGGTGATGTTGGAGATGCATCCCGATCTCGTCGATATGTCGAAAGCACAGGATTTCCGGACGCTTACGGAAACTTTTGCAAGTGATTTCCAACATCTTTCGCTGAGCGGCGGCGCCAAGCCTGCCTGGCAGATTCAGGATATCAATCCTTATGGCGCTGCTGGTGATGCGACGCTCGCGACCGCGGAGAAAGGTCGAGCGACGATCGATTTTGCCGCCGAGCGCCTGGTAGAGGTTCTGGCGGAAATTGAACGAGCGCCGCTTTCCTGGCTCGACAACAAAACAGCCTGGTAAGGACAATGAGCGTGGCCCCCAACTCGCAAGCTCCATCCTCCCTGATTGAGATAGACGGCGTCTACAAGCAATATGGTACGGGCGTGATGGCCGTGAGCGACATGTCGCTCAGGATCGAACAAGGCCAGTTCGTCAGCTTTCTCGGCCCCTCTGGCTGCGGCAAGAGCACGGCGTTGCGCATGATCGCCGGCCTGGAATCGATTTCAGCCGGAAATATCCGTATCAACGGTCGCGCCCCCGGCAAGGGACCCATCGGCGCGCAGGATATCGGTTTCGTATTTCAGGAGCCGACGCTGATGCCGTGGGCCAGCGTCTTCGACAATGTTTATTTGCCGTTGCGTCTGTCCGGCATTGCCCGCAAGGAAGCAACCCCGCGCGTCGAAGAAGTGCTGGCACAAGTGGGCCTGTCCCGCTTTGCCACGGCATTTCCGAGGGAGCTGTCCGGCGGAATGAAAATGCGCGTTTCCATCGCTCGTGCTCTGGTTACGCGTCCGCGTCTTCTGTTGATGGACGAGCCATTTGCGGCGCTGGATGAGATGACGCGCTTCAAGCTCAACAATGACGTTCTGCGACTTTGGCAGGAACACGGTCTGACCGTGATTTTCGTAACCCACAGCGTTTATGAGTCTGTTTATCTGTCCAACCGGGTAGTGGTGATGGCTGCCCGACCGGGCCGCGTTGTGGCCGACATACCGATCATCGGCCCCTACCCGCGTGCCGAAAACTACCGCACAACCGATGCCTACGCGAGATATTGCGCCAAGGTGTCCGACGCGCTGACCGCGACACTTTCCTCCGAAGATATCGATCATTGAGGACAGGACGATGAATCCGATACAAACCGAACTGCCTGTCCTGAATGTCGAACAGGATCGCCTCGCCCGGCGCGAGCGCGCCTTGCGTATTGTCATGCCGACGCTGGCGATCATAATCGCCCTTGGCATATGGGAAGGTCTCGTCCGTTATTATCAGGTGCCGCATTACCTGATCCCTGCGCCTTCGCTGGTTGCTCAGACGCTTATAAAGGACGGGCCATCGCTGATGGCCTCCATGTGGTTTACGGTCAAGTTGACCCTGATCTCGCTCGGCTGTGCAATTATCGGCGGCATTCTGCTCGGCATGATTTTCGCCCTCTCCCGCCCCATAGAAATGGCGTTCTTTCCATTCGCCGTTATCCTTCAGGTAACGCCGGTCATCGCTATCGCTCCGCTGATCCTCATCTATGTGCGTGATACTTTTTCAGCCCTGCTGATCTGTGCATGGATCGTGGCGTTCTTCCCGATCCTGTCCAACACGGTGATTGGATTGCGCAGCGCCGACCACAACCTGCGCGATCTTTTCCGGCTCTACCGTGCTTCGCCATGGCAGCGCCTGCGCTATCTGCTGGCGCCAAGCGCATTGCCTTATTTCATGGCCGCGCTGAAAATCGCCGGTGGACTGTCGCTGATCGGCGCAGTTGTCGCTGAGTTTGTTGCCGGTACGGCAGGTCAGAGCACAGGGCTCGCCTCACGCATTCTGGAATCGAGCTTCCGCAACGAAATTCCGCGCATGTTTGCGGCACTTTTCCTCGTATCGCTGCTCGGCATCGTGATCTTCCTCGTGACAAGCTGGCTGTCGCGCCTTGTCCTCGGACGCTGGCATGAAAGCGAGATCCGTCGTGAGCGCTAGAATGTTGCAAGGGGTAGCCATAGCCGGTCGCACCGGGCACTACGACATCCAGATCGAAGGCACTCGTATCGCCTCGCTTGTGCCTTCGCAGGCAAGGGCTGGTGGCTTCGTCACACCGCTTTTCGCAGATGTCCATGTCCATCTGGACAAGACATTTACGATCCGGCGCATTACTGAAAATGGCGACGCCAAGGTGGATTGCCTGTTCGATGCAATCGACCTGATGAACACAGACCGGAAGAACTGGAGTGAGGCGGATATTCGCGCCCGCGCGACCCGAGGCCTTGAAGCCGCGTTTGAACAAGGCGTCGCTGCGATGCGCAGCCATGTTGACTGGACGACACCGGAAGTGCCCACTGCCTGGCCGGTTCTCAACGAACTGCGTCAGGAATGGAAAGACCGTCTCGACCTTCAGCTTGCAGCGCTCGTCCATGGCGATCTTGTGCTTGATGCGGGTTCGCAAATCGCGGCCCGCGTCGCAAAAGACGGCGGCGTGTTTGGCGCTTTCTTCTATCGCAATGCCGATCTTGAAGCCAAAATCGAAGAGATGTTCCGTGTTGCCGTGCAGCACGACCTCAACCTCGACTTTCATGTCGATGAGGGGCTGGAGGTAGAAGCGGACGGGTTTTCGCTGATCGTATCCGCCACCGCACGCCATGGCATGGCTGGTCGGGTGTTGTGCGGCCACGCCTGTTCACTATCGCTGCGCGGGCCGGACGAACTGCAGCGGATTCTTGATGCCGCCGCCAATGCAGGCACCGGGCTCGTGTCGCTGCCAACATCCAATCTCTATCTACAGGATCGGATTGGGGGGAAATCTCCGCGCCTGCGCGGTGTCGCGCCTCTCAAGGAAGCTCGAGCAGCGGGCATGGATGTCATGCTCGGCTCCGACAATGTTGGCGATGCATTCTACCCTTATGGCAATTATGACCCACTCGCCATACTGCGTCTTGCAGTGCCGGTCTGCCATGTCGAACCCCAGGAATGGCTCGACAGCATCACTACCCTGCCCTCCCGACTTATTGGCAGCGAGCGCATACAACCCCTTCAGGTGGGCGGCTTGGCCAGCTTCATATGGCACGATGCCGAAAACCTTACCGATCTCATCAGCCGTCCGCAGGCCCGCCGCGTTGTCTGGCGCGACGGTACAAAAATTTAATCGGAGAACCCCATGAATTCTGCCGCACCACAGCGCATCTATGACTGGGCCGCATTCCGCGCCGAAATCGACGGAATCCGCATCTACGATGACCCGAAGCAGGTCGAACTGCGCTCTCGGGATTATTTCTGGTACAGCCCCATCCTGACCGAGGATATCGGCCATTATGTCGGCGATCTCGTCGTCATTCCGAAGGATCAGGACGAAGTACGCCGCGTTGCTGCTGCTGCCGCGAAACTTCGCATCCCGATCACCGTTCGCGGCGGCGGTACCGGCAATTACGGCCAGTGCGTTCCGCTTGAAGGCGGCATCATCCTGGACATGACCAAGATCGACCGCATCATTTCCATCGAACCCGGTAAGGTTCGTGTCGAAGGCGGGGCTCGCATTTCGCGTCTTGACGATGCCGTGCGCGAGACCGGACAGGAATTGCTGATGTATCCGTCCACCCGTCGCATCGCCACGATTGGCGGCTTTTTCTCCGGCGGTTCAGGCGGCATCGGTTCACTGCGCCACGGCATGCTGCGCGACGATGGCAACGTTTATTCCGTCAAGGTCCTGACCGTCGAACCGGAACCGAAAATCATCAAATTGACGGGACGCGACATCCATAAAGTCCAGCATGCCTATGGGACCAACGGTATCATTCTGGAACTGGAAATCGGCCTCACCAAATCGACCGACTGGATACATACCGCAGCCTTGTTCGACAGTTACGAGGCAACGCTCAACTTCTGCCTCAAGGCACTGGAAGCCAATCTGGATTGCTATCTGCTAACGACGGTAGATCGTCGTTTTGCGCGCTTCTACACCAAGTTCGGCGAACTCTTCCCTTCCGACAAGGATGCGGTTTTCGCCATGATCGCACCGGAAGAGATGGCCCGTTTCGAGGCGATCGCCACGGAATTTGGCGGCAAGATTTCCTTCGCCATGACGCTGGACGAATTGCACAAGAACGGTCTCCAGCCCGCTTACGAATGCGGCTGGAACCATACGACCTTGCAGGCGCTGAAGGCCGAAGAAGGCTGGACCTATCTTCAGGTCGCCTATCCGCGTCCATTCGATGTTGATGTGGTGACCCGCCAGATCGCGCGCTACGGCGAAACGCAATATATGCATCACGAAATGGCCCGGCTCGAGGGTGAAGTGCAGATTTTCGCACTTCCGCTTGTCCGCTTCGAAGGCCGTGACGAGATGTATCGCCTGATCAAGGAACTGGAGCAGGTCGACGGCTGCGACATCTACGATCCTCACGCCTACACTATCGAGGATGGCGGCATGAAGGAGATCGACAGCGTTCAGATCGAGTTCAAGAAACTCGCCGACCCGTACGGCCTGCTCAATCCGGGTAAAACACGCGGCTGGACCGCCGACATGGCTTTGACTGATTAAAACAAGGGGAACCAATATGAAAAAAACTCTGATTGCGGCGCTTGCCGCGCTCTCCGTTGGCCTTTCCGCACAAATGGCCCATGCGCTCGACAAGGTGACGCTTGGCACCAACTGGCTGGCGCAAGCCGGTCACGGCGGCTTTTATCAGGCCGTAGCCGATGGCACCTACGAGAAATACGGCCTCGATGTGCAGATTGACATGGGCGGGCCACAGGTCAACAACCGCCCGATGCTGGCCGCGGGCCGTCTCGACTTCCTGCTGACCGGCAACCTGCTTCTGTCGTTCAACAATGTCGCCAATGGCGTGCCGACAACCGTTGTAGCCGCCTTCTACCAGAAAGACCCGCAGGCACTGATGGTGCATGAAGGCCAGTACAAGGATTTCAAGGACCTCGCCAATGCGCCGACCGTGCTGATGGGCAAGGATGCGCAGTTTTCCTTCTGGCCGTGGCTGGTGAAGGAGTTCGGCTTCAAGGACGAGCAGCTTCGTCCTTATAATTACAGCCTCGCCCAGTTTCTTAACGACCACAAGGTCGTGCAGCAGGCTTATGCTACCGCGGAACCGATCTATGCCGAGAAGGAAGGTGCGAAGGTCACGACCTACCTCCTCGCCGATTATGGCTACAGCACTTACGGCAACACGATCGAAACCCGGCAGGACCTGATCGAAAAGAACCCCGACCTCGTACAGCGTTTCGTCAGCGCTTCCATTGAGGGCTGGACCAATTTTCTCTATGGCGACCGCAGCAAGGCCTATGAGTTGATCCTGAAAGATAATCCGGACATGAGCAAGGAAACGCTCGATGCGGAACTGGAGCGGATCAAGAACCTCCAGCTCATCGACAGCGGCGACACGCTCGAAAAGGGAATCGGCGCTATTTCGATGGACCGCGTCAAGGCGTTTTACGAACTTGCCCGCAAGGCAGGAATTGTCAGCGGTGACGAACTCGACATGAGCAAAGTTGCGACCGACGCCTTCGTTAACAAGGGCATAGGGCTCGACATCAAGAAAAAGCTGGGCCAATAAGCCCCTTATCAATCGCGGCAGGTATGGATGAATAACAGCGACGAGAATGAAGACACCGAACTGACCGGACGGGACAAGGTCCTCGGCCGCAGGCGGCGCATTCTCGGCGCAATACGGGCTGCCGCGATCGATGAGTTCGCCGAGAAAGGCCTTGCGGGGGCATCCACGCAAGGCATTGCGCACCGCGCCGGTCTCACCAAGCCGCAATTGCACTATTACATTTCCAGCAAGGAAGAACTCTACGAGGATATCATCGTCTATATCCTCGACGAGTGGGAAGAAATATTCCTCGGCGCTAATACCGAAGACGATCCTGCCAAGGTGATCCGGCAATATATTCGCGCCAAGCTCGAATACAGCCAGAAGAATCCCAAGGCTTCTCGCCTTTTCACCACCGAAATTGCCAATGGTGCGCCCTATCTCGGACGCCACTGGGCCAAACATCAGTCAGCGACCCAAAACGCTGTCCGCCTCATCCAGTCATGGGTGGACGATGGGCGCATCAGGCCTGTCGACCCGCTGCTATTTCAGATGCATATCTGGGCCGTAACCCAGCATTATGCCGATTTTGAAGCGCAGGTGCGCAGCATGATGGAGCTCGACAAGGACGAACCGCTGGATCTCGAACGGATCGAGAAGGAAGTTTCTGCACTCTTTCTGCGCGCCTGTGGGCTGGAATAGGACATTCCTGAACGATTTTCGTCAGCGTAGCCCTTCGAGTTCCGCAATGCGGGCGGCACTGTCCTTTTCCAGCATTCGGGTCATTTCGCGAATGACCGTTTCCGCCAGCACAAAGAGCGCAGCCGAAGAATCCCATGCGGACGGCACGGCTGTGCGCCCCGCCAGAACATGACGGGCCACGCGTGCTATCGGCGAAAGCCACTGGTCGGTAACGAGAACGACCTCGACACCGCGTGACCGCGCCTTTTCGGCAAGCTGCAAAAGACTGTCCTGATAACGGCGAATATCGAAGACCACCAGAACGTCGCGCTTTCCCATATCGAGAAGGCGGTCACGCCAGACGCTCTCCTGCCCGCCAAGATGAAAGACATGGGGACGAATGATCGTCAAATGTGCGGCCATGTATTGCGCGATGGGATCGGTGAAGCGCCCGCCGATCAGGTAGATGTTTCCCTTGGCGTCGGTCAAGGACGACACGGCCTGCCTCAGCTGCTTTTCGCCAAGATGCCGGAAGCTTTCACGGATATTTTCCAGCGTATGTTCCACCGCCGGATAGGCCGTATCCGGCCCGGCTCCCGGCTGCTCATTGCGATGATGCGGAGACTGTAACTGGGCGGCGAGTTCGTCCTGCAACCGTGCCTGGAAATCTGGATAATTCTGAAACCCGAGCCTGTTTACAAAGCGAAGGATCGTTGGGGAACTGACACCGGCCAGAGCGGAAAATTCCGCGACGGTTTTCAGCCCCAGCATTGGATAATTGGCGATCAGCGTCTGCGCGGCGCTTCGCTCGCCCGCTGGCATCGTATCGATCCGTTCGTTGATCAGCTCCGCAACGCTTGCATGCACAGGCAGAGTACTTCCCTTAGCGACTGCCCTTTTAAAATTTGGGCGAAATTGTGTTTGACAAATAATCATAGGACGTATCAAATAATCCGCAAGAGCGCATAAGTGGAAAAAACGTAACATAAGTTACAGCGCGGGGAACGAACAGAATGACGGACGAGCGAGAACATCGCACTGCTTCGTGCGAGCCTGTTTCTGTCTTCAACAAGGAGGGGGAAAGTCCCTATCTTCTGGTCTGCGAACATGCGTCCAATTTCATTCCAGAGACTTTCGACGGACTTGGACTGGATGCCGATGCCTTGCGGGCACATATCGCCTGGGACCCCGGCGCGGTGGAAGTTGCCAGACGTCTGGCTTCGTCTCTTAACGCTCCGCTTGTCGAAAGCCAGCTTTCGCGCCTGCTGATCGACTGCAACCGCCCGCTCGACGCCCATGACCTTATTCCGGAAATCAGCGAGACGACCGTGGTCCCCGGAAACCATGCACTCAACTCCATGGAGCGTTTGGCGCGTATCGATCTTTCGCATCGTCCATTCCACACTGCTGTTGAACAGATCATTTCAAGGCGTGCGCAACGCGGGCTGCCATCATGGATCGTGACGATCCATTCCTTCACTCCCATTTATCGCGATGTACCCCGCCCATGGCAGATCGGCATCATCCACGATGAAGACGACCGGATCGGCAAGCCACTGATTGAGGCCCTTCGCAAGGACGATACCCTCCATGTGGGCGTGAACGAGCCCTATTCGCCAGCGGATCGTGTCTATTACACATTGGAGCGTCACGCGCGGCCGCGCAATGCACCCTGCGTGATGATCGAACTGCGCAACAATGAGATTGCCAATGGTTCGGCGCAGACCGCCTGGGCCGAAAAACTCGCAACCATATTGGAGGACATAGCAAAAGCAATTGGTCCTCAAGACACTGAACAGGGAGCCTGAAGGAGCCGGAAATGCCGAAGCCGATCAGACTGTTCGTCAAATATGTTGATGCAATGAATTATTACATCGGGCGCTTTGCGATGTATCTGTTCTTCGCACTCGGCGCCTGCCTCCTTTATTCCACTTTTTCCCGTGTGTTTCTCGGCGTTCCGGTGAATTGGGTACTGGAGATGTCCCAGTTCCTCCTCTCCGCCTATTATCTGCTCGGCGGCGCCTATGCCATGCAGCAAGGCGCGCATGTGCGCATGGATCTTTTCTTCGACCGCCTTTCTCCGCGAAGAAAAATGATCACGGACATGATCACCATCCTGTTCATCATCTTCTATCTGGGCGTGATGGTTGCGGGCGGAATTTCCGCGACCAACTACGCTATCGTTTACAACCAGAAGAACTATACCGCCTGGGCGCCGCTTCTCTGGCCGATCAAGCTCATCATGACCGTCGGTATTTTGCTGCTGCTGCTGCAATGCGTTTCCAATTTCTTCAAGGACTGGGCCTCCCTGCGCGGAAAGCCGATCAGCACGATTGCGGGTCCTGCCATTGAGGAAGGACATCACATATGAGCTCTGAATTCATTACGCTCTTCATGTTTGCAACCATGATGGTGCTGCTGATGACCGGGCAGCGCGTATTTGGCGTGATCGGTTTCGTCGGTTCGCTCGCTGCACTCCTGCTTTGGGGCAAAGGCTCGTTCGAGATGCCCTATAATGCCACCTTTGCAGTACTGAACTGGTATCCGCTCATCACGGTGCCGTTCTTCGTCTTCATGGGTTACATGCTCTCGGAATCGGGCATTGCCAGCAATCTCTACCGGATGTTCCACGTCTGGTTCGGCGGCATTCGCGGCGGTCTGGCGCTCGGTACGATTGGCCTGATGGTCATCATTTCGTGCATGAACGGCCTCAGCGTCGCGGGCATGGCAATCGGCGCTACCGTGGCGCTGCCCGAACTGCTGAAACGCGGCTACAACAAGGTGATGGTTACGGGCGTCATCCAAGCCGGCAGCTCGCTCGGCATCCTCATTCCACCGAGCGTCGTGCTCGTTCTTTATGCGATGATCGCGCGGCAGCCGGTTTTGCAACTGTGGCTCGCAGGCATCGGCCCTGGCCTTCTCATGGCAGCGCTCTTTGCGATCTACATTTATATACGCTGCCGTATCCAGCCCGAACTCGGACCAACATTGCCCAGAGAAGAGCTGGATAAGATCACGTGGCGTGACCGTTTCGTCACCCTGCGCGCAGGCATCTTGCCGCTTGTGGTCTTCGGCGCGATGATGGGCCTGTTCCTCACCGGCGTTACCAGCCTTGTCGAAAGTTCAGCCGTCGGCGCCTTGCTTGCAACGCTTGCCGCGCTTTTTACCGGACGCCTGAACAAGGCGGTATGGGAAACCACGACACGCAACAGTCTCACCGTCACCTGCATGTTCCTCTGGATCATTCTGGCGGCGCTGTGCTTTTCGTCGGTCTATGACGGCCTCGGCGCGGTGAAAGCCATTGAAAAGATATTGCTCAACACCTTCGATCTTTCGCCGTGGACAATCCTGGTACTAATGCTGTTTTCATTCATCATACTGGGCATGTTCCTTGATGATACGGCCATGCTGGTCATCGTAGCGCCGCTTTACATACCGCTGGTCAAGAGCCTCGGCTTCAACGCCATCTGGTTTGGCGTGCTCTACACCATCACTTGCCAGATCGCGTATATCACGCCGCCCTTCGGGTACAATCTCTTCATGATGCGAGCCTTGGCGCCGAAGGAAGTCACGCTGATAGATATCTATCGATCGATCGTGCCGTTCTTCTTTCTCATGGTGCTGACCATCATCATCCTGATGATCTTTCCGGAGATCGCGATGTGGTTGCCCAACTGGTACACAGGACGATGACGACAATTACGGGAGAAAGCGCACAACCGGTAACAAGAGCCCCAACGGCCAGACCGGAACAAATAAAGGGTGAACTCAAACAAGAGTGGGAGAATGGGCATGAGTGAAAATAGCAAGCTTAACAAACGCGATTTTCTCAAGAAGGCCGGGCTGACAACTGTAGGTGCCTTGGGGGCAAGCACACTTGCAACGCCTTACGTCAGGGCACAAAGCCCGATCAAATGGAGGCTGCAGACCTATGCGGGTCCAGCCCTTGCCGAGCACGTCATCAAGCCCTCGATTGACGCGTTCAACAAGGCTGCCAATGGCGAAATGGTGATCGAACTTTACACGGCCGACCAGCTTGTGCCGCAGGGTGAGCTGTTCCGTGCCGTTCAGTCCGGCACGATCGACGCCGCGCAAAGCGATGACGACTCCATGGCGTCGCCGGTCGACGTTGCGGTGTTTGGGGCCTATTTCCCCTTCGCATCACGCTACAGCCTTGATGTGCCCGCCTTGTTCAACTGGTATGGGCTCAACGAAATCTGGGAAGAAGCATATAAGGAAATTCCGGGTGTAACCTGGCTTAGTGCCGGTTCATGGGACCCTTGCAATTTTGCTACAACCAAGCCGATCCGCAGCCTGCAGGATCTGCAGGGATTGCGTGTCTTTACCTTCCCGACCGGGGGGCGCTTCCTGACCAAATTCGGCGTCGTTCCGGTGACTTTGCCATGGGAGGATATCGAGGTAGCGATCCAGACCGGCGAGTTGGACGGCGTGTGCTGGTCCGGTGCGACGGAAGTATATACGGTCGGCTGGGCCGACATTAACAAATACTACCTCACCAACAATATCAGCGGCGCTTGGGCCGGCTCCTATTTTGCCAATACGGAAAAATGGAATGCCGTGCCGGATCACCTCAAGCAGATGTTCAAGCTGGCCATGGATTCATCGCATTACTACCGCCAGCATTGGTATTGGTGGGGCGAAGCGCATTATCGCACCACAGGAGGGAAGCTGGAACTCACCAGCATTCCCGAAGCTGAATGGAAGCAGGTGGAAGATGCAGCCATGCAGTTCTGGGATGAGATTGCCGCCAAGAGTGCACGAACCGCGAAAGTGGTCGAAATCCTCAAGAAATACCAGAAGACCATGCGCGATGCAGGCGCACCGTACCGTTATGCCTGACGAACAAGGGCGCCGTGCTTTCGCGCGGCGCCTCTCACTTCATTCCGTGGGAGCACAGCAAATTAAATGGCCGGACAACTGACATTCGATGCATTGAAAAAGGCAGTCGCGGAAGATGAAATCGATACGGTTCTTGCGTGTTTTGTCGACATGCAGGGACGCCTGATCGGCAAGCGCTTCTACGGACAGTTCTTCGTGGAGTCCGGTTACGACGAGACCCACGGCTGCAACTATCTTCTCGCAGACGATATCGATATGGAGCCGGTCCCGGGCTATGAGGCCGCCGGATGGGATAAGGGCTATGGCGATTTTGTCATCAAGCCGGACCTTTCGACCTTGCGGGTCGCCACATGGCTGGAAAAGACAGCCATCGTGCTTTGCGACGTGCTCGATCATCACGACCACCAGGATCTGGCGCATTCTCCGCGCGCCATCCTCAAGAAGCAACTCGCCCGCCTGCACGAGCGCGGCTATCGCGCCTATTTTGCATCCGAGCTCGAATTCTATCTGTTCGATGAGACCTACAAGACGGCCCGCGCCAAGCACTGGCAGGACATGGAAACGGCTTCGCCTTATGTGCAGGATTATGTCATCCACCTGACCACCAAGGAGGAACCGGTTCTTCGCGCAATGCGCAATCAACTCGCGGCGGCGGGCATTCCGGTCGAAAACTCGAAGGGTGAATGGGGCCCGGGGCAGGAAGAGCTGAATGTGCGCTACGCCGAAGCGCTCGAGATGGCGGATCGCCATGTCATCATGAAAAACGCGATGAAGGAAATCGCCGAGGCGCATGGCAAGTGCATTACCTTCATGGCCAAGTATGATTACAGCAAGGCGGGAAGCTCGAGCCACGTGCATAACTCCATCTGGAGCGCCGACGGCAAGGAGCCGCTCTTCTTCGATCCGAAAGCGCCTTACACCATGACCCCGCTGATGCGTTCATGGGTGGCCGGGCAGCTCAAATATGCCACCGATTATACCTATTTCCTGGCGCCCTATATCAATTCCTACAAGCGTTTTCAGGCTGGCACTTTTGCGCCAACGAAGATCATGTGGAGCCAGGATAATCGTACGGCAGGGTTTCGCCTGTGCGGCGAAGGCACGAAGGGCATCCGCATCGAGTGTCGCATCGGCGGTGCCGATCTCAATCCGTATCTGGCCTTTGCAGCCCTTATCGCAGCAGGTTTGAAAGGAATAGACGAGCAGTTGGAACTTGAAGAACCTTTCGTCGGCGACGCCTATAGCGCCGTGAAACTCAAGGAAATTCCCTATACGCTGCGCGAAGCCGCTCAGGCTCTCAAGAACTCCGCGTTTCTCAAGGAGGCGCTCGGTGAGGCGGTGGTCAACCACTATGTGCATACCGCCCATTGGGAGCAGATTGAATACGACCGGCGCGTGACCGACTGGGAGCTCCACCGCGGTTTCGAGCGCTACTGACCCCGACATAATGCCAGACTCCAAAGGAAACTACAGATGAGCGGCACAGCCAAAATCATCTCCCCGATAGACGGCTCTGTATATGCCGAACGTCCTTTCTTGAACGAGACCGCAATCGCCTCGGTTGCAGCCGCTGCCCGCGATGCGCAGGCCGAATGGGGTCAATTGAGCATCGCGGAGCGCGCACGTTATTGCCAGTCCGCCCTCGACGCCCTCGCCGGAATGCAGGACGAAATCGTGCCTGAAATCGCATGGCAGATGGGACGGCCAACGCGCTACGGCGGCGAAAATGGCGGCGTTCAGGAACGCGGCCAATATATGATCGACATCGCCGAGGAGTCCCTCAAGGCCTATGTGCCAGCGCAGAAGGACGGCTTTCGCCGGTATGTCAAACATGTACCGCTCGGCGTCGTTATGGTAATCGCGCCATGGAATTATCCTTACCTCACCGCAGTCAACACGATCATCCCCGCGCTGATGGCCGGGAACGCGGTGATCCTCAAACATGCGACGCAGACGCTTCTGGCAGGTGAACGCTTTGCAAAAGCGTTCGAGAAGGCCGGACTGCCCAAGGGCGTGTTCCAGAACGTCGTCCTTGATCACGCGTCAACGGAAAAGCTGCTTGCATCCGGGGCAATCGATCATGTGAATTTCACCGGGTCGGTCGGCGGTGGGCGGGCCATTGAGAGGGCTGCAGCTGGCACCTTCATGACGCTTGGGCTGGAGCTTGGCGGCAAGGACCCGGCCTATGTGCTCCCCGACGTCAATCTGGATCATGCCGTCGCCAACCTTGTGGATGGCGCGTTCTTCAATTCCGGCCAGTGCTGCTGCGGAATTGAGCGCATCTATGTCCATGAAGCCGTCTATGACCGCTTCGTTGACGGTTTCATTGACCTGACGAAGCAATATGTGGTCGGCAACCCTCTCGACGGTTCAACGACGCTTGGCCCGATGGCGCAGGCGCGTTTTGCCGATCTCATCCGCGAGCAGAAAACCGAAGCCTTGCGCAAGGGCGCGAAGGCCCACATCAATATGAGCGTCGAAAATGATCGCGCTGGTTCCTCATACGTCGCGCCGGAAGTGCTTACCAATGTGGATCACCAGATGAGCGTCATGCGTGAGGAAAGTTTCGGCCCCATCGTCGGCATCATGAAAGTGCGCAACGATGAGGAAGCCCTGGCACTCATGAACGACAGCATCTATGGCCTCACGGCTTCCCTCTGGACTGCCGATACGGACCACGCAGCAGCCCTCGGCGATCGCATCGAAACGGGTACGGTTTTCATGAACCGCTGTGATTATCTCGATCCTGCACTTGTCTGGACCGGGGTGAAAGACACCGGCAAAGGCGCCGCACTGTCGCCCATCGGCTACGGCAATCTCACGCGACCGAAATCCTTCCACCTGCGCGAGAAAATCTGACCTGATTTGTGTTTCTGGAAAGCAACCGACATGACCACTTTGACTGCCAAATGGAATTTCCCCACTACCGTGCTTTTCGGCCCTGGCCGCATCAAGGAACTGCCTGCGGTCCTCAAGGGTGCTGGCATTGAGAACCCGCTCTTTGTGACCGATCCTGGGCTGGCAAAGCTTCCCGTGGTGGCCTCAACACTCGCTATTCTGGACGAAGCCGGCGTGAAATACGGAGTGTTTTCCGATGTGAAACCCAACCCGGTCGAAAGCAATCTCTACGCGGGTGTCGAGGTTTTCAAGAGCGGCAAGCATGATGGCGTCATCGCATTTGGTGGAGGTTCGGCGCTGGACCTTGGCAAGCTGATCGCCTTTCAGGCAGGACAGACGCGGCCAGTCTGGGATTTTGAAGACATAGGCGACTGGTGGACCCGTGCGGACAGCAAGTCCATTGCCCCAATCATCGCCGTGCCAACCACTGCGGGCACCGGATCGGAAGTTGGCCGTGCGGGCGTTCTGACCAACGAAACGACCCACACCAAGAAAGTCATCTTTCACCCCAAGATGCTTCCGGTCACGGTCATTGCCGATCCTGAACTTTCAATGGGGATGCCGCCTTTCATCACGGCAGGCACAGGCATGGATGCGCTGGCGCACTGTCTTGAAGCCTATTGTGCACCGGGCTTTCACCCCATGGCAGATGGTATCGCGGTCGAGGGCATCCGTCTCGTTTTTGAAAATCTTCCAAAGGCTTACACCGACGGCAAGAATGTCGAAGCCCGCGCCAACATGATGGCGGCTGCGGCCATGGGCGCAACGGCTTTTCAGAAAGGTCTGGGCGCAATCCACTCCCTCTCCCATCCGATCGGCGCTCTCTACGATACACATCACGGCATGACCAATGCGGTTTTCATGCCTTATGTTCTGATTCAGAACCGGTCGGCCATCGAAACGCGCATCGAAAGGCTCGCCGATTATCTTGGTATCGAGGGCGGGTTCGACGGATTTCTGGCGGCCATCATGAAATTGCGCAGCGACCTCGGTGTCCCCAATGCACTGCCCGAATTCATCAAGGGTCTCAGCATGGACAATGCCCGCAAAGATCTGATCGCTGAGATGGCAATAGTAGATCCTACTGCCGGCGGCAACCCGATTGAATTGACAAAGGAACGCGCGTTGAAGTTGCTAAACGCTGCTATCGAAGGTAAAGTTTGAAACACTAAATTCGGGATGAAGTCCGTCCTGCAAAAGTGCGACGCGATTTCGCGCAGGATACTGCGTAAAACAAATGAATAAAGGTAAGCATCGCACCACCTACGGCGGGGGGCGATGCATTGGGGAGCAGGTTCTTGGGGAGGAGCCTGCTCCCTTTCCTTTGCACAAGTCAGCCATGCAAGAATCCAGACCCGACTTTTAACCGGGCGAAAAATGGGAACAAAGGAATAGTTTCAGTCGTTCAACCTCGTTATATTAACAAGGAGGGTTGCACATGAATATATTCAAGCAGACCTGTGTCGGGGCCTTCGCCGTGATTTTCGGAGCGACATCGGTTGTACCGACAATGGCCGCACCCATGAATCTGGAGCGCCCTGTCATCAATGACAATGTGGAGCAAGTGCGCGATCATCGCCGACCGCCGCGCCATTTCCGGGGCCATCGGCACAACCGACCCGGCCACTGGAACGGTCACCGGGGCTATCGGCATCATCGCCACGGCTATCGTCGCCATAGCGATGGGTGGTGGTATCCGCTGGCGGCTTTTGGCGCAGGCGCCATTGTCGGCGGCGCATTAAGCCAGCCCCGCCACGTCTATCGGGCACCAAGAATGTCAAACGCGCATGTTCGTTGGTGCTATAACCGCTTCCGGTCCTATCGCTCCTGGGACAATACGTTCCAGCCCTATAATGGGCCACGCAGGCAGTGCTTTTCGCCCTACTATCGTGGATAATCGCAAAGCGCCCTCCGGGGCGCTTTTTCATGCAATCCGCAATACGCCCAAGCTGATGGGAATGGAATTTTCCGAATTTGCTTCGGCCACCGCTGGACGTCTCATTCAAACAGGAATAAGCAAGCCTGCGTCATATCAACGTCGCGAGGAAATTTTTCTTCGTTACATTCTTTCGCGGCGAGAAGGACAATATTCAGAACACCGATCTTGGAAGAAATGTGCTGATTTTCTCCAAGACCAGTTCAGTCCCAGCCGACGGCCACTCTTTAGCTGCGTGCATTGCGCGGGCAGGTTGATTTCGGCGCAAGTTCGAGTTTGAAAATGTCGCATACTACCGCCGCAAGCCCTGCACCTTCCAACGCACAACGCGTCGCGATGACAGCCCTCATCGTTGGCGGCATCGCTATCGGCAGTTCGCCGATATTTGTGCGCCTTTCCGAGGTGGGGCCGCTGGCAACAGGCTTTTGGCGTCTAGCACTTGCAGTTTTACCGCTGCTGTTCATGGATGGTCGCGAACGGCGCGACGAAAAGGATGCGGCACCGCTCACACCAACCGACTGCCTGCGCCTCGCCCTGCCCGGCCTGTTCATCGCTTTCGACCTCGGCGCGTGGCACTTGTCGCTGCACATGACATCCGTTGCAAATGCCACGTTGCTCGCCAATATGGCGCCGATTTTCGTGACACTTGGCGCATGGCTGCTTTTCAAGTCGCGCGTGAGCACATCCTTCATGATCGGCCTTGCCGTCGCTGTCATTGGCGTCATCGTGCTAAAGGGCGGACCGGGCGAGCTTCTCCAATCGCGATCGTCCGGCGATGCGATGGCGCTTCTGGCCGCAGTCTTCTATGCTGGCTACATCCTTTCGGTGGGTCGCTTGCGCAGCCGCTTTTCTACCATGCGCATCATGCTATGGAGCAGCGCGATTGCCGCCGCGTTTTCATTGCCGATCGCCTATTTTATGGAAGGCCAGATACTGCCTGCGACGCTCTATGGATGGCTTATCCTCGCGGGCCTTGCATGGGTGACCCACGCCGCAGGCCAGAGCATGATCGCCTATGCGCTTGCCTATCTTCCCGCATCGTTCTCGTCACTCACCCTGCTTCTACAACCGGTCGTCGCGGCGTTTCTTGCCTGGACTATCCTGTCGGAACCTATCGGCATGCTACAGGCCCTCGGCGGTATCATCGTGATATCGGGCATTCTGATTGCTCGAAGAGGATAGGATATGAAAAAGCCCCGGAGAACCGGGGCTTTCTTGCTGGGTTGATTATTCAGCCAGCCATTCCTTGATGCGGTCCGGATGATCCGCGATATATTTGTCGACGGCCTTTTCATAGGATGTTTCCTGCGCGTCGAACATTGCAGCCTCAAGCTCGCTGATCGGAAGGCTCATCTTGGTGAGCAGCGAGGCAACTTTCGGATTTTCTTCCTTGAAGCCCTTGCGCGCAATTGCGTCGATATGTTCCGCACCACCAAGTGCACCTTCCGGATCAGCAATGTAACGCAGCTTGTACTTGCCGAACATCCAGTGCGGGCTCCACGACGTCGCCACGAACCAGCCGTCGGAACGTGTGGCGCGGTCGACCGTCGTCAGCATGGCCGCTTCACTGGAAATATTGAGCTTGTAGTCCAGCCCGTATTTCTTGATCGCCTCCTGCGACAGGCGCGTAAGGCCGGCACCCGGATCGATGCCCTGAATTTCGCCCTTCAGCTTTTCGCGAACTTCCGGCTTCTTCAGGTCCTCGATGGAACTGATCTCGCTTTCGGGAATGTAAGCCGGAACGATCCAGCCAAGCTTGGCACCTTCATAGAGCGGTCCGAGATTTTCGACCTTGCCTTCAATGCGCTTGTAGTAGTCGGCGTGGGTTTCCGGCAGCCAGGCCATCATCATGGCATCGATATCGCCACGGCTCACGCCCTGATAGAGTGGGGCCACGTCCGTCTGAACCAGTTCGACCTTCTGGCCGAGATTGTCTTCGATCAGCTTCTTGGCAAGTTTTGTGACGAACTCAGCGTCCGACCATGGCGCCCAGCCGATTTTAACCGGCTTGCTGTCCTGCGCAAACGCTGCGCCCATGGTCATCGTTCCCGCCACAACTGCCGCCAGACCGAATTTGGTTAGTTTGCCTAACATAGCTTCTCCTTTTCGATTGGTATCAGTTCCCGTTGTTATTCTTGGTTATTATTGCTTGCGTCATGCTTCCTGCTTGCGAAAGGATGAGGCGGACTGGGTGTCCGCCGCCTTCCTTAAAGATGCAAGCCGTTTGAAAAACCCGGTGCCACCCTTGCCGAAGCTCTGGGTAATGCGGTCGAGAATGACTGCCAGGATGACCACTGCCAGGCCGCCTTCGAAGCCGAGGCCCACATTGAGGCGGCCTATGCTGGTCAGTACCGTACTACCAAGTCCGCCTGCACCAATCATCGATGCGATAACCACCATTGAAAGCGACAGCATGATCGTCTGGTTGATGCCGGCCATGATCGAGGGCATGGCGTTCGGAAGCTGCACCTTGAACAGGAGTTGCCGCGACGTGCAGCCGAAGGCCAGCCCCGCTTCGACAAACTCCGAATGCACCTGCCGAATACCGAGATTGGTCAGACGCACGACCGGCGGCATGGCAAAAATCACCGTCGCAATCGTTCCGGGCACGGCACCAAGGCCGAAAAACATTGCAGCGGGAATGAGATAGACGAAAGCAGGCATGGTCTGCATGAGGTCGAGAACCGGACGCACCAACAATGCTATCGTATTGCTGCGCGCCATAGCGATGCCGAGCGGAATACCTATGAACACTGCGATAGCAGTAGAAGCCAATACGAGCGAGAGAGTTTCCATCGTGCCCGTCCACAAATCCATGTGGATGATGAGCCCCAGCGCAAGTGCGGTGAAAATCGCAAATTTCCACCCCACGCGCCACAGCGATAGCAGTGCTAGAACTGCAACCCCGCCGACAGGCGGCACAGCAAGCAAAGCATTCTGGATACTATCGGTTACAAAACCGATAGTGGCTGCGATCATATCGAGCGCGGGCGTAAAGTGGTCAAGTATGTAGTTGACCACAACATCCGCCCATTCGCCGACACTGAAATTCAAATCCATATTTTACCGTCCATTTCCGTATTTCTTCTGGATTGGACCCATTCTGCCCCTGTCAGGCAAAAGTCCGTTGGCGTGCAGGTATCAACCCGCGCGGCCAAGCGTTTCGAGCAATGCCGATTTACTGATGGCACCGACATAGCGGTTTTGGCGGTCCGTGACGGGGACCGGCCATGGACTTTCGGCCACCTGCGTCAACAACCCGGAAAGCGGCGCTTCGGCTTCGATGGCAGATACGCCTTCCAGCCTCTCCCCACCTTGCGCTGCAACACCCTTCGCCAGCGCGTCACGGCTGACCATACCGCGATAGGTGCGGTCGGCGTCGATCAGCACGCCGAATGTTTTCCCGCTGGCATCGAACCTTTCAAGCGCTGTCGCCAGCTGCTCAGGTTCGAAGACGATCAGTTCGTCCTCGCGCGCCACATCAGCGGCCTTGAAAACGCGGGATACATCGACATTGCGGAAGAACGAACGGACGTAATCGTTAGCCGGTGCAGACACGATTTCATTGGGCGTTCCAACCTGCACCACCTTGCCGTGCTGCATGATGCAGATACGGTCGCCGATGCGCATGGCTTCATCCAGATCGTGGCTGACGAAAATGATCGTCCGGCTGTGCTCCGCCTGAAGGCGCTTCAATTCGTCCTGCATTTCGGTGCGGATCAGCGGGTCAAGTGCGGAAAACGCCTCGTCCATCAGAAGAATGGTCGGCTCGCTGGCAAGGGCCCGCGCCAGTCCGACGCGCTGTTTCATGCCGCCGGAAAGCTGGTCCGGCATGCTGTGAGCATAGGGCTCCAGCCCGACGGCTGCGAGTGCCTTCAGTGCTTTCTGGTGACGCTCCGCCTCACCCATCCCGGCTACTTCAAGACCGAAGGAGGCATTGTTCAGGACCGTGCGATTGGGCAGAAGCGCGAAGGATTGAAACACCATGCTCATGTCGCGGCGGCGAAGATCAATCAGCTCGCGCTTTGTCATTTTGACGACATCGCGGCCATCGACTTCGATGGAACCGGCAGTCGGTTCGATCAGGCGATTGAGCAGACGCAGAAGCGTGGATTTGCCCGAGCCCGAAAGGCCCATAATAACGAATACTTCGCCTTCATAAATATCGAAGGTCGCGTTATCGACGCCGATTGTTGCGCCGAATTCGCTGTGAATCTGGGTTTTTGATTTACCTGCGCGCAATTCCTGCATTGCACGCTCCGGATCATCGCCGAAGACTTTAAAAATGCCTTTCAAGCTTATTTTAGTCTCAGCCGGCGACTTCATACTTTCTTCCTTGTATAAAATACCATGCATTAAGTCTAACCCCGCTGTGCTGGCGGACTTAATCTCCTTTTTAACAATGATAGAACTTCATTCCAACGCAGATTCCTCGCACGGTATCTGCGATCCGCGAACGGTCCGCATGGAATGATTATCGATAGATTTCTTGATTCTATATAGGTCATTTCCCGACATGTCCACCCACTGCCGCGATTTCGTCTAAATGAACCGTCCAGCGACCGTCCCCTTGAATGATTGTTTTGAAGGGTCGCACGACGAATTTCGAGGATTGCCAATGCCGTCCAAAACAGGGGGCAATCGACCAGCCTGAAGACAATAGTAGTCCGCTTCCAGTCAATTGCCGGAACGGCCTGCGACAAATATGCTATCAGCTGCGACATCATCCGAATTAGTATAATTCGGGACAAAAACGACTATAATTGCAGAAAAATAGTGTGATTATACTTCGAACTGGAACTATCTAGTCTATACATAAAAACGGCGCAGATCGGGCAATCCGCGCCGCGATAGACATTCCGCTTGGGCGGATATTTCAGCGATACGCCATATATCCGACAAAGCCTGTGATCTTCCAGCGGGCTTTGTCGCGGCGGCAGAAATAGAGGGTCTGCCAGTTGAGGCGGTCGACGGAGCCGTCCTTCCTTGCGATCGTCCCATCGAATTTTTTCCGCGCCAAAGCGACGTCGCCCGTAATATCGATGACGCTCAGATCGGTCGCGCGGAAGATTCCTTCTGCCAGAGATTCGGCATATTCGACCGCCGCACTTTCCGCCGCCTGGCGCAGCCATTCATCACGATAGCTTGCAAGCGTCGGAAATCCTGCATCCCATTTGTCGGGATTGCGATCATTATGCGCGTGGATGCCGAGGAAGCGCACCTCGTCGAAATCATCGGCCACCAGCGACCAGTCCTGCGATACGAAAGCCTCGATATCGCGCCGCACGAGCATTTCCCAAATCTGCTCGCGATCCCTGTCACCGGCAAACGGGTTGACCGCAGACCTCATGCTACCCTCCTGATTATCTCAACTTTCCACGTGCGGCGACCGGCAGGATATCGACGACATCCTCGCCCAAAATCAGATGAACCTCGTCAAAGAGATTGGAAACGACGCAGACATGATCAGGAATGATCCGCACGCGCTCGCCGACCTTCAGGTCAGCGACATCGCCGGTCAGCTTGCCGTGCTCCTCACTCAAACCGATCACACGAGCGTCGGGACGTCCCATCACTTCACCAAAGTCGCTTAGTCCCAACGTGTCGCTGGAAAGCGCCTTGGACCCGGCATCGATGATGGCGCGTTCTGATGTCGGATGGCTGACGATGGTTGAAAGCACCGTAAATGCGCAGTCATCCACTGTCGCAGCCCCCTTCTCGACCTGATACCGGTCGAAATAGATATAGGTGCCGGGACGATATTCGGTGACAACAGTGTCACTGGGCTTGCGCCACATATCGGGCGTGCCGCCGCTCGAAATCGTCTCGCAGGAAAGACCGTTTGCATCCAGCAGTTCGCGGGCCGAATAAAGCCATTGTTCAGCCTCGTTCGGCTTGCCCGCTGCGGGATAAGTCATAAGACCGCCGAAACGCAGTCCGTTACTTTGATCGATGATGCGAGCCAGTTCCAATGCTTCGGCTGGCGTCTGCACGCCACAGCGGCCCATGCCTGTGTCGCATTCGACAAGCACTTTCAGCGGATGCTTTTCATCGGTGAAACGCGCCGCCAGACCTGCGAGGGAAGTTGAGTTATCGACCGTTACCGACAGTGTAATGCGTTGATGCAGTGCATGGAGGCGGTCGAGCTTTTCCCGCCCAAGAATATTGTAAGGCAGGAAAATATCCGTCAGTCCGGCGTCGGCCATGACCTCCGCCTCGCCGAGTTTCTGGCAGGTGATGCCCGCTGCGCCTGCTTCCACCTGCATTTTGGCGAAGAACGGCAGTTTGTGCGTCTTGATATGCGGACGCAGTTTTACCCCTATCGCATCGGCATGAGCCTGCGCCCGGGCAATATTCGCTTTCACGCGGTCAATGTCGATGAGGATCGCAGGCGTATCCACGTCGTGAATGGTTTTCGGTCCGGTCATGAATCAATCTCCCAGCGGCAGGCGCGGATCATCTATGGTCAGCGTATTGAGGCTGTGCTTGATGCGACGCAGGCTTTCCAGCACCTTCGGCCCGCGCGCTTCCGCCGTGGCCGTGGCGATCATGTCAAGAATTGCGAGCAGCGCGAAGCGCGACGAGGTCGGCTTGTAGATATTGCCGTCTTCATTGGCCTGATAGGGAATGAGCACGTCCGCCGCCCTGGCCAGGTCGGAACCCGCAGGCGTGATCGCTACTGTCTGGGCTCCATATTGCCGCGCGACCAGCACGGCCTCCACGACCGAACGCGCAAAGCCGGAAACGGAAAAAGCGATTACCGTCGCCTCATGCGTGGTGACGGCAGCATACATGCGCTGCAACTGCCCATCCACCTGCGCGCTGACAGGAATACCGAGCCGAAACAAACGGTTCTGCATTTCTGTTGCCAGCATGGAAGAGATGCCGCCGGACCCTAGGCAGAGAACAGGACCACCGGCGGCGAGCCGTTCGGCCACTTTCATCAGCACGCCCATGTCCAGCCCGTCGCTTGCGCGTTGGATGGCAGCGACCGCCGCATCGGTCACAGCGGTCGCAATGCGGCTTTCACGCACATCGCGTGCGGGAATTTCAGCCGTCAGATACTGGCCGCCAATGGCCAGCGCCTGTGCCAGATAGAATTTGAAATCACGAACACCGTCGCAGCCGAGCGCGCGGCAAAAGCGCGTGACGGTGGGTTCGCTGACGCCAGCTCTGGCGGCGATTTCCGAAATTGCCGCCTTGGAAGCGTAATCCGGATCTGCCAGCACGAGCGCAGCCAGCCGCCGGTCGGATTTCGATCCGTCCTGCGCCACGACATGCAGCCGCGTGATGATGTCGGCAACCTTGCTCATGGGGAGTTCAAAGCGGGAGACCGCTATCCTTGTCGAAAAGATGTATGTGTTCGCTCTTCGCAGTTACAGGCACTTGTTCACCGGGCGCAAGATGCAAGCACTCGCGAAACACAGCCCTTATGGGCTGCCCCGCTATCCGGCCATAGATATGCGTTTCCGGACCTGTCGGCTCGATGACTTCCACAGTGAGTGTCAGCCCCGTGCCACCCGGCGCGACTGTGAAATTTTCCGGGCGAATGCCAGCCTCGGCCTGCCGGTTTTCGAGCGATCCCGCCGAGACGGCGATTTCTTCGCCCTCTTCGGTGCGAAATATGCCTCCCGATACGGTTCCGGGAATGAAACTCATGGACGGCGAACCGATAAAGCTCGCCACGAACTTGTTGGCCGGGCGGTCATAAAGCTCCAGCGGTGCACCGATCTGCTGGATTTTGCCCTGATTCATAACCACGATCCGGTCGGCCATGGTCATGGCCTCGATCTGATCATGGGTGACGTAGATCACCGTCGATTTCAGGCGCTGATGCAGCGCCTTGATCTCGGTGCGCATCTGTACGCGCAATTGCGCATCGAGATTGGAAAGCGGTTCATCGAACAGGAACACCGACGGTTCGCGAACGATGGCCCGCCCCATGGCGACGCGTTGGCGTTGCCCGCCGGAAAGCTGGCGTGGATAGCGATCAAGATAGGAATGGAGGTTGAGAATGGACGCTGCCTTGTCCACTTTCGCCGCGGTTTCCTCCGACTTCTCACCACGAATACGCGGGCCAAAGCCGATATTCTCACGCGCCGTCATATGCGGAAACAGCGCGTAGGACTGAAACACCATCGCGATATTGCGCTTTTGCGGCGGCAACTCGTTGGCCCGGTCTCCACCGATCAGGAGATCGCCACCGGAAATCGGTTCAAGCCCGGCCACCATCCGCAAAAGCGTGGATTTCCCGCAGCCCGACGGACCGACGAGCACGAGAAATTCCCCGCTTTGAATATCGAGATCGACACGATCGAGAACGGTCAATTGCCCGAAGGTCTTGGTAATGCCGCGCAGCGAAACCTCTTTCATCGGTTAATGTCCTCCGAGAATATCTTCTATGAAAGGACGGCAGCCCGCAGTCAGCCCCGCGTCAACCGGGAGGATGGCGCCGGTAATCCCCGATGCCCGGTCGGAAGCCAGAAAGGCTACCGTTTCCGCGACCTCGCGGGTGTCAACGATACGCCCCAGAGGATAAAAACGCTGCAAGCGGTCCAGAACGCCCGCGTCCTGCGCGATACGATGATCCCATGCCGGTGTCCGTATCGACCCCGGACAGACGACATTGGCGCGCACGCCCTTTCTTCCGAACTCCACCGCGATAGCGCGCGCGAAGGCGTTGATCCCGGCCTTGGCGGCCGCATAGGCCGGGTTTCCGAAATGCAGAAGTCCGTTGACCGACGAAATGAACACAAAAACACCGTGCCCGCGCGCAGCCATGGCCTGCGCCATGACATTGGAAAATCCGGCAACGGCAGTCAAATTAAGATCGATCTCGGCGTCGATATTGCCCTGATCCAGCCCATCGAAAGTCTCGGCACGGGTCCAGCCCGCATTGTTGATCACAATATCAGGCAGGCCGGATTCCGCTATGATCCGCTTTGCTGCGGGCTCCAGCCCGTCACGGTCGAGCAGATCGAAGGCGTGACGCGCATGAAAACCCTCGCCAGTCATTGCCTCCAGCGAGGTATCGCATCCGATAACCCGGGCGCCGCGCTCGGAAAGCATATGGACCAGCGCGGTTCCCACACCGCCACCTGCCCCGGTAATCAGCACCGATTTCCCGGCAAATTCGCCTGCTTGCTCCACGCTATTCCCCTTTTATGCGGCAGCTTTCTGCAACTGTTTATTCCCGCCAGCGTAAAAGTCAAAATGTAAGTTTGCAACAAAACTTTTCACTTGAAACTGCTATCAATGCCGATAATGTAGGAAAATAACAAAAATAGATGGTCATCGCGCCAATGCGGGGCAAAACAAGGGAACGGGAAGATGTCTATCAACAAATGGAAGGCCGGCCTTCTGGCCGGATTGAGCATTCTGGCGTTGTCGTCAGTCGCAAATGCTGGTGAAGTGCGCATGACGGTCGCGGAGTACAGCTCCAAGACAGGCCCGTATTTCGAGGAAGTGAAGAAAGCGTTCGAAGCTGCCAATCCCGGCATCACGCTTAATTTCGAAGTTGTTCCGTGGGATGTGCTTCTGCAGAAACTGACCACCGACATTTCAGCAGGCACCAACGCGGACCTTTCGATCATCGGCACACGCTGGCTGATCGATTTCGTGCAGCAGGGCATCGCCGAACCGCTCGACGGTTACATGAACGACGAGTTCAAGGGCCGGTTCATCGAGACTTTCCTGTCGCCGTCCGTCCTTGAGGGCAAGACCTACGGCCTGCCCATCGCGGCCTCGGCTCGCGCCATGTATTACAACAAGGATCTGCTTGCCAAGGCAGGAGTCGAAAACCCGCCTGCAACCTGGGACGAACTGAAAGCCGCCGCTACCAAGATCAAGGCGCTCGGCGGAGAGAATTACGGTTTCGGCCTGCAGGGCAAGGAAATCGAGACCGACGTCTATTACTATTATGCCATGTGGTCCTACGGCACCGAAATCCTCAACAAGGACGGTACGTCGGGCCTGAGCACGCCGGGGGCGCTGGAGGCTGCCAAGCTTTACAAGTCCCTGATCGATGACGGCCTGACCCAGCCCGGTGTCACGTCCTATGCGCGAGAAGACGTGCAGAACCTCTTCAAGCAGGGCAAGGTCGGTATGATGATAACCGCGCCTTTCCTTTCCAACCAGATCAAGGAAGAAGCGCCCAATCTCAAATACGGCGTCGCAGCCATTCCAGCCGGACCGACTGGCGCGCGCGGTACCTATGGCGTGACCGATTCCGTCATCATGTTCCAGAACTCCAAGAACAAGGAGGAAGCCTGGAAAGTGCTCGACTTCCTGTTCCAGACAGAGTGGCGCGCCAAGTTCACACAGGGCGAAGGCTTCCTTCCGGTCAACAAGGAAGAGGCGAAGATGGATTACTATGTGAATAATGCCGATCTCGCCGCCTTTACCGCACTTCTTCCGGATGCCCGCTTTGCGCCGGTCATTCCGGGCTGGGAAGAAATTGCCGACATCACCTCCAACGCCATGCAGAGCATCTATCTCGGCAAGGGCGAACCCGATGCCGTGCTGAAGGACGCCGCCGCCAAGGCGGATGCGATCCTGAAGAAGTAACACTCCCCGCCTGCCCGGCAGAGCCCATGCTCTGCCGGGCGCTTTTTCTTCCCCGGGATCTTGATTGCCGATGCAAAGCCGCACCCTGCCCTATCTCCTGATCCTGCCGAGCCTGCTTTTGGCTGCGGTGGTGATCTTCTGGCCCGTGGTGCATCTCGTTGAAATTGCCAGCCACGACGTCAACCGCTTCGGGCAATTGCGCGATTTCAACAACGGCGCAAATTTCACGGCGCTTTTCGCAACGCCCGACTTTCTCAATGCGGTCTGGCGCACTGCCGTCTGGACCGTCGCCGTGGTTGGCGGAGCGCTCATCGTTTCCATTCCGGTCGCCGTCATCCTGAACATGGATTTCTATGGGCGGTCGGTCGCCCGTGTCATCGTCATGCTGCCCTGGGCCGTTTCTCTCACCATGACGGCCATTGTCTGGCGTTGGGCGCTGAATGGCGAAAGCGGAATGCTCAATTCCGCATTGCGCAATCTCGGTCTCATCGACAGCAACATTCAATGGCTGGCGAGCGCCGCGACAGCCTTTCCCATGCAGATACTGGTCGGCATTCTGGTCACCGTGCCGTTCACCACCACGATCTTTCTCGGCGGGCTATCCTCCATCCCGGACGACCTTTACGAAGCCTCGTCCCTCGAAGGCGCCAGCCTGTGGCAGCAGTTTCGCGAAATCACCTTTCCGCTGCTCAAGCCCTTCGTGAACATCGCCATCGTGCTGAATACGATCTACGTTTTCAATTCCTTTCCGATCATCTGGGTCATGACACAGGGCGGACCGGCAAACTCCACCGATATTCTGGTGACGCATCTCTACAAGCTCGCCTTCCGGCTCGGAAAACTGGGAGAGGCCTCCGCCGTATCGCTCATCATGCTGGCGATACTGCTCGTCTTCACGGCGATCTATATCCGCCTTGCAATGCGGGGAGAACGTGCATGACCGGCTCAAAATTGAAACGCACGATCGTTGCCTGGGCCGTTCTGTCGCCGCTTATCGTGCTGACGCTGTTTCCCTTTGCGGTAATGTTTCTCACCGCCGTCAAACCGCCGCAGGAAGTCCTGTCCCCGACGTGGTGGCCAAGCAGCTTTCGCTGGCAGAACTTTTCGGAAATGTGGGTCCAGACCAAATTCGGGCAAGCGCTTCTGAACTCGCTTTACGTATCGGTCATTGCTTCCGTAGGCGCGATCATCATTTCCATTCCTGCAGCCTATGCGATGTCGCGCTTTCGCTTTGCAGGTCGCGGCGTGTTCCGTCAATTCCTGCTGGTCTCGCAGATGATCTCGCCCATCGTTCTGGTGCTTGGCCTTTTTCGGCTGCTCGCCGCTTATGGGCTGATCGAAAGCGTTTCGGCGGTCGGCGCGGTCTATATGGCCTTCAATATCGCCTTCACCGTGTGGATGCTGCAGAGCTATTTCGACACCATACCGCGTGATCTGGAAGAAGCCTCCTGGATGGAAGGCGCCGGACGCGGCAAGACGCTGATAAAAGTGTTTCTGCCGCTCTGCCTGCCTGCCATTGCAGTGACGGCTATCTTCACTTTCATCAACGCATGGAACGAATTCGTGGTGGCCCTGACCATGCTGCGCAGGCAGGAAAGCTACACCTTGCCCATTCAGGTCTTCTCGCTGGTGGCGGGACGCTACACCGTCGAATGGCATTACGTCATGGCGGCAACCTTCCTTGCCACGCTGCCGGTCGCAATCCTCTTCATCTGGCTCCAGCGCTATCTCATCAAGGGACTGGCGCTTGGAGCCGTCAAATAACCGGAGAAAATCATGTCCAGAAAACAGGTCTTCGGCGCATCACATGTGCCTCTTTCCCCCGCCGTCCGCGCGGGCGACACAGTCTATATCTCGGGTCAGGTGCCAGTGGGATCGAACGGCCAGATCGTCGAAGGCGGCATAGAAGCACAGACGAAACAGGTGCTCGAAAACGTCAAGGCCGCGCTTGCGCTTGCGGGAGCGACAATGGAAGACGTCGTTAAAACCACTGTCTGGCTGGAAGATGCGCGGGATTTCGGGCGTATGAACGCCGTCTATGCCACCTATTTTCCAAAAGAGCCTCCTGCACGAACCACGGTCGAGTCCAGTCTGATGATCGACATCAAGATCGAAGTCGAGGCCATTGCCTACGCACCGCAGAAATAAACCGCCCCTCGCCCAGAGACATTTTCATGCGCATTTTCACCGCATCGCTTGCGACAGAAACCAATACATTCTCGCCGGTTCCCACCGACAGGGCCTCGTTCGAGATGGCATTCTACGCAGCACCCGGCAAGCATCCAGTTACGCCGACGTTATGCTCTTCGCCCATCGTGGCATTGCGCAAGCGCGCAGCGGCGGAAGGATTAACGGTCATCGAAGGCACCGCCACATGGGCAGAACCGGGCGGCCTGCTCCAACGGCAAGCTTTCGAGGAACTGCGTGATGAAATTCTGGATCAGTTGAAGGCCGCTCTGCCTGTCGATGCAGTCGTTCTCGGCCTGCATGGCGCCATGGTCGCGCAAGGCTATGACGATTGCGAGGGCGATCTTCTGGAACGCGTGCGCGCCATTGTCGGGCCCGATGTTCTGGTCGCCAGCGAGTTCGATCCGCACAGCCACCTGACGCCGAAGCGGGTCGAAAACCTCAATATTTTCGCATCCTTCCTCGAATTTCCTCACACGGATTTCTACGAACGTGGCGAGCATGTGGTCGATCTCGCGCTGGATGCGCTGAAAGGCCGGATCAAACCGGTGATCTCCACATTCGACTGCCAAATGATCGGCGTCTATCCGACAAGCAAGGAGCCGATGCGCTCCTTCGTCGACCGCATAAAGGCCATGCAGGGCAAGGATGGCGTCCTGTCCATTTCCGTCATTCATGGCTTCATGGCTGCCGATGTGCCGGAAATGGGAACCCGCGTCCTCGTCGTCACCGACCATGACCCGGCCAAGGGTGCAGCACTTGCGGAAAAACTCGGACGTGAACTCATCGCCCTGCGCGAGCAGACCCTGATGACCATGTTCGACACCGATCAGGGCATCGACCGGGCGCTGGCCGCCCATGCAGCCAATCCTGCCAAACCTGCGGTGATCGCCGATGTATGGGACAATCCCGGCGGCGGTGTCGCCGGCGACGGAACCTATGTTCTTCGCCGCCTGATCGAACGCCGTATCGATAATGTCGGCGTTGCCACGATCTGGGATCCCATTGCCGTGACGTTCTGCCATGCGGCGGGCGAAGGTGCGGTAATCGATCTGCGTTTCGGCGGCAAATCCGGTCCGCTTGGCGGTGAACCCATCGATGCCCGCGTGACTGTCCTGAAAACCCTCGCCGAAGGCTGGCAGAGTTTTGGACCAAGCCGTGTGACGCTCGGACCTTCGGCAGTGGTGCGGATTGAAGGCACCGAGATCGACATCATTCTCAACACCAACCGGACGCAGACATTCGAGCCGGATATCTTTTCCAATATCGGCATCGACCCGATGAAGAAGGACATATTGGTGGTGAAATCCACCAATCATTTCCACGCGGGCTTTGTGCCGATCGCAGCCGAGATCATCTATGTCGCGGCACCCAGCTCCTATCCGAGCAATCCGCGCACGACCAATTATCGCAAGCTCACCCGTGCCATCTGGCCGCGTGTTGAAAATCCGTGGTGAACAAACGAAAAAGCGCGGACGTTACCCGCGCTTTTTTGATCAGAGCGTCGATCTGATCCAAATCAGATCGAAACGCGCTCTAATGAGCCAGATAGGTTGAGATAATCGGCACGTAAGTGACGAGCGCCAGCAGGATGAACAGCGCCATATACATGCTGAATGCCTGCCGGGTGAAGTCTCCGACCCTTACCTTGGCGATGTTGCAGACCATCAGCATGACCGTACCAACCGGCGGCGTCAGCGTGCCAATCGAAAGATTCACGATGACGACGATGCCGAAATGTACCGGATCGATGCCCAGAGCCTTTACCGTTGGCATCAGGAGCGGAACCAGAACGATCATCAGGGCGGTACCCTCGATCAGCGCTCCGAGGATCAGCAGGATCACGTTGACTGCCAGCAGGAACGCATAAGGGTTGCTGGTGAAGGACGAGATCAGCTGCATCAGCGACTGGCCGGCCTGTTCGAGCGAAAACACCCATGCGAGCGCTGACGACGCCATGATGACGAGCATGACGGAGGCAGTCGATTTCGCCGTTTCGATCAGCGAATCCACCACATGCGAGATGCGCATTTCGCGATAGATCACAAAACCGATGATCAGAACCAGCGTCACGGCAACCGCACCGGCTTCCGTTGGCGTGAAGATGTTCATGCGGATGCCGCCGATGATCGCAAACAGCAACAGGACAGCAGGCCATGCCGAGGCAAGCGTCGAGACGACTTCGGCGCCGCTCATCCGCTTTTCACGGCTCGGCTTGTAGCCGCGCTTTACCGACGTGATATAGGCCGCGATCATAAGGATGATGGCACCCAGGATGCCCGGCACGACACCGGCCATGAACATCTTGCCGATGGAGACATCCGCAATCAGACCATAGATGATGAGCGCGATGCCCGGAGGAATGATCGGCGTAATCAGTGAACCGGCAGCCGTCACCGCGCAGGAAAATGCCTTGTCATAGCCGCGCTTGACCATTTCCGGCACCATCATGCGGGTAAGCATGGCGCTGTCGGCCAGATTGGACGCGCTGACGCCGCCCATCAGGGTTGAAACCATGATGTTGGTGAGCGCCATGCCACCGCGCATGCGACCGACCAGGATTTCCGCGACCTTGATCAGACGTTCTGCAATGCCGGTATGCGCCATCACCGTGCCAAGCATGATGAAGAACGGAATGGCGAGCAGCGATGTGTTTTGAGCCGGGCTGATGAAGCGCTGAACTGCAATCGCTATCGGCATCTGGTTGAAGAACGTGAAATAGGTGAAGACCGCAATCAGGATGGCCACGTAGAGGCGCATATTGAGCGCGATCAGCGCCAGCATGATGAGAACGATGGTCGTAAGATTCATGCCTTGCCTCCCGCAAAAGCGGCGCGCAAGGATTTGAATGCGCCTGCAAACATATAAAGGGCGATAATAACGAAGCCGACCGGCACGGCGATATCGATCCAGTAATAGGAAACGCGCAGCACGTCGGTCACTTTAAGCTGTGCCGCCACCGACAGCTTGTAGCCGGCATAGGACACGTAGAGCAGAAACAGCCCCGACAGGATGGCAACGACAGCGTTGATGATCTCGCGCAGCTTTTCCGAAAACAGGTCCACAAGCATCGGAATGGCAAGATGCTGGTTGCTGCGTTCCGCGGCAATGCTGCCGAGCATCACGATCCAGATCATCAGCAGGCCAGCCATTTCCTCGGTCCATTGCAATGGCTGGTGCATCCAGTAACGCATGACAACGGCGATGTTGAACATCGCAAGCAGGATGAACAGCGGCACGGCAGCCAGCCATTCGATCAGTTTTTCAAACAGTTTCATCGGATTGAATTCCATGAGCAGACCATGCCGCGGCAAGGCCGCGACATGGCGATGTCCGAAAAGGATGGATCAGTTCAGTTCGGCTTTGATCTTGTCATAAAGACCAGGCGACCATTCCGGGAACTGGGTGTAGACCTTCTCAGCAAGTGCCTTGAAGGGAGCGCGGTCGACATCGATGACTTCGACTCCGGCTTCCTTCATCTTTTCGATCATTTCATTGTCTTTTTCGATCGTCAGCTTCTGGCTGTAGAGGCCCGCATCGTAAGCGGATTCATGGATCATCTTGAGCTGATCTTCCGGCAGCGTGGAGAAGAAGGCTTCGCCGCCCACGATGAGCGCCACGTTGGTCAGATAGCCGACCTTGCTCAGATATTTGGCTTCTTCCTGGAACTTCTGGCCGTACAGAACCGAAATCGGGTTCTCCACACCATCGATCACGCCCTGCGCGAGCGCCGGGAAGGTTTCGCCGAGCGGCATCGGGGTCGGCGTCGCGCCCATTGCCTCGAAGGTCTTGATCTGCATGACATTGTTCGGCACGCGGATCTTCATGCCCTTCAGGTCTTCAGGGGTGCGGATCGGCTTCTTGGAAATGATCTGGCGAATGCCATAGAGATAGTTCGGCATTACGATATGAATGCCCTTCTTCTTCAGCTCTTCGCTCTTTTCCTTGAACCATGAGCCGTCATAGACCTTGAAAAGCTGTGCCGGATCGTCGGTCAGGAACGGACCATAGAGCACGCCGAGATCAGGATCATACTCGGCAAGAAAGCCCACGTCGGAAATGGTCACGACATTGAGGCCCATCATGGCCTGCTCGGTCACGTCCTTCTTGGAGCCAAGCTGCGAGCTTGGATAAAGTTCGAGCGTGATCTCGCCGTTGCTGCGCTTGGCAAGATCGTCTTTCCAGTAATGCATTACCTCATCGAAAGGCTCGCCGGGGTTGTTTTCATAGGCAACCTTGATCGACACATTGGCGCGTATGCAGCCATGCTTCCAGCCAGCAGCATGCTGGCGGCGATCATGCCGGTAACGAGTTTCTTCATCAGTATCCTCCCGTATGGGGTCATTAAACAATGGCCTTTTGGCCGGTTTCCTCCACTAGCGTCCGGCACCGTTTATCCGGCCCGGACATTTGCTTCGATTTCAGTCGCGCTCGATGATGATCTTCAAGACATTGCGGTCGCCGTCCCAGTAGGGAAGCGCCGCTTCAGCTTCATCGAACGGAAATATTTTGGAGATCAGCTTGTCGGCATCCGCTCCAAGCTTTTCCAGATGGGCGATGACAGCCTCGAAATCCGCAAGCGTCGCATTGCGCGATCCCATGATGTCGAGTTCCTTCAGGTTGAAGAACTGCGTCTGGTAGGTGACGGGCGCCTTGGAATAGCCGACATAAACCACCCTGCCCGCGAAGCCCGCCAGATCGACGGCCTGCGTGAAAGTGATCGGCAGGCCGACCGCTTCAAAAGCAACGTCCACGCCGTCGTCGCCGGTCAGTTCCTGAACCTTCGCGACAACGTCCTCGCCGCCCGGAAGCGCATGTGTCGCGCCGAATTGCAGCGCCAGTTCGCGCTTTTCAGCACTTGGATCGATGGCGATGACCTTGGCGCCACGGGCGACTGCGCCGAGCAGCACGCCCATGCCGATCATGCCGCAGCCGAGAACAGCGACCGTGTCGCCTGCCTGGACCCGTCCGCGCTCGACGGCATGAAAGCCGACCGAAAGCGGCTCGACCAGTGCCAGATGACGCGGTTCCAGCGTATCGTTGAGGATCAGCTTTTCGGCAGGCAGCACGATCTGGTCGGCCAGGCCGCCATTCTGCTGCACGCCAAGCGTCTTGTTATAACGGCACGCATTGAGCCGGCCCTTGCGGCAGGACGAACATTCACCGCAATTCGTGTAGGGCAGCACGATCACCCGCTTGCCGGTGGCGTAGGCGGCGCTGACGCCCTCGCCTGCTTCAATGATCTCGCCGCCGATCTCGTGCCCTGGAATACGCGGCAGTTGCACCAGCGGATTAAGCCCCTTGAAAGTGTTCAGGTCGCTGCCGCAGAGCCCCACATGCCGAACCCGCACTCGGACATGACCCGCCAGCAACGGCGCTTCGTCGATTTCTGCAAAACGGGTAACGTTTTCGCTCTCGATGCGCAGAGCTTTGACCATCGAATTATTCCTGTCAGTCGTCATTGAATAAAGGGCTATGAAACAAGGGGATCAGGTTACGGCGCCGACCTGCCACGGCACGAATTCGTTGTCGCCATAGTCATAGACTTCGCTCAACGTCTTCTCGCCTGATGCGACCGCGATGATATGTTCGAAGATGCGCGTACCGGACTGCTCGATGGTCTCATCGCCGGTGACGATACCGCCGCAATTGATGTCCATGTCTTCCTTCATGTGCTCGTACATTTCGGAATTCGTGGCGATCTTGATGCAGGGCGAAGGCTTGAAGCCGGATACCGAGCCGCGACCCGTGGTGAAGCAGATCACATTGCAGCCACCGGCCACCTGACCGGTCACGGCAACGGGATCATAACCCGGCGTGTCCATGAACACGAAGCCGGGTTCAGTCACGGTTTCAGCGAACTCATAGACGGCCTTGAGCGGCATGGAGCCACCCTTGGCAACCGCGCCGAGCGACTTTTCCAGAATGGTGGTGAGACCGCCGAGCTTGTTGCCGTGGGATGGGTTGTTGTTAAGTTCGTCGCCGTTGCGCGCGGTGTAGTCACGCCACCAGTCGATGCGCTGCAACAGCTTTTCCGCCACCGCTGGCGTTACTGCGCGGCGCGTCAGAAGATGTTCGGCACCGTAGATTTCCGGCGTCTCCGACAGGACGGTCGTACCGCCATTGCGCACGATAAGGTCCGAGGCATAGCCCAATGCCGGATTGGCCGAGATGCCGGAATAACCGTCCGAGCCGCCGCATTCCAGCGCCACTTTCAACTTCGACAGAGGCTGTCTGGTGCGTACCGCAGAATTGACCAAAGGCAGCATTTCCTTGATCTCGGCAATCGCATGATCAATGGTCTTGCGCGTGCCGCCATGCTGCTGGATCGTCATGGTGCGCAGGCGCGAGCCTTCTTCCATGCGATAATGTTCGAGGATCGGCGCAATCTGGTTGGTTTCGCAGCCAAGCCCGATCAGCAATATGCCCCCGAAATTAGGATGCTTGGCATAGCCCTGAATGGTGCGCGTCAAAAGGCGATAGCCTTCCGACTTTGTGTTGAGCGCGCAACCGCTGCCATGCGTCAGCGCGACGACGCCATCGACATTGTCGAAACCGTCGAGACCGCCCATGCGATTGAAATAATCGGCGATGTAGCGCGACACCGTGGCCGAGCAATTGACCGACGAAATCACGCCGATGAAATTGCGCGTGCCGACGCCGCCAGCGCCACGGTCGAAGCCCATGAAATGGCGGCGCTCCGCCTCCGGCAACATGCCGCGTTCCTCAATATCGATGGAGAACTGATGCTCGTGTTCGGAGGGCAGCATGGCGAGGTTCTGCAGATGCACGTGCTCGCCCTGCGCAATGTCCTTCGTCGCAACGCCGATCACTTGCCCGTATTTCAGGACTTCCTTGCCTTCCGGAATGTCGCGAACGGCAACCTTGTGCCCACGTCCGATCAGTTCTCGGGCCTTGATCCCCTCAAGGCCGATCGGATCGCCAGCGCGAACCGAAACGCGCGCCACCGCAACATCATCCGCAGGATGCAGCAAAATTACCGGCGCAACCGCTGTAGCAACGGAATCATTCATGTGTCTGACCTCACTCCCAAATCGCCCCGGCTAATCACTCGCTGGGTTCATTATCCATCCAACGCTGCTTGGATCGGTCCAGATGCGTTCGCATCGCTGCCTGTGCCTGAAGCGGATCCTTCGCCTCAAGCGCCGCGTAGATCGCCTCGTGCTCGGCCAGAGCCAGAGCCCATGTATCGTTATCCTCGAAGCGCGTTCTGATATGCGACGTCAGCGGACTATGCCGCTCGTCGAAAAGGTCGCGCACGATGCGCACCAGCACGGAGTTCCCCGATTGCTCGGCAATGAGCAGATGAAACTGCCTGTCGAGTTCAATGGCCTTGCGCCCGGCATCGACATTCACCTTCATGGCGTCAATCGTTGCGCGCAGTTCGGCCAGGCTTTCGGGCGTCATGCGCGCACAAGCCATGACAACCACGCTGCCCTCGACCATTTCGCGCGCCTGCATGATTTCAAGCGGGCTCTCGCCGATGGAGGCTCCTTGTGAAAGCGAACGCTTTTCCGACTCTGCCGTGACATAGATGCCGGACCCCATGCGGATCTCGACATTGCCGGCGATTTCGAGCGCAATCAGCGCTTCGCGCAGCGAAGGCCGCGACACACCGAGTTGCTGTGCCAGTTCGCGCTCAGCCGGAAGCCTGCTGCCAGCAGGAAACTGGCCGTCCTGAATGAGGTTTCTCACCCGGTCTGCAATCTGCTGATAAAGCCTGCGCGGTTCCGCGGTCGCCGTAAAGTCGCTCATGATGCTCCCAATTCGCCTCTCCTCGAATTGGCCTTACCATATTAGCAAGCGAAACGAAGCGCAATATACGCAAAAATCCAAAGAATTGCGGCAAATTGCACATTTCCACATCTGCGCTGAAATCATTCGGCCCTTAAATCTTCCCACTGGCTTGACCAATTTGCCCTGCTTCGCTTAGTTAAAACCATTGATTTATGGGAGAAGGTCATGCACGAAAAGCCAGCGATCCTGCAGTTCGGCACCAGTCGTTTTCTGTTGGCTCATGCCGATTTCTTTGTTTCGGAGGCGCTTGCCGAGGGCAAGGCCATCGGGACAATCGCCGTCGTGCAGACCACTTCAAACCCGCAGAGCAGCCAGCGGATCGCAGCCCTGAACGAAGCCCGCAGCTATCCGGTACTGATCCGCGGACTGGCTGACGGGAAACCCTTCGAGAAGGAATATCAGGCGCAAGGCGTCACCACCGCCTATTCCGCCCATCAAGACTGGCCTGCGATTCTCGACCTTGGCGCCAGTGTCGATGTGATTCTTTCCAATACCGGCGACAAGGGTTTTGAGCTCGACAAGAGCGATGACAGTTCGCTTCTTGCCAATCCAGAAGCTTTGCCGAAGAGCTTTCCGGCCAAGCTTCTGGTGCTTCTGCATCATCGCTGGCAGCACAATCCCGATGCGCCGTTGTCGGTATTTCCCTGCGAACTGATCTCGCGCAATGGCGACAAGCTGCGCTCGATCCTGATCGATCTCGCTCATGACTGGAAACTGCCGGACAGTTTCGTGCAATGGCTCGAAACCCGCTGCGTCTTCGCCAACAGCCTTGTTGATCGTATCGTCTCAGAACCCATCGAGCCGATCGGCGCCGTCGCCGAACCCTATGCGCTGTGGGCAATCGAGAAGGCCGACGGCCTGACGCTGCCTTGCGAACACAAAGATATCGTCGTCACCGACGATCTTGCCCGCTATGAGCATCTGAAGCTCTATCTGCTCAACCTTGGCCATACATTCATCGCAGAACAATGGTTGAAGGGCGATCGCCCGAAAGAAGAGATCGTGCTGGAAGCCATGCAGGACGAAACGATCCGGCGTGAACTGGAAACGGTCTGGCGCGAGGAAGTCCTGCCGGTTTTCGCTGCGGATGGTCTCGGAGACCAGGCGGCGGCTTATGTGGATTCTGTGCGGGAACGATTCCTCAACCCCTTCCTCAAGCACCGTATCGCAGACATTGCTTCCAACCACGAGGAGAAGAAGCGTCGCCGTTTCGCGCCGGTTATCGACCGCGCCTCGGAACTCGGTCTCGACCTGGAGCAGCCACGCCTGAAAGCGGCTGTGGCCTCCTGAAACTACGCATCGTGCTTTCCGAAAATCGGATTCGATTTTCGGGTCGATGCTGCCAGCCATTCGTTCAGTTCGACTTCGGCGCGTTCAAGCGCGCTGTAGTTCAGCAGTTTGCGCAAAAGCGCGACCGTTACCGCGCGCGCCCGCAGATTGAAACGCCCCTCATCCGGCTCGCTCCTCTCCTGATAAACCCCAAGTTTTTCATAGAGTTGCTGCAATCTGTTCTGGACACTTCTCAATGACAGATTGCGGCGGCGCGCAATAACGCGATCCGTAAGCCCCAGCGCGATATCGATCAGAATCTCATATTCGCTTTCGCTGAAACCGCTGGCATGACCAAGGCTCTTTTGTTGGAGGCCGCGCACCTCGCGGTCGATGACGCATTGGGCCTCGACGAAGATGCTGCGCAATGCCAGTCGCAGCTTGTCGTCCGATGCGGACTTCAAAACATAGCCGTAAGCCGCCCCTTCCGGCACGATGCGCGACACGCCGCGCACATAGGCTTCATCGGCATAGTTCGACCAGAACAATATCCGCGTTTCTGGGTTTTCCTTCCAGATGGTGCGGGCGGCTTCGATGCCGTTGCGCCCATTCATCTGCAAATCCATGACGATATGGGCGGCCCTGTGCTGGCGCGCGAGTTTCTCGCCCGCCCACCCGTTTTCAGCTTCCAGCACATCGCTGCATTCCGGCAGCGCCGCCCGCACGGCCTCGCCGAGATAGGCGCGGTGCAACGGATCATCTTCCACGATCAGAACATGCATTTTATCCTCCGCCCTCCCGGCACATTTCCGCAGGCAGGTGAATCGTCACACTGGTGCCGCCGCCTTCCCCGTTTTTCCTGATAGCGAAACTCGCAGAAATCAACCGCGCGCGTGTGCGCATATTGTCTATCCCATGCCCTACGTCGGGACGCTGCGTATGACGATCCATACCGATGCCGTTGTCCGCCACTTCAACATGGAGGCGACCGCCCTTGTTGCGGAACGCAACCCGCAACCGGCTTGCATGAGCATGCCGGATTGCATTGTTGATTGCTTCCTGCACGATGCGGAACAGCGAGGTCGCGACCGTTTCTTCCAGGCGATCCGCCATGCCGCCGCTGCTGTCATCCAGCGTCCATTCGACGGACGATCCGCTGTCGCGCACCGAACGGCCCAGATGATTTTCCGTCGCCTGCACGAAACCGAACAGCTGGAGGATCGAAGGCTTTGCTTCTTCAATGATTTGCCGAAGGTCGTGCATGCAATGCTGGAGCCCCCGAAACAGCGGCTCAAGCTGTTCGCCGGAGAGGTCCGGCGCATGGGTGAGCCGTTCCACATGGCGCGCCAGTCGTGTCAGATCGGCGAGCGTCTGGTCGTGCAGGTCCATGCCGATGCGGTGGCGCTCGATTTCCAGCGCTTCCGTCAGTTTAAGCGCGCCGAAGCGCAAGCCTTCCTCCCGCGCTCGCGCTTCCGTTTCCACAATGGCGGATCGCTTGGCCTGCTCCGCCGCACGGATCGCGAAGAAATACGGGGTAAGCAGATCGGCAATCGACTGGGCATTTTCCACGTCCCGCATGGTGTAGCAGGCGGGAGTGAGACTGGAACAGCTGAGCGCGCCGATAATATCGCCCTGCGCCTTCAGCGGCACATGCAGGCGGCCTTTAAGATCATGCTCGATAATAGGTCTGGAGAAAGCACCCGTAAAATGAAAGCGCGGATCGGTGCGCGCATCGTCAGTGAGAAGATGATCGGCCTCGCCGGAAAGCACAGTTCGAATGGGACTGCCGGAAAGCGGTGCGGGCGGATTCCGGCTCCAGTCCGTCGATATGCCGCTCTCATAGGCGATATGAAACTTGCCATCGAGCGTCTTGATGCAGACGTCCAGATGGTCATAGGGCACGATATGCGTGATCTCCGCCGCCACCGCCCGGATGATGGAATCGAAGTCGAGTTGTCCCGCCAGCAATCTGGAAATATTCAGATAGTGGTCGAGCAACCTTTGGGGGGCGAGTTCAAGCAAGCGTCTCTCCTCCAGAACGCAAACTGCTCATGAAGCTATAATACGCCGCGACATCCGCGGTGCGTCTTGCGGGTTTCCGCAATTTTGCTGCGGGAACCCGCAAGTCAGTTGCTTCAATGGGCCTTCACAGAAGGCTTCTCTTCTTTCATCCTCGCTTCACCAGAAAATTGCCCGCGATACAAGAGTGAAAAATCGCATCAGGCGCGGACTGGTGCCGTTGAGGAGCGGCGGTGCGGGAGGCTCGCGCCACAATCAATTCAGACGATCCGAGTGCCGGGGCGCTGCGGGTCGCATACTGGCAACTGGGAGGAATGAATGAAACTCGCAAAAATCCTTTTCGCATCCGCAGCACTGGCAGGCGTATTGGCCGCAGGCAGCGCAATGGCCGACACATCGTCGAAGAAGATCGCATTCTCGAACAATTATGCTGGCAACTCATGGCGTCAGGCCATGCTGGAAAGCTGGGACAAGATCACCAAGGAAGCCGTGAAGGCTGGCGTGGTGGCTGCTGCCGACCCGTTCACGACGGCTGAAAACCAGGCGACCGAACAGGCCGCGCAGATCCAGAACATGATCCTGCAGGGCTATGACGCCATCGTCATCAATGCAGCCTCGCCAACCGCCTTGAATGGCGCGATCAAGGAAGCCTGCGATGCAGGCATCACGGTCGTTTCCTTCGACGGCATCGTGACCGAGCCTTGCGCCTGGCGCATCGCGGTCGATTTCAAGGCGATGGGCGAAGGCCAGATCGATTATCTTGCCAAGCGCCTCCCGGATGGCGGCAACCTGCTCGAAATTCGCGGCCTTGCCGGTGTTTCTGTCGATGACAATATCCATGCCGGCATCGAAGAAGGCGTGAAGAAGCATCCGAAATTCAAGATCGTCGGTTCCGTCAATGGCGACTGGGCCGCAGACGTCGCACAGCGTGCCGTCGCGGGCATTCTCCCAAGCCTGCCGAAAGTCGATGCGGTCGTGACGCAGGGTGGCGACGGTTACGGCGCTGCGCAGGCTTTCGCCGCCGCCAAGCGCGAAACGCCGATCATCATCATGGGCAATCGTGAGGACGAACTGCAGTGGTGGAAACAGCAGAAGGACACCAACGGCTACGAAACCATGTCGGTTTCGATTGCGCCCGGCGTATCCACGCTTGCTTTCTGGGTTGCCCAGCAGATTCTCGACGGCAAGGACGTGAAGAAGGACCTTGTGGTTCCGTTCCTCAGCGTCAGCCAGGAATCGCTCGACAAGGACCTTGCCAACACCCAGAAGGGTGGCGTCGCGAATGTCGAATATTCGCTTGAAGACGCGCAGAAGGTCATCGACGCCGCGAAATAAGCAGCGCGTTTGCATCATCAGACGATTGGGGCGGGTTTCGTTCCCGCCCTTTTCCGTCACCTTATTCAGCATTTCCAGCAGTCAGATGAACGTATGACAGAAGCAGCAGAGAAACGAGAGGTCGTCGCCGCGCGCAATATCCGCGTGCAGTTCGGTGCGGTGAAAGCACTGGATGGCGCCGAACTCGTGATCCGCGAAGGCGAGTGTGTCGGGCTCGTGGGGCACAATGGCGCGGGCAAATCCACCATCGTCAATGTCATCAATGGCGGGCTGTCGCCGCACGAAGGCAGCGTTTCCTATCACGGCGAAGCGGGACATGGCGTGGCGATGGCACGCAAGCACGGCGTGCGCTGCGTGTTTCAGGAACTGTCGCTGTTCCCCAACCTGACGATTGCCGAGAATGTCCGCATCATGCAACGCGACCTCGAAGGCGCGAACTGGCGCGGCAAAGCCGTTGAACTGATTTCCAAAAAGCTCAACGAGATTTTTCCGGGCAACAAGATCGAAAGCAGCTCGACCATCGACGAACTGTCGATTGCCGAGCGGCAGATGGTGGAAATCGCAATCAACTTCACCGCTCCCGGCACTGCGCCAAAACTGGTCATTCTCGACGAGCCGACCTCATCTCTCGATGCGGGCATTGCCGCGCAACTGATGGCCTATGTGCGCCGCTTCGTTGAAACCGGCGGTGCCGTTATCCTCATTTCGCACATGCTGGGCGAAATTCTCTCCACCTCCGACCGCATCGTGGTGATGAAGGACGGCAAGGTCGTCGCCAATCGCGCCGCCAGCGAATTTACCAATCGCAGCCTCGTCGAAGCCATGGGCAGCGTGGAGCGCGAGAAAGCGGCGCGCCGCGTCGCAAAGACCGATGCCACCGGCTCACCCGTTCTGTCCTTCGCAAAGCGCGCCGCCGACATAAAGCCGTTTCAGGCTTTCAAGGGCGAAGTCATCGGCCTCGCGGGTCTGGCAGGGCACGGACAGACCAGGATGCTGCTCGACCTTTACTATGCGCGACGCCCCAACTGGATACCGGCCCGGACCTGCGAGATCGCCTTCGTCGCAGGCGACCGCAGCCTCAACGGCACTTTTCCCCTGTGGAGCATCCTGCACAATCTTACGGTCAGTTCGCTCGACCGGCTTTCGTCGCTGAAACTCGTCGACCAGACAAGGGAAGACGCGCTCGGCGGAGAATGGAAGGACCGCATCCAGATACGCACGCCGGATATGGGCAACCGCATCCTGTCGCTGTCGGGCGGCAACCAGCAGAAAGTGCTCTTCGCCCGCGCTCTGGCAACCAGCGCGCATACGATCCTGATGGACGATCCGATGCGTGGCGTCGATGTCGGCACCAAGCAGGAAGTCTATGAAATTCTGCGCCATGAGGCGGAAAACGGGCGCACCTTCGTCTGGTATTCCACCGAAATGGACGAAATCGAACTTTGCGACCGGGTCTATGTTTTCCGCGACGGCGCTATCGTTGCTGAACTGACCGGCGAAGACATTACGGAAAAGAACGTGCTTGCCGCATCATTCGAGGGAGGTCACGAATAATGCGCCTCTCCTCTTCCACCATCCGCCTGCTGACGCCGGTGTTCTCGCTGGTCCTGCTTCTGGCCGCCGTCTTCTACATGCAGCCGCGTGCCATGAGCTATACCGGGCTGAACCTCCTTTTCAATCTTGCCGTCCCGATCGCACTGGCAACCATCGCACAGATGCTGATCATGGCCGTCAACGACCTCGATCTTTCGATGGGCACCTTCGTGAGCTTCGTGGTCTGCGTCGCCGCGACCTATCTTCACACCGCTCCTGTCATCGGGGTGTTGATCCTCGCCGCCGCTATTGCGGCTTATGCGGCGCTCGGCGCGCTGATCCATCTGCGCAACCTGCCCTCCATCGTCGTCACGCTGGGCATGAGCTTCGTCTGGGGCGGGTTCGCAGTCCTCCTTCTGCCATCGCCGGGTGGGCAAGCTCCCGACTGGGCGCGCTGGATCATGACCGCCAAGCCGCCTTTCATGCCGATGGCCATTGTCGCCAGCATTCTGATTGCGCTGCTCACGCATTTCATCGTAATGCGGTCGACCTTTGGCGTGCTGATGCGCGGCGCGGGCGGCAACACGCGCTCCATCGAGCGCGCCGGCTGGTCTGTCACCCTGATCCGCGCCGGAACCTATGCGCTGGCTGCTTTCTTCGCGGTGCTTGCAGGTATTGCGCTGGTGGGCCTCACCACATCGGCGGATGCCAATATCGCGTTACGTTATACGCTTCTCTCCATCGCAGGCGTCATTCTGGGCGGCGGTGAATTCGTCGGCGGGCGCGTCTCGCCTATCGGCGCTGTCATCGGCGCCCTCACACTGACGCTTGCAGGGTCGTTCCTCTCCTTCATGCGCATTTCACCGGATTGGCAGATCGGAGCGCAAGGCGGCATTCTCATCGTGGTGCTGGCCCTGCGCCTCTTCCTCAACCGCCTCGAAAAGAGGGAGAAAAAGCAATGAACGGTCTCGCCCTGCTTACCAGCCGCCCATGGATATGGTCGTTCATCGCGACCGTCGCCGTGTGGATCATCACCATCCTTTTCACCGGAGGCGCAGGCGCGCACGGGCTTTCCCACGCTGCCTTCACCTTTGCATCCTTCTCGGTGATCGTCGGTCTCGGCCAGATGTTCGTCATCACGCTCGGCCCGGGCAATATCGATCTGTCGGTGCCTGCCAACATGACGCTCGCCGCAACACTGGCGCTGAAGCTGATGGATTCCCAGGAGGGTATGATCCTCGCAGGGCTCGCTGTGGCGCTGCTCATCGGCCTTGCCGTCGGTATCTGCAATTATACGCTGATCAAGCTCCTGCGCATTCCGCCCATCATCGCCACCTTGTCGATGAGCTTCCTGATCCAATCAACGGCAATCTGGAGCAATCGCGGCCTGCGCGTGAAACCGCCGGAAAGCCTGGCACAGTTCACCACAGCCTCGACCCTCGGCATTCCCAATGTCGCCATAGTGGCTCTGGTCCTGTCGGTCATTGGCTGGGTACTCCTGAAAAAGAGCATCTACGGGCGCTGGATTTCTGCAATCGGCCAGAACCCGTTCGCGGCGCGCATGGCCGGGATCCCCGTCGATGGCACGCGCTTCGTCACCTATCTGCTCTGCGCCGTTCTGGCCTCGCTCTGCGGCTTTCTGCTTGCCTGTTTCTCGGGCGGCGCGGCGCTGAACATGGGGGCGGAATATCTCCTGATGTCGATTGCTGTCGTCATCATTGGCGGTACGGCGGTTGCCGGTGGCGATTCCAACATCCCCGGCATCTGGGGCGCCGCCCTGTTCATGTTCCTCATCGTCTCGATGCTCAACACTTATGGTTTCGGCGCCGGTGTCCGCCTCGTCCTTACCGGGCTCACCATCATTGCGGTGATCATCCTCGCCAGTGGCCGTCGGGCTGCACGATAGTTTTTCCGGAGTAATTTTCCTTGCTACAGACTGTTTCGATTTACGAAATCCACGACGAACGTTTCAAGCAGATGATCGTGCCGAGCGCCGATCTGGACGAGCTTTATAGCGGCTGTCGCTGGGCGGAAGGTCCGGTGTGGTTCGGTGACCAGAACTGCCTTTTGTGGAGCGACATTCCCAACCAGCGCATTCTGCGCTGGGTGCCAGAAGGCGGTGTTTCCGTGTTCCGCCAGCCATCCAATTTCTCAAACGGAAATACGCGTGACCGCGAAGGGCGCCTCGTCACCTGCGAACATGGCGGTCGGCGCGTCACCCGCACGGAACCGGACGGCAGCATCACCGTGCTTGCCGACAGCTACCAGGGCAAGAAACTCAATGCCCCCAATGATGTGATTGTGCGTTCAGACGGAACCGTCTGGTTCACCGATCCGACCTACGGCATCATGGCCGATTATGAGGGCTACAAGGCCCTTCCCGAACAGCCGACACGCAACGTCTATCGCCTTGACCCGGCAACCGGCGAACTCGATGCGATCATCACCGATTTCCATCAGCCGAACGGCCTTGCCTTCTCCCCTGACGAAACCAGGCTCTATGTTGCCGACAGCGCCTATAGCCACGACGAGAACGCACCGCGCCACATCCGCGTCTTCGACGTTGTGGATGGCGGCAAACGCGTCACCGCCGGTACGGTCTTCTGCACCATCGATAATGGCTTGCCGGATGGTTTCCGCTTCGATACGGACGGCAACCTGTGGACCAGCGCCGGCGACGGCGTGCACTGTTTCTCCCCGGAAGGCACGCTCCTCGGCAAGATCAGAACGCCGCAGACAGTCGCGAACGTGACTTTTGGCGGCCCGCGCCGCAACCGGCTTTTCATCGCCGCGACGAAGTCGCTTTATGCGGTCTATCTCACCGTCACCGGTGCTCAACATCCCTGAAAAAAATTACGGCGGCTTTCCAGAATGAAAAGCCGCCGCTCATTATAAATAGAGTAATTCATTGAAATAACTGCATTTGCCGCACGCCCGTTAATGCGGGCGTGCCAATATTGTTTCTTGATCCAAAACGGATCTTTCCGGCCGAAAGCCAGAGAGACCCGCATATCAGGACCGAGAATGACGGAACAAATCAAAGAATGATCTCTTCTGTCCTTCTGCAATGCACCTGGGGACAAGGCTACGCCTTGCATTCAGTGCATATGCCCTGATGCGCTGAGGCTTTATAACGCCATCGTCAACGCCATGAAAACAGATTGTCAATAAATACGGTCAATTTACTGTGATTAAATTGAATAAAACATGCAACTTATCATAATGTTAGTATTATTTTATAAGTATCTATATTAGGAATTTCTATTTTATAATCCTACTTATTACCATATTTATTAGGATGCCCGCATGAAGCACGATAATGACCATCGCGGGCCGCTGTTCAATCGTCTCAACCCCCGTCAAGCCGAATATCTGAGCTTTACAGAACGTCGGTCCGGCGCTCGATAGCGGATATGGCACCCGTCGATGCCCGTGTGTTCGACATCGACTTCTATGCCGAAGACCTCGGCGATGCGCTCTGCCCGCAACACCTCGCGAGGTGTGCCCAGCGCGACGAGATTTCCCCGGTCCATGACCGCGATACGGTCGCAGAACATCGCGGCGTGGTTGAGGTCGTGCAAGGCAGCCACGACCGTCAGTTTCTGCCGGCTGACAAGATCGAGCAACCCGATCTGGTGTCCGATATCGAGATGATTGGTCGGCTCGTCCAGCAGCAATATCCGTGGTTCCTGCGCCAGAGCGCGGGCTATGTGCAGTCGCTGCCGCTCCCCGCCCGAAAGCGTGTGCCAGTAGCGGTCGGCCAGATGCGCCATGTCGACATTGGCCAGCGCCTGATCAACGATTGCATCATCTTCCGCCGACCATGGCGACAGCGCGCCCAGATAGGGCGTCCGCCCCAGCTCCACCGCCTGACGCGCCGTGATGCGTTCCGTGGTGCCCGCCTGCTGCTCGACCAGCGCCAGCCGGCGTGCGATCTCGCGACGGCTGAAACTGCCGATGGGCGCACCGCAAAGGTTCACTTCGCCGACACGGCACCGGCGCACGCCGGAAAGCAGGGACAGAAAACTGGTCTTTCCCGATCCGTTCGGCCCGATGATGCCAAGAAATTCACCTTCCGCTACGTTTAGCGAAACGTTACGCAAAATCTCGACATTGCCCGCTGACCAGCCGACATTGCGTGCCGAAAGGATCATGACGACGCCCTTCTTTGTCCGAGCAAGAGGGCGAAGGCGGGCGCACCGAACAAAGCCGTGATGACGCCAATCGGAAGCACCTGCCCCGGAATGATTATGCGCGACAGGATATCGGCAACGATCATGAAGATTGCTCCAATCAGAGCCGCCGCAGGCAACAGCCTGCCGTGCCGAACCCCGACCACCATTCGGGCGGCATGGGGAATGACAAGCCCGATGAAGCCGACAGAGCCGACGATGGATACCATGACCGCCGTCATCATGGCGCTGACGCCAATCAGCACCGCATAGACGCGCCGTACCGGCATGCCGAGCGAAGCTGCGGATTCCGTTCCGAAGGTAAAGGCATCCAGCGCCCGTGAATACCACAGGCAGATGGCAAGGCCCACAAGACAGGCAGGCAGGGCAAGGATGACGTCCGGCCAGCGCACGCCCGAAAGATTGCCCAAAAGCCAGAACATGATGCCGCGTGCCTGTTCTGCATTTGCAGCCTTGGTGACGATGAATGATGTCAGCGCATTGAAAAGCTGTGAACCGGCAATGCCGGCGAGGATGATCGCGCTGCTGCCCCGCCCTGCCCGCAGCGCCAGCAGGGACACAAGGCAGAAGGCAACGATGGCTCCGATGAAAGCGCCCAGCGAAAGCGATAGCACACCAGCGCCGATGCCCAGAATGGCGACGCCGACAGCCCCGGTCGAAGCACCCGCAGAAATTCCAAGAATGTAAGGATCGGCAAGTGAATTTCGCAGCAGCGATTGCAGGATGACGCCGGATATTGCCAGCGACGCGCCGCAACAGGCGGCGATGACGGCCCGGCTGAGGCGATAACTCCAGACGATGCCCTCATCGATGGGTTCGAGCGCATATCCGGCGTTCCACACCCGGTTGGCCACGGCCTTGGCAACCACGTCGAGCGGTATCGCCGTTTCGCCTATCGCAGCCCCGAGCCAAAGGGCGACAAGAAGCAGGACAAGGGAAAAGACCAGGAAAGACACGCCGGAGCGTGCCCTTCCCTTGTGTTTCAACCCTGTTGCTGTTGCCCGCGCCGTCACTTGTCGAGGTCCGAGGCGGCGATATCGGCGGCAAGCGTTTCGATGCCCTCGATCACGCGAAGCGATGTGCTCATCGATTGCGCATCCATGTCGAAGACATGCTTGTCCTTCACCGCAGGCATCAGCTTCGTGACAGCATCATTGTCGAGGAACTGGCGCTTGACGGCAATGTCATCAGCCGGATAGCGGCGGCGATCCAGCTTTGCGGCAACGATCATCGACGGGTTCGACTTCGCGATCGTCTCCCATCCGACTGTCGGCCATTCTTCCTCGCTGTCGATCACATTCCTGATGCCGAGCGCCGAAAGAATATAGGCGGGCGCACCGAACTTGCCCGCCACATAGGGGTCAGCGTCAACCTGTGCGCTGGAGAACCAGACGACTGCAGAAAGATTTTCGCCTTTGGACGAAATTTTCTCACGCGCCGCAGCTTCACGTGCCTTCAGGTCGGCGACGAGTTTCTCGCCACGGTCCTGCACGTTGAAGATTTCCGCCAGTTCGGTGATTTCCTGATAGACGATATCCATCTTGAACGCTGCCGTGCGAACGCCGTCGCCGCCACCGGAATTATCCTTGCCGACGCAATCGGATGGCGACGTATAGGCCGGAATGCCAAGCTCCTCGAATTGTTCCGGCTTTGCCACAATGCCCGTGGGCCCGACATGCCACTGAAAATCAGCCGTCACGATTTCCGGCTTTTCCGCCAGAACGCTTTCAAAGCTCGGATCGTTATCGGCGAGCCGCTTTACCTTCGCGTTGGCCTCCTCGAAACCCTTGAGGACAGGGCCGAACCAGACCGCTGTCCCGACGAGCTTGTCGCCGAGACCGAGGCTATAGAGAATTTCTGCGCTGCTCTGGCCAACCGCGACAGCGCGGCTTGGCGCCCGCTTGAAGGTGACATCACGGCCGCAGTTTTTCAGCGTCAGCGGATATTGCGTTTCTGCTGCCTGTGCAGCCGGACCGACTGCCAGAAATGCGACCGCGCAGAGGGCGGCACGAAACGGCATACTGCCTGGAGTTTTCATGGGAATCCCCGAAAATGATAAGAGAAACGAGCCCTGTCAGGCGGCGGAGAAAATCCGGCGCGAAAGACGGACAGGCATATCCGGGGACATGTCGAAATCGTGCGATGACGATGGAAGGAAGCGTCCTGCGACGCGGAAAAATGTCATAACCGGCTCCTGCTCCGGGCATCCCCGCCCGTGACAATGGACAACACTAGACGGCAGGTCTCCTGGCTCGCGAATATCTGCTGTTCATCTGCCTTCCCGCGCTTCTCCGGCGCAGTGGCATGACGCTTTCAACGTCACGAGGATGAACGGCAATCCGCTTACAGTTGCGGGGGCAGCCACGGTCTCGGCCCCTTTTCGGGTCGTCCTCACCGTGTTCCCTATTAATCCCCTTCGCTCTCGGTCGGGGAACCGTCGTTACACTATTACGTTGGCCCGCTGCCGCCGTCAAGCAGGTCTCGACGGCTATTTCCGGCGCGCGATTTTCAAGCGATTCGAAAACGTGTCACTTAAATTGCGGCCAAACTATTGTCGCATATGCTGGCCTATTGAATTTGTTTTCGCTAATCTCCATGTAGTTTGCTCCCGCTAGGAAAGCGGGACTTTGGGGAGGTCCGCCGCAGGGCGGCAATATATTCCGTTGGGAGGACATATGCGTAGATTTATTCTGGCCCTGACGTCGGTAGCGGCGTTGGCTATGGCAGGCTCTGCTTCCGCAGAAGACTACAAGGTGCTTGCGCCTGCTGCTCCGGGCGGCGGCTGGGACCAGACGGCGCGCACGATGCAAAGCGCGCTTCAGGACGAAAAGATTTCCGGCAGCGTGCAGGTCATCAACGTTCCCGGCGCTGGCGGCACTATCGGCCTTGCGCAGTTCGTGAACCAGAACAAGGGCGATCCGAGCCAGCTGATCGTGGGCGGCTATGTCATGGTCGGCGCGATCCTGACCAACAAGTCGCCGGTTACCCTGGAACAGATCACCCCGATTGCCCGCCTTACCGGCGAATATGAAGCCATCGTCGTTCCGGCTTCTTCCGACATCCAGAACATTGGCGACCTTGCCGCGAAGCTCAAGGCCGATCCGGGCTCGGTTTCGTGGGGCGGCGGCTCCGCCGGCGGTACAGACCACATCACCGCAGGCCTTTTTGCCAAGGCCGCAGGCGTCGACCCGACCAAGGTCAACTACATTGCCTTCTCTGGCGGCGGCGAGGCACTGGCGGCCATTCTCGGCAATCAGGTGACCGTCGGCATTTCCGGTTACGGTGAATTCGAATCGCAGATCAAGGCCGGTACGCTGCGCATCATCGGCATTTCGAGCGACGAGCGCGTGGAAGGCATCGACGCACCGACCTTCAAGGAAGGCGGCGTGGACGTTTCGATCCAGAACTGGCGCATGGTCGGCGCGGCTCCCGGCATCACTGCCGAGCAGGAAGCTGCCATCAATGCCGATATCGAGAAGATGGTGAAGTCGGAATCCTGGCAGAAGGCGCTGAAGGACAAGGGCTGGGCGGATACCTACCTTGCCGGTCCGGCATTCAAGGAGCAGCTTGCCAAGGACGTTGCCGCGACTGAAACCATCCTCAAGGAAATCGGTCTCGTCAAATGACAGGCTCAGACCAGCATGAAGAGCGTCGCCCCGAAAGGGCGGCGCCAGACTTCGCCGCACTCGTCATCGCTCTCGTTCTCGCAGCTGTCGCCATCGCTATTGCCTGGTCGACAACCTATGGCAACGATGTGACGAGCTATTCGCCGGTCGGCCCGAAAACAGTTCCCTATGTCGTCGCAGCCGGATTGTTCGGCCTCGCGATCTGGACCGTGTTCGAGGCGCTTCGCGGCGATTTCCCCGAACGTGAGCATCAGGAAATCGCGCCGATGGCGTGGATAATCGGCGGTCTGGCCCTCCAGATGCTGACGATGAAGACTGTCGGCTTTTCCCTGTCCACCGGCCTGCTTTTCGCAGCGACCGCACGCGGCTTCGGCTATCGCAAATTCTGGATCAGCGTTCCCGTGGGCATCGTCTTTGCCTTCGTGATCTGGTTCATCTTTGCACGCGGCCTGCAGCTATCGTTGCCGTCTGGCTGGCTCGAACAATTCGTTTAGAGCATTCCCCGTTTCGGCTGAAACGTCGGAAATGCCCTAAGTCCTTGTGATATCGCATTATCCTACGCAAAACCGCTTCACGCATTTGCTGGAAATGCTTTCTTGTTTTGTCGCATTATCCCACGCAAATCGCTTCGCGCATTTGCTGGAAATGCTTTAAAGGCTGAGTGCCCTCATGGATACTGTCGCACTTCTCGCCAACGGACTTCTGGTGGCGCTTGAACCATCGAATCTTCTTTATGCGCTGATTGGCGTAACACTCGGCACCGCCGTCGGCGTGCTGCCCGGCATCGGCCCGGCACTCACCGTCGCGCTGCTCCTGCCCGTTACCTACAAGCTCGACCCTTCGGGCTCCCTCATCATGTTCGCGGGCATCTATTATGGCGGCATGTATGGCGGTTCGACCACGTCGATCCTGCTCAATACGCCGGGCGAAAGCGCCTCCATCGTCACCGCACTGGAGGGCAACAAGATGGCCCGGGCCGGGCGCGGGGGACCAGCGCTGGCGACAGCCGCCATCGGCTCCTTCATCGCGGGCCTGATAGCCACTCTGGCGCTCGCCTTCGTCGCGCCATGGGTCGTGAAATTTGCCCTCTCCTTCGGGCCATCGGAATATTTCGCGCTGATGCTGCTTGCCTTCATGACAGTTTCAGCGGCCTTCGGCGATTCCACACTGCGCGGCCTGACATCCCTGTTCATCGGCCTCGCGCTCGGACTGATCGGCATCGACCAGTTGACCGGTCAGGCACGCCTTGTCATGGGAACGCCGAACCTGCTCGACGGCATTAACGTCACCACACTGGCGGTCGCGCTGTTCGCCATCGGCGAAACCCTTGCAGTCGTGTCGAAGAAGCTTCGGCCAGAAGATGAGGTCATCGCCGTCAAGGGCTCCGTCTGGATGACGAAGAACGACTGGAAACGCTCGTGGATGCCGTGGCTTCGCGGCACCGCAATCGGCTTTCCAATCGGCGCCATGCCAGCGGGCGGCGCCGATGTGTCGAGCTTCCTTTCCTATTCGGCGGAACGGCAGTTCTCGAAACATCCGGAAGAATTCGGCAAAGGTGCAATCGAAGGCGTGGCCGGACCGGAAGCAGCCAACAATGCTTCCGCCGCCGGAACTCTCGTGCCGCTCCTGACGCTCGGCCTGCCCACTACGGCGACCGCGGCAATCATGCTTGCCGGCTTCCAGCAATTCGGCCTGCAGCCGGGGCCCCTCCTCTTCGTGACCAATGCCACGCTCGTTTGGGGTCTGGTGGCGAGCCTTCTCGTCGCCAACCTCATGCTGCTGGTTCTCAACCTGCCCCTCATCGGCCTGTGGGTGAAGATGCTCACCATCCCGCGCCACTGGCTTTATGCGGGCATTCTGGTTTTCGCGACGCTTGGAACAATCGGCGCGAATGCCTCCACCTCGATGCTGTTCGGCCTGCCGGTCTCATTCGAGTTGGGCCTGCTTCTGGCGTTCGGCGTGCTGGGCTATGTGCTGCGGCGCTTCCATTATCCCATCGCGCCGGTTGTCGTTGGGCTGATCCTCGGGCCTATGGCCGAGAAAAGCCTGCGTCAGGCATTGCAGATCAGTCAGGGCAACCCCATGGCTCTGGTACATTCATGGGTATCGATCGTGCTGATCGCGCTTGCGATTGCCGCAGTCGTCGTCCCCATGATCATGCGCCAGCGCGGCAAGGGCGAATTGCTGAGCCAGATGGCAACGGACGAAGATTGAAAAAACAAAAGCCCGGCACTGCCGGGCTTTTTACTCAGATACGCATACGCCTACTTGGATTGCTTAACCCTGGATGCGGCGGAACTGGTCAACGTCGATGCCAAGCGTCTCAAGGTCCTGCGCAGTGGGCTTCTGACCAGCGCGCACAGCGGCAGAGGCACGAACGGCGCTACCGAATTGCGCGAATGCACGACCGAAACGATTATTGAAGCGGGTAAACATTTTTTTCTCCATCACGGACAGTTCTTCGTCCGCACTCATCAGATGGGGATCGTTCCGCCTGCTTAGAAGATCGCCATTTGCATGCCAGCCATGCAGTTTCGGCATATTCCTTTCCACCCGACTTGATTGCAATCAATGCCGCCCGCTCGCGAGCTTGCGAAGCTCTTTTCAACCCAAAGGAAGGAGCCTTGGAATGTCGAATACCCCCCATACGCTCGGTGAAGAGTTTCCCGGTCAGCTCGAAGCCATCCATGCCCTGAAGGCAAAGGACGCGCGTTTTGCCCAGATTCTGGAAGAATATGATTCAGTGAACGACCGCATCCACCGGGCGGAAACGAAGATAGAACCGGTAAGCCAGGAAGAAGAGACGAACCTGCGCAAGCAGCGTCTTGCCCTGAAGGACCGCATTGCGGAGGCGCTCGCCGAAGCCTGATCCATCCCTCAAAGGAATAAGGCCCGACAACAGCTCAGGAGGGCTTGCCTCCGACTTTACAGTCGACTTTGCTGTTGTCCGGGCCGACGGAGTTTTCCATCTTTCCCACCACGATCAGGACCGCGACGGCGATGAACGTCGCCATGATCGCGATATGCCAGAGGCCGAGACCGCTGGCGAGGCCGACGGAAGCGGCGAGCCACATGCCTGCGCCTGTCGTGATACCCGTTATTTTTCCACGTGCGAAAATGATGAAACCGGCCGCCAGAAAGGCAACGCCGCTGGTGATCGCCTCCACGAGACGCGAAGGGTCCATCCGGATATTCTGATCGTTGAATACCGGCACGTTGACGAGTTCCAGCGAGACGATCGTGAAGGTAGCCGAGGCGAGGCAGACGAGCATGTGCGTCTTCAGTCCCGCTGGTCGCCTGCGCCATTCCCGTTCAAGGCCAATGATGGACCCGAGCAGGGTTGCCAGCAGCATCCGCGCCAGTACCACCGGCAGACTGACTATATTGTCGTGCGTGAATTCAGCCCAGAATTGTTCCCAGAATTGTTCCATGCCCGATAACGGGCATGGTGGGGTTTGGTTCCGCCGGGATTATTCGCTTGTCGCTCACTCGGCCGAAGCCGGAGGAACCGTTTCAGTCGTCGCGGGCGGCAAGGAATTTTCGCCGTTCGGCGTGTTCTCATCGGGAGAAATGACGGCACCGTAGATTTCGACCAGCACCCAGACGGCCAGCGCCGCCGCGATGCTGACCAGCAGCACCATGAGAACGGGCTTGCCTTCACGTCCTTGCCTTGCCTCAGTCGGGTTGACCTGTTTCATGGATCAAATCCTCCTGTTGGTTGCAGCGGCTTTAAAACTGGCCGCTATAGACCTAATGGAAGGGCGGGAAATTGGTTCCAATTCAGCGAACCGCCACGCAGTCCTTGCGTCGGCGCTTCTCTAAACTCGCAGCTAATATGTGAGGGCAATGGTACGGTCGGTTGGAGTTGAACCAACGACCTCAGGAGCCACAATCCTGCGCTCTAACCAACTGAGCTACGACCGCGTACCTTTGTGTCGACTGCGTGACGCTCTGGCGTCGCCGACAGGGGGTCACATACGGAGAATCGATCCATATTGCAAGTGATTATAGCTCTATTTTTTGAGAAATTCCCAATTGCGGGATTCTATATCAAATCCGGCTGATAAAGGTCACGGGCTGGTAACCATTCCAGATGACCGGCTGTGCACAACCGCGATATTGGCCTGGGCCTGTAAAATTACCTTTCCCGTATTAACTAATGAAATAGAAAATGCGGCCCATATCCAATGGCAATGTGGACCCGCGCCCATAAGAGGCTTATTAACAGGGCGTTAACAAGCACTGCGGGCGGTCGAAAGAACAGGTAAGGACTGGTATGTCAGGATCATACCCCTTCATCGATATTGCCGCGCTGGATTCTATCCGCGAGGGCTTTGCAAAGGGCGATGCGCAGCTCGTGCTGACGCACGACCTGTCGGCAGTGCTCTGGGTCAATGGTCCCGGCGCAAAGCTTTTCGGCTTTGATCGCGTGGAAGACATGATCGGCGGAAGCCTCGACCTGCCCATTGCCACGCGCCGGCAGATTGCTTCGTCCAACAGCAATGCGGAGGGTGAAACCCGGACCATTTCCATTCGCCTCGGCGGCGGCCTGCGTTCCGACCTGACCCGTTTCAGCGTTTCGCATATCGCACTTCCCGATGGCGTGTCCGGCCTGCTGCTGACGGCCAATGGCGAAAACACCAAGGCCGAAGCCATCATTTCCGGCCTGAGCGATGAAACCACCCATGTGGCCCTGATCAACGCTAACAGCCGCGTGATTGCGGCGAGCCCGCGTTTTGCCGCGCTCGAAATTTCTTCCGCCACGCTGGAAGACCTCGTCATCGAAGCCGCAGACGCGGCTGACCGCATCGTCAAGCGCCGCATCCGCGCTGGAAGGCATTCCGTACCGGGAGCGATTGCGCGGCTGACCGATACGCGCCCCATGCATCTTCTCTGCATTATCGGCGATGCGCCGGACGTCGTGCAGGCAGCGCCCGTTGCGCTGCCCGGCGAGGCGGAGGAGATACTCGAGGAGATGCTCCCCGAGCCTGCCGAGAGCGCGAACACCGATATGGTCGAGCAGGCTTCAGCCGATCAACCGCAGCCCCGGAATTTCGTGTTCGACCAGGATGCACCTCCCGCGCGCTTCATCTGGAAGGTTGGACCGGATGGCGCATTCACCGAAGTGTCTCCGGATCTTGCGGCGACCATCGGGCCGAACGCAGCCGATGTCGTCGGACGCCGCTTTGCCGATGTCGCCAATGTCTTCGGCTTCGATCCGGATGGCAGCATTGCCGCCCTTCTCGACAAGCGCGATACATGGTCGGGAAAACGCCTGATGTGGCCGGTGGAGGGCACGGACCTGCGTGTGCCGGTGGAGCTTGCCGCCCTGCCCGTCTATTCCCGTGATCGGGAGTTCACCGGCTTTCGCGGCTTCGGCGTGGTCCGTCCTGCAGATGCGGAAAAGGACCCTGAAGAAATCGGCCTGGTGCTTGCAGGCGGAATTCCGCAAACGCGCAAGCCCGTCAGCGAGACCGTGGAAACGGTGACGCCTGTCGAAGACGACGACATTCTGGCGTTGAGCGAAGAAGTCGCCAACGACGACAGGCCTGTCGCCACGTTGCCCAAGCCGCCGCTTGATATTGCGCCGACGCCGGGCCGTCGCGAATCCGACAAAGTCATCAGCCTGCTGAACGCCTGCGCACAGGAAAAAGTGGCGGCGGATCAGGCGCGCATCCTGAAGGAACGGGAGCGTGAAGAGCGCCCCGAAGGCGGTCTCACCAAAACCGAACGCAACGCCTTCCGCGAAATCGCCGACCGTCTGCGCAAGCAGGGTCTCGCCAGTTCGCGGTCGACCAGCGAGCCGGGCGCGCTGTCGGAAGAGGCTTTGGCGGACAGCCCGCAGCCGGTCGCGGTTGAAGAAGCGGCACTGCATATCCCCAGCCCGGCGCACGGCGATGAAACCGCCCTGCTGGCCAACCTGCCTGTACCGGTCATCATCCATTCGGGCGATACGATTCACTATGTCAATCAGGCCCTGCTCGATTTGACAGGTTATGAATCGCTCGATGATATTCGCGGCGCGGGCGGCGTTGATGTGCTGTTCAACAGCGAAAGCGACGATGGCGAAACGCGGCAGGGCATGGTGCTGCGCCGCGCCGATGGCAGCGAAGAGCCTGTGGATGCGCACCTCAATGCCATTGCCTGGCGCGATGGCCGCGCACTCATGCTGAGCCTGATGCCGGTAGCAGCCCCCGCAGCACCGGCGCCGGTCGAAACCGCTGCCGCTCCGGTTGAAACGCCGGTGGCGATGGACAAGGATGATGAAAAACAGGCGCTGGCCGATCATGTCGAGGAACTGAAGACCATTCTCGACACGGCAACCGACGGTGTTGTCCTCATCGACCCGGAAGGCCGCATCCGCTCCATGAACCATTCGGCCTCGGCCCTGTTCGGCTATGACCGCGAGGAGACGGAAGGCAAGTTCTTCTCGATGCTGTTCGCCATTGAAAGCCAGCGCGCTGCGATGGACTATCTGCACGGTCTTTCCGGCAACGGAGTTCTGAGCGTCCTCAATGACGGGCGCGAGGTGATTGGCCGCGAAGCCAAGGGCGGGTTTATTCCGCTGTTCATGACCATCGGCAAACTGCCGCATACGCGGGGGTTCTGCGCCGTGCTGCGTGACATCACGCAATGGAAGCGCACCGAGGAAGAACTGACCAATGCACGCAAGGAGGCGGAGCGCGCCTCAAGCCAGAAGACCGAGTTTCTGGCACGCATCAGCCACGAAATCCGCACGCCGCTTAACGCGATCATCGGCTTTTCCGAACTGATGGCCGACGAGAAGTTCGGCCCTATCGGCAATGACCGCTATCGGGATTATCTGCGCGATATCAATCGTTCCGGCAACCATGTGCTGGCGCTGGTCAATGACCTGCTCGATATCTCGAAGATCGAAGCCGGCGCTCTCGACATGCAGTTTGAAGCGGTGTCGCTCAACGATGCCATCGCCGAAGCCATCGCGCTGATGCAGCCGCAGGCCAATCGCGAGCGCGTCATCATCCGCTCGAGCTTCCAGTCCAACCTGCCCGACATCGTTGCCGATACGCGTTCGATCAAGCAGGTCGCACTGAACCTTCTGTCCAACGCGGTGCGCTTCACCGCGCCGGGCGGTCAGGTGATCGTGTCGACAAGCTACGAATTGAACGGCGATGTGGTGATGCGGGTGCGCGACACCGGCATCGGCATGACCAAATCCGAGGTGGAACAGGCACTGAAGCCTTTCCGGCAGGTCAACGCGCTGGAGCGGCGCAAGGCTGAAAGCACCAAGGACTGGCGCAACGAAGGCACCGGCCTGGGCCTGCCGCTGACAAAAGCCATGGTGGAAGCAAATCGGGCGCAATTTGCCATCGATTCCACTCCGGGACATGGAACGGTGGTCGAGATCGCCTTCCCGCCGACCCGCGTTCTGGCTGACTGAGCCTTCTCAGCCCTTGCGCGGGCAAAAAAAAGCGCCGGACGAACCGGCGCTATCGGAATCTCAGAGACAAAAGGACACAAAAGCAATTCGCAACGGAGCACCGGAAACGGCAGCTCGATCATCACTCAGGTGTTGCCCTCCTTATCGCGTGAAGCCGGTTAACAAGGGCTTAAATTCCCCGTTTCGGGTTTACGCCTTGGTAGCCTCTGTAAAATCAGGGTTAATTTCCGCGCAGCAATTGATTAACCAATCGGCGTTTCCCGGCTGCTTCACCTGGCGAAACAATTCAGGGCGTACTCTATCTCTTTGTTTTCGCCGCATTTATGCAGCATCCCATCTTTCCATTTGACTGAAAAATACTCTAGTTTACACCGTAACCTTGTTTCACTGATTGGATGGTTGATGCGCTGGCCCCGATTTACGCGCCTCATAATTGCGCTCGTCATTCTCTGCGCCGCGGCTGCAGCAACCTTGCTGGCTGTGGTGCCTTTCATCGTTTCCACCGATGCCATCCGTATCCGCGTTGCTCAGGAAATCAGCGCCTGGACTGGTTACAGCGTTGAACTCAAGCAGGCGCCCCGCCTGAAGGTTTTCCCTGTTTTGCGCGCCTCCCTGAACGGCGTGACGCTCAGCAAGCTCACCGATCAGGGCCAGAAGCCGCTCATGAGCGCGGACCGCATCGATGTCGAGCTCTCGCCGCTCGATGCCATCATGGGGCATATTTCGTTTTCCGAAACGCAGATCGTCCGCCCCCATGTAAACCTCGACGGGCCGGTTTCGAATTTCTCGCAACTCCTTGACGCCATCGCCAATTCCAACGGGCGCCTTGGCACCGCTATCCGCGCGCAGCGCGCATTGCAGCAAAGCGGTTCCGGCGACAATGCGCTGGCCGCGCAGCAGGCCTCGCAGCCCTTTGGCCGCGTCGTGGTTCGCGACGGAACGATTGCCTTCAACCGACCGGGCAGCGAGCCGGAAATCACCAGCGACGAGCAGATAACCAATGTCAGCGCAACATTGGAATGGCCGCGCACATCCAGCGCCGCGACACTGAAGGGCAGCGCCAAATGGCGTGACGAGACTTCACAGTTCAGCCTGACCGCCGCGCAGGCACTGCCGCTTCTGGCAGGCGGCACATCGGATGTGTCCGCGAGCCTCACCGCCAATCCGTTGAGCCTCACCTTTCAGGGCAAGGCAAATATTTCCAAGGATCGTTTTTTCGAAGGCGCGCTGACGGCAAAAACGCCCTCGCTCAGCGGCGCGGTGCGCTGGCTTAGCCTGCCGCCTATCGCGGGCAGTGCGGAGATCGGCGCGTTTTCGCTGGAATCCACCATCACCGCGACACCGAAGCGGCTCAAATTTGCTGACGTGGAAATGACCGCCAATGACAGCCCGGCCAAGGGCGTGATCGAAATCGGTCTGGGGCAGGCACAACCGGCAGTGACCGGCACCCTGGCTTTCGACAAGCTGGACCTTCGCCGCCTGTTTTCGGCCTTCATTCCGCTTCCCGACAGCGCCGCGCGTTCGCCGAGCGAGCGCGACAATGCCGACCGGGAACTGGTCGACACAAGCTTCATCGACCGGGCGGAGGTCGACCTTCGTCTTTCGGCTCAGAACGCCACGGCGGGGCCGGTCAACATGACGGGTGTGGCCGCTGCCGTGCAGATACGCGGTGGCCGAGCCATCTTCGATATCGGCGACGCCAAGGCCTTCAACGGCATCATGCAGGCCAATGTCCAGATCGTGCGCGACCTGAAGAGCGCGAGCGGCGAGTTGCGCTTCAACGCTTCGGATATTGACAGTTCGCAGTTCTTCACCGCAATGGGCTTCGAGAAGCCTTTCGTGAGCGGCAAGGGCAATGTTTCCCTGTTCATGAAAGGCCCGGCCAATCGCTGGTCCGGCCTTTTGACCAATGCGCAGGGCAATGTTTCCATACAGCTCAACAATGGCCAGATGCAGGGCTTTGCCGTGCAGGATTTTCTCTCCAAGGCGCAAAGCCAGCGCTTTTTCGCGCTTGAACGCAAGGAGAATGTTGCGCTTGCCTTCAATCGTCTGGATGTGAAGGCCAATCTTTCCGACGGCGTGGCGACGCTGGAAAATGCGCGCCTCGACACATCCGACGGGACGCTGACACTGGCAGGCATCGTGCCTTTCGTGGATCGCAGCCTGGCGCTGAGCGGCGAGGTCGTCTTCCCCAACGGCCAGCCGCAACAACAGCAGCAGGAAGGTGGCACCGACGGCCAGAACAGCCAGCCGCCTGCCGAAGCCCCGCCCGCAAAGCCGCCGCTCAATTTCTTTGTCGGCGGCTCGTGGGACAGGCCCTTCATCTCACCGTCCTCGCCGGGAATGGGGCAATAATCCGGTTGCTGCATGCAGGGCGCGCTTACGTCTTTCGGTGATGCGGGCCATCCGAAGGCCCGAATTGACCGAAGGACCCATGGCCCGCAAAGTCGGTTCCCTCACTAAAGCAGGGGATCGCGGTCGTGCCGATACATACCCAGCCGGGACGCTATCCCGAACTCGATGCGTTGCGCGGACTGGCAGCGACCGTCGTCCTGATGCGGCATTTCGTGAACATCTGGCCCTATGATGCCATGGGACCATACTTTTTCATTCTGCTTCGATCCCCGCTGCGGTTCTTTTTTGCCGCTCATGAAGCAGTCCTGCTCTTCTTCCTGTTGAGCGGCTTCGTTCTCACGCTGCCTTTCATGAACCATGCGCCATCTTATCCAGCCTATCTTATCCGACGCACCTGCCGCATATATCTGCCCTATCTCGTTGCGCTTTCGCTCGCGCTTGTCGGCGCCCTGTTTCTGAACGGGCCGATCCCGCAGCTCAGTAACTGGTTCAACCTCACATGGACCACGCCGGTGACGCCGCAGACGATCGCGCAGCATCTGCTGTTCATCGGCGCCTATCCCAATGGCGAAGTGAACACGGCTTTCTGGTCTCTGGTTTACGAGATGCGGATATCCATCATATTTCCCCTGCTCTTCGCCCTCACCATCGCATTGCGGCCGACAGCGGCCATTGTGGTGGCTTTCGGGCTTTCCATTCTCGCAAATGGTCTTCGGTCCGATCCCTATACGGGCGGCTGGTGGATAACCGTGCATTTTGCCAGCTTCTTCCTGCTGGGCAGCCTGATGGCGCAGAACCTGCCTGCCATCCAAAGCTTCTACCGGCGGCTATCAAACCGGATGGCGATCGCGATCAATATCCTGGCTCTGATACTCGTCACCTATGGAGCCGGGCCACCCATGCTCAAAAGCTGGCTCGGAGACCTGACGGACTGGGCGACGATCACAGGGCTGGTATGGGTCATGGTGCTTGCGGTTTCCAGCGACACGTTGCGCCGCTTCCTGCTCCTGCCCCTGCCGCAATTTCTGGGCCGAATTTCCTACAGCCTCTATCTCGTCCATGCGACCGTGCTTTTTGCGCTCGTGCATGTGTTTTACGGGCATGTCGCGCTGATCGCGCTGCTGCCGGCCTATCTTGTCCTGAGCGTGGGCGTTGCTACGCTGATGCATCGCTATATCGAGTTGCCGACTATGGCACGGGGCAAACTTCTCGCGGCGCGGTTTGCCTACTGACCGGAAACGGCCAGCAGGCAGCCACCATTACCCGAGACGGAATGCCGCCTGCTCATCGCGGCGGCGCTGCACTTCGCGACGCTTGTTGACGATGGATGCTACGATGACGCCGGTGGTGACCAGCGCGATCAGGATCGTACAGATCGCGTTGATTTCTGGTGTTACACCCCGTCGCATCTGGCTGTAGATTTTCATCGGCAAGGTGCTTGCGCTCGGGCCGGAGGCGAAGCTTGCGATCACCAGATCGTCGAGCGAAAGCGTGAAAGCCAGCATCCAGCCGGAAACCACGGCGGGAAGGATCACCGGTAACGTCACCTTCATGAAAGTCGTGACCGGCGGCGCGCCGAGGTCCATGGCCGCTTCCTCCAGCGAGCGGTCGAAGCTCACCAGACGCGACTGCACGACGACTGCCACGAAACACATGGCAAAAGTGATATGGGCCAGGACAATCGTCCAGAAGCCGCGGTCGAAATTCATCGCCACGAACAACAGCAGTAGCGAAAGGCCGGTGATGACGTCCGGCATGACAAGCGGCGCATAGACCATGCCCGAAAACAGGATACGTCCGCGAAAACGCGTATAGCGCGTCAGCGCCAGCGCGGCGAGCGTGCCAAGCACGGTTGCGACGGTCGCTGAAAGAAACGCGATGCGCAACGTTATCCATGCTGCCGCCATCAGCGATTCATTATCCAGAAGCCCCCGATACCATTTGGTGGAAAAGCCGGCCCAGACAGTCACCAATTGCGATTCATTAAACGAAAAGATCACGAGGATAACGATCGGCAGATACAGGAATGCAAAGCCGAGCACGACAGACGCAATATTGAAACGCGACCAATTGCTATTCATGGTCTATTTCCCCTTTTCCTGCGCACGTGCCTGAACTTGCTGGAATATGACGATCGGAATGATCAGGATGACCAGAAGGACGACGGCCACCGCAGATGCCACGGCCCAGTCACGGTTGGAGAAGAATTCGTTCCAGATCGTCTTGCCGATCATGAGCGTTTCCGACCCACCCAGCACATCCGGGATCACAAATTCGCCGATGGCAGGAATGAACACCAGGAAGCAACCAGCCAGCACACCCGCCAGCGACAGCGGGAAGGTAATTTTCCAGAAGGCGGAAAATGGTGTGCAGCCCAGATCCTGCGCCGCCTCGATCAGCGAATAGTCCATCTTTTCCAGCGACGAATAGATCGGGAGCACCATGAAAGGCAGATAGGAATAGACGATACCGATAAAGACCGCCGTATCCGTATTCAGGATAGTCAGCGGCGCATCGATAATATTGAGCCACATCAAAAACTGATTGAGCAGTCCTTCCGGCTTCAAAATGCCGATCCACGCATAGACGCGGATCAGAAACGATGTCCAGAACGGCAGGATCACCATCATCAAAAGCGTCGGGCGGATCGTCGTCGGCGCACGCGCAATGCCGTAGGCCATCGGATAGGCCACCAGCAATGTCAGGAAGGTTGAAATCGCCGCGATGCGGACACTCGACAGATAGGCCTTGTAATAGAGCGGATCGTCGAGCAGCCAGAGATAATTGTCGAAGGACAGTTGCTTGATCTTCGCCCAGTTCGCGGCAAGCCCCTCAGCGATCCCAAAGGTTGGAACATAAGGCGGGATCGACATCGCGACCTGCGACAGCGAAATCTTGAAGACGATGAAGAACGGGACGAGGAAGAATACCAGCAGCCAGAGATAAGGCACCGCGATGACGAGACGGCTGGCAATGGAAGCAATCAGCTTCTGCATGGGGCAATCCTCACGCTGTGAGCACCAGACCGGCGTCGGTATCGAAGGAAACCCAGACACGCTCGTCGTAGGTCAGCGGATTTTCGGTCCTGCGCACGGCATTGAGGCTTGCGGCCTTGATCGTGCGGCCATTGTCCAGCCGCACATGGAACACCGTCATGTCGCCGAAATAGGCGATATCCCAAAGCTCGCCTTCCACCGCGTTTATCGAAGCATCGTCCGGCTTTTCGCGCGTGATCCGCGTCTTTTCGGGACGCACCGCATACCAGACCTTCTGGCCCGGATTGAGTTCTTCGCGGGTTTCCGTCTGGATATGAAAGCCGAATTTTTCCGTGGCGATCTCAGCCTCGCCGTTGGCGGCTTTCACCACCTCACCTTCAATGATGTTCACATTGCCGATGAAGTCGGCCACGAATTTGGAGCGCGGCGCTTCATAGACTTCCGCAGGCGTCGCCACCTGCTTGATGCGCCCCTTGTCCATGACCGCGATGCGGTCGGCCATGGTCATCGCCTCTTCCTGATCGTGGGTGACGACCATGAAGGTCATGCCGAGCTTGACCTGCAGATCCATCAGCTCGAACTGGGTCTGTTCGCGCAGCTTCTTGTCGAGCGCGCCAAGCGGTTCGTCCAGCAGCAGCACCTTCGGGCGCTTGGCGACAGAGCGCGCAAGCGCCACGCGCTGGCGCTGGCCGCCGGAAAGCTGATGCGGCTTGCGCTTGCCATATTGCTCAAGCTTCACGAGCTTCAGCATTTCGGCCACGCGCGCATCGATTTCCGATTTCGCCATGCCGTCCTGTTTCAGGCCGAAGGCGATATTCTTCTCGACCGTCATGTGGGGGAACAGCGCATAGGACTGGAACATCATGTTGACCGGGCGCTTGTAGGGCGGGATGCCGCGCAAGTCCTGGCCGTCGAGCATGATGCGGCCCGATGTCGGCTCCTCGAAGCCTGCCAGCATGCGCATCAGCGTGGTCTTGCCGCAGCCCGAAGCGCCAAGCAGCGCAAAGAACTCGCGATTGAAAACATTGAGCGACAGATCATCGACGGCTGTAAAGTCGCCGAAAATCTTCGTCACATTTTCAAAAGAAATGAAGGGCTTGGCCGCAGGGTCGTTCCAAGGCGCAAACTTGCGGCGAAAACTGCCAAAAGATTCCATTCCGTTCCCCTATAAGCCTGCCGGAACCTGCATGAATATGCTGTTACAAGATTGAAAGCGGCCCCCTGATAAACAGCGAGCCGCTCTTCACGATTTTACCGGGCCTGCCCTCGGCAGGGATTACTGGCCTGTGACGATCTTGGTCCAGGCGCGCGTCACCACGCGCTGGGTCTTGGTGTCGTAAGGCGTCGGCACGAAGAGTTTCTTCATGACTTCTTCGGTCGGATAGATTTCCGGATCGTCAAGGATTTCCTTTTCGATGAACTCCTGCGAAGCCTTGTTGCCATTGGCATAGAACACATAGTTCGAAGCCTTGGCGGCCACTTCCGGGCGCATCATGTAATTCATGAATTCAAGCGCTTCCGGCACATGCTTGGCGTCTGCCGGGATCGCCATCTGGTCGAACCACATCAGCGCGCCTTCCTTCGGGATCGAATAGCCGATCTCGACGCCCTGCTTTGCCTTTTCGGCACGGTCGCGGGCCTGGAAGATATCGCCCGAATAGCCGACGGCCATGCAGATATCGCCATTGGCCAGTGCGTTGATATATTCCGACGAGTGGAACTTGCGGATGTTCGGGCGGATCTTGAGATAGAGATCCTGCGCCTTCTGCAAGTCGTCAGGCGATGGGGAATTCGGGTCGAGACCCAGATAGTTCAATGCCGGGCGCAGCATTTCGCTGGCGGAATCGAGCAGGTAGATGCCACAATCCTTCAACTTGGCCGACTGTTCCGGATCGAAAAGAACGGCCCATGAATCGATGGTGTCGGTGCCGAGCGCTTCCTTGATCTTGGCCTTGTTGTAGCCGATGCCGGTCGTGCCCCACATGTAGTTCACGGAATATTCGTTGCCCGGATCGTAGGTTGCCGCGCGGGTCGAAATTTCGTCCCACATGTTCTTGAGGTTCGGCAGCTTGTCCTTGTCGAGCTTCAGGAACACGCCTGCGGGAATCTGGCGGCCAAGGAATTCGCCCGATGGCACCACGAGGTCATAGCCGCTGCCGCCAGCCAGAAGCTTCGTTTCCAGAATTTCGTTGGAGTCGTAAACGTCGTAGACGACCTTGATCCCGGTCTCCTTGGTGAAGTCCTTGAGGATGGTGTCGTCGATATAATCCGACCAGTTATAGATATTGACCACCCGCTCCTGCGCGCTCGCGGAAAATGTGGCAGCTGCGACAAGGCCCGTCACGACGGTCGTTGTCAGAAGGAAGGATTTAATCCCCATCATTTGCTCCAATCTGCACAATAAATTCCGGTGCAGGTTCAAGGTGGATATACGGTTTCTTTATTGCACTTTTTTAGATTGCGCCGCGTTCGTCAACAGGGTCGTGACAGGACGAACATAAAAATTGCACCGCAGCCCCCCGCCCCAACCGTGGGGCAATGAGATTTGGGCTGTGCTGAGCCGAAAATGGTGGGGCTTGAGAACCGGAGCGGAGCGTACTTTTGGGTAGGTGAGCACCGGAAGCGAAAAGCCACGCCATTTGCAGGCCAGCAAAGCCGAAATATCGCGCCCCTACTGGAAGTCGAAGGCAGAAAGCCCCGCCACCATCTCGTCCAGCCCGAGCGGTCGGGTCAGCGGCGGCTCGGCGCGGGTGATGCAGCCCTGCCTTTCGCACAAACGACAGGCGGGACCGATCTCCGTATTGCCGGCCTTTGAAAGCGATGCGCCATAGACCGTGTCGGCTCCAGCTTCCAGCGCACAACCAAGCAGCAGTGCGGTGCGGCGCGGACGTTCGCTGAATGCGCCCTGCGGCCCTTCCAGCGTGCGGGCAATAGTCAGAAAGGCCGAGCCGTCCGGCAGTTCCACCGGCTCGACCAGTACCTGGCCTGCCTGGGCGAAAGCCGCATAGACCGGCAGCTTGGGACATTGCCCGCCGAAGCGGGTCGGAAAACCTTCCGCACCCGCAACCCGCAGGCGGTTGCCTGCATGGTCGATCTCCATGACGAAGAAGGGCAGCGCACTCGCACCTTGACGCTGCAGACTGGTCAGCCGGTTTGCCGCCTGCTGGAACGAGACCCCGAAGCGCGTGCGCAGCACGTCGACATCGTAACGGGCCCGCACGGCTGCATCGCGAAACTGGCGGTAGGGCATCATCAAGGCCTGCGCCGCGTAACGCGCCAGCTCGAACCGGGCGATGCGCTTCGCCTCGCCGGATGACAGCTTCAAGCCTTCCGTTTCGGCGCCAATCACCACCTGCATCCGGACAAGTGCTGCCTCCATGGCGATTTCCTGCAACTGATCGAAGGGCGACAGGCGCTCGGAAATGAAAAGCCGCTGCGAATGCCGGTCATAACGCCTGCGCCAGTTCGGCATTGTGGCAACCGGCAGCGTGCGAACCGTAATGCCGTGCTCGCGGCGCAGCCAATCCTTCAGGGCGCTCGATAAATCGCCGTCCGGTTTAAGAAGGGTGTAGAAACTCTCAGCCTCTTCCTCGATGCGCGGATAATGATTGATCCGCCGCGCCATCACATCGCGCACTTCATCGAGCGGCAGACGTGTGGCGGAAAGTTCCGCCCCGCTTCCCTCATGCGACAGCAATTGCGAAAGGTCGGACAGGCGCTGCTGCTGCTCGCGATAGGCGCGGTAAAGCTTCATGATGCCGACGGCGGCATTGGGCGCCGCCTCCCCGATCTCCACCAGTTCCTGATCGCCCGGCAGTTCGCCGGTCAAAAGCGGATCGGAAAACACTTCCTTCAGGCCCGTGATCGTGGAGCCGCTTTCAGCCTGGAGACTGTCGAGGTCGAGCTTGTAGACGCTGGCAAGCTTTAAAAGAAGCTGCACCGTCAGCGGGCGCTGGTTGCGCTCGATCAGGTTCAGATAAGACGGCGAAATGCCGAGCGCCTCGGCCATCGCCGTCTGGGTCAAACCGCGTTCATTGCGGATGCGCCTGATGCGCGGCCCGGCAAATATCTTGCGCTCGCTCAACTCGACCCTCCCGATCTTTACAATTCATGACAAGATAGACGCAAAGATCGGTTTTGACAATATTTACAAATTTACATGGCTTGCCAGTCAAAACACCGACAGCATTACCTCAATTATGCGGCAGTTTTGTCGGTTTTTGTGGCGGCAAGCCAAACACGATTGTAAATCTGGTCACAGAAAGAGCGCAGGAAAATTGCTCTTCCCGAACCAGTTCAAAGTGTGAGGAGACACCGAAATGACAGATTTTTACAGCCTTATTCCTTCGGCACCCAAGGGTCGCTTCGACGGCATCCAGCGTGCGCATACGGCCGAGGACGTAAAAAGGCTGCGCGGTTCGGTGGAGATCAAGTATTCGCTGGCTGAAATGGGTGCCAACCGCCTCTGGAAGCTGATCCACGAGGAAGATTTCGTCAATGCGCTGGGCGCGCTTTCCGGCAATCAGGCCATGCAGATGGTTCGCGCCGGTTTGAAGGCGATCTACCTCTCCGGCTGGCAGGTTGCAGCGGACGCCAACACGGCCTCGGCCATGTATCCCGACCAGTCGCTCTATCCGGCAAATGCCGCCCCTGAACTGGCAAAGCGCATCAACAAGACCTTGCAGCGCGCCGACCAGATCGAAACCGCCGAAGGCAAGGGACTTTCGGTCGACACTTGGTTCGCGCCGATCGTTGCCGATGCGGAAGCAGGCTTCGGCGGTCCGCTGAATGCATTCGAGATCATGAAAGCCTTCATCGAGGCAGGTGCGGCAGGCGTGCATTATGAAGACCAGCTCGCTTCGGAAAAGAAGTGCGGCCACCTTGGCGGCAAGGTTTTGATCCCGACGGCCGCCCATATCCGCAACCTCAACGCGGCGCGCCTTGCGGCAGACGTGATGGGAACGGCCACGCTGGTCATCGCCCGCACGGATGCGGAAGCCGCCAAGCTTTTGACTTCCGATATCGATGAGCGCGACCAGCCATTCGTCGATTACGATGCAGGCCGCACGGCGGAAGGCTTCTATCAGGTGAAGAACGGCATCGAGCCATGTATCGCCCGTGCGATTGCCTATGCGCCCTATTGCGATCTGATCTGGATGGAAACATCCAAGCCCGACCTCGAACAGGCCCGCCGCTTCGCCGAAGCCGTGCACAAGGCGCATCCGGGCAAGAAGCTGGCCTATAACTGCTCGCCGTCGTTCAACTGGAAGAAGAACCTCGACGACGCCACGATTGCCAAGTTCCAGCGCGAGCTGGGCGCGATGGGCTACAAGTTCCAGTTCATCACGCTGGCCGGTTTCCACCAGCTCAACTACGGCATGTTTGAACTGGCACGCGGTTATAAGGACCGGCAGATGGCAGCCTATTCCGAACTGCAGGAAGCGGAATTTGCAGCCGAAGCCAACGGCTACACCGCGACCAAACACCAGCGCGAAGTCGGCACCGGCTATTTCGATGCCGTGTCGCTTGCAATCACCGGCGGCCAGTCTTCGACCACCGCCATGAAGGAATCGACTGAAACAGCGCAGTTCAGACCGGCTGCTGAATAAAGCATTTCCAGCCAAAAGTGGGAACCGGTTTTGCGTTCGGAAATGCGCAAACAAACGGAATGCCAGTTATCAAACAGGAGGAACAGTTCCATGAATTCGCCAGCACGCGTCAAGGAAAGAGCAGAAGAACAATCTTCAAGCATGACCACGGATCAGCAGACCGTTATCCGTATGCTCGCCAACGATCTGCATCGCCTCAACTACACCGTCATGAAGGCGGTCGAGGCAGGCGTTTCCGTGGAACTGGTCCGCTCGGCCCGTCATCATGGCGGCGACGGCAACTGGGGAGACTTGCTCATCCCTGTCATCGTCACCCACGAGAAATGATGGCGCTCTCGACCATCGCCGTCGCTGCCATGCTCACCCATCTGGGTTTTGGCAGCGACACAATGTCCAAACGCGCTGTTGTCCGTAAAATTCGATGAAACGGACTTGATATACCACTCGCTTTATGGTCGGATTTCCTCAACTGACCTCCCCGGCTGGTCCTGCCAGTCGGGGCTTTTTTTTGCCTCGGGCAATCGGGACGCGGTGGCGACCGCCAATACCGCAATCTGAATCTTGACTGAAAATTCACCGAACCCCGACAAAGCGGCGTCCCATGCATTGACGCCGGTGCCTCATTGATGGTCCCTGCATCCCGGCCCGGTTTCTGTTTTCGGGTCGCCTGTAGATGGTTGGGGCGGAAGCCGTAGCGCCTTGCCTCCAACCGCGGTTTGAACCGCCCCTTGCGGGGGCAAGGAATACGGAATTTTCATGTCTCTCCAATCTCTCATCGATAGCATCGCCACCAAGATCAACATCGATCCGCAGCTTGCCGAAAAGCTCGCCGGCTCGGTGTTTTCCGTGCTGCAGCACAGCGCGCCTGAAATCGGCAACAAGATTTTCGCGCTCCTGCCGGATGCGCAGCAGCTCGCCAGCGCCCACGACGTGCTCGCCAACAGCGCCGGCGGCATCATGGGTGCGTTGTCGGGCCTGATGGATAATGTGGCGGGCGAAAAGATGAGCGCGCTTCTGAAAGCTGCGGCCACGCTTCGCTCCAGCGGCCTTTCCAGCGACCAGATCACCGAAGCAGGCGGACAGGTAATCAACTATGTGCGTGACCATGACCCGCAATTGATCGACCAGCTGGTGGCGAACGTGCCCGCGCTGAAGGGCCATTTCGGCCTCTGACACATGGATTTTCTTTTGTGTGCGCTTTCTGCGACGGCGCACACAAAAGCTTGGCCAACCCATTTGTCATTGCGGCCTGTCACGGCTATCATGCCGATATCGAAATCATTTTCTGGTGATGGATGTCTGCTGATACGACGGAAAAGAAGGTTACGCGCGCGCCGCGTCGCCGTACGCCTGCCTATGTCAAATCTCTTCGCGGTGTGAAGAACTGGAAGCAGGCAACCGAATGGCTCGCCTGGCGCGACATCGAAGACATCGAATGCATTACCCCCGATCAGGCGGGGGTTGCCCGCGGCAAGATGATGCCGTCGAAGAAATTCACCTCCAATACCTCGCTGGCATTGCCCTCCGCCGTCTTCATGACGACGATTTCCGGCGATTACCCGGAAGACGGCTACGGCTTCCACTATCCGGAAGATGACGGCGACCTCAAGCTGATGCCGGATCTTTCGACCCTTTCGGCTGTGCCGTGGGAGTCCGATCCGACGGCGCAGGTCATCTGCGATCTGGTCTATCAGGATGGGCGCGCGGTGGAATTCACCCCGCGCAACGTTCTGCGCAATGTGGTTGCCGCCTATAACAAGCGCGGATTGAAGCCCGTCGTGGCGCCGGAAATCGAGTTCTATCTGGTTCGCAAGAACCCCGATCCCGATTATCCGCTGACGCCGCCCGTCGGCCGTTCGGGCCGCGCCATTGGCGGTGGTCAGGGCTATTCGATCGCGGGCGTCAACGAATTCGACGAACTGATCGACGATATCTATCATTTCTCCGAAGGTCAGGGGCTGGAGATCGACACGCTGATCCACGAGGAAGGCGCAGGCCAGCTTGAAATCAACCTGCGCCATGGCGACCCGGTGGAACTGGCCGATCAGGTGTTCATGTTCAAGCGCACCATCCGCGAGGCGGCGCTGAAACACGACATGTACGCCACCTTCATGGCCAAGCCCATTCAGGGCCAGCCGGGATCGGCGATGCATATCCACCAGTCCATCGTGGACAAGAAGACCGGGCGCAACATCTTCACCAATGAGGACGGCAGCGAAAGCGAGGCTTTCCGCCATTTCATCGGCGGCATGCAGCGCCATGTGCCGAACGCGCTCGTCATGTTCGCGCCCTATGTGAATTCCTACCGCCGTCTGACGCCGGACGCTTCGGCACCGGTCAACGTCAAATGGGGTTATGACAACCGCACCACCGCTTTCCGCGTTCCGCGCTCAGACCCCAATGGACGGCGCGTGGAAAACCGCATCCCCTCCTCCGACGCCAACCCCTACCTTGCCCTTGCTGCGTCCCTCGCCTGCGGCCTGATCGGCCTTGTAAACAAGATCGAGGCGGAACAGCCTGCGACCACGAGCGTCAACACCAAGGAAATCGACCTGCCGCGCGGCCTTATCGACGCGGTGGAACTGTTCGAGGAAGACGCGGAACTGCGCAATCTTTTCGGCAGTTCCTTCATGACCACCTATGCCGCCATCAAGCGCGCCGAATTCGAAACCTTCATGGAAGTCATCAGCCCGTGGGAACGGGAGTTTCTGCTGCTCAACGTTTAAGGGAGTAAGGGAGTAAGGGAGTAAGCAGATATGCGGGGGCGTGGCTGTGGCAATCAATTCTTATCGCGATATACTTGCGTGGCAACAAGCAATGGAGCTCGTGACGGTCATATACAAATCGACTGACACCTGGCCGAAAGAGGAAATTCATGGCCTTATCGGCCAGATTCGGCGCGCTGCCGTTTCCGTGCCAGCCAATATTGCCGAAGGTTACGGACGCGACACGCGCGGTTCCTACCAGCAGTTTCTGCGTATTGCTCAAGGCTCACTGAAAGAAGTCGAAACTCACTTGCTCATTGCTGAAAGGTTGGGTTTCATCAGAAGCGAGAAAATGGAACCCATAATGGCCAAGAGTGAAAGTGTCGGAAAACTGCTACGGCTTCTGATCCGCAAATTATCGGAAACCTGACATACTCCCCTATTCCCTTATTCCCCTACTCCCTTAAACGGAATCGCCCATGCCCTACCAGTCCCCAATCTCGCCCGGCTATTCCTGGTACGAGGCGACCGTTCCGGACCGCCCGCAATATCCGGAGATGGATGGGGCGCGGCAGGCGGATGTCGTTGTCATCGGCGGCGGGTATACGGGGCTTTCGGCGGCTTATCATCTCGCAAGGCAGGGCGTGGACGTCACGCTGATCGACGGAGCGCGGTTCGGGGATGGGGCGTCGGGCCGCAATGGCGGGCAGTTCGGCACCGGCCAGCGCACATGGGCCGAAGACCTCGAAGCCCAATATGGCTTTGAACGCGCCAAGGCCCTTTTCGATGTGGCGGAGGAAGCCAAGGCCCATCTTCTCGCCTTTGCCGATCAGCACGGGATCGACATGGAATATGTGCCCGGCCAGATTTCGGTCGTGCACAAGCCGCGTTATCTGAAATCGTATGAGCGTCATGTCGAGCTGATGGCGAGCCGGTTCAACTATCCGCATCTGCGTCTGCTCGACCGTGGGGAAACGGCAAGCCTGCTCGGGTCCGAACGGTATCTTGGCGGCGTCTATGATGCGGGGACCGGCCACATTCATCCGCTGAAACTGCTGGTCGGAACCGCAAAAGCGGCGCAGGCGGCAGGCGCAAAACTGTTCGAAGACACCAGAGCCACCAAAATCAGCACGGCGAGCGGACGGGTCGAGGTCGAAACCGATCGCGGAACCATCGTCGCGAAAAACGCCTTCATCGCCGTCAATGCTTACGGTGGACTGCTGGAGCCGGTCAGCGCATCGCATGTCATGCCGATCCGCTCCTTCATCGGGGCGACGGTGCCGCTGGGCGATAACAGCCCGGTTATTCCGGGCGGTGAATCCATCGACGATTCCCGCTTCGTGGTGCGCTATTTCCGCCGCTCGAAGGACGGCAGGCTGCTTTTCGGCGGGCGCGAGGCCTATACAGCCGACAATCCGCGCGACATCAGCACCCATATTCGTCGCCAGATCGCCGAGATTTATCCGGCGCTGGACAATGTCGAGATCACCCATGCATGGGGCGGTTCGGTCGGCATAACCATGCCGCGCCAGCCCTTCGTGCGCGAGGTCATGCCGGGCGTCATTTCAGCGGGCGGCTATTCCGGCCATGGCGTCATGCTGGCCAACTACATGGGCAAGCTTTATGCGGAAACCCTTGCAGGCAATCGCGACAGGCTGAAACTGTTCGAAGAACTGCGCATCCCCGCCTTCCCCGGCGGCCGCACCTTCCGCTCGCCGCTCCTGTTCCTTGCCCTGTCATGGTATGCATTGATGGACAGGATCTAGGCCGGACTGCTCTCAGGAAAAAGGCGGGGTGCAGTCGGCACCCCGCCATTCTTACCATCGTCCGGTGCTTCATGTTCTACGCTACGATTGCACCTGCCTTCGCGGCCAGACGCTGATAGGTTTCCTCAACCACGTCCCGCACAGGGAGAATGCCGCTCATGCACAACAGCGCATGGATGTGCTGGCGGGCACCTTCATAGCCCATCAGCGGCGCATAGGGCTGCATGATGATATTGGCTTCCTCGGGATATAATTCCTGATATTCGGCAAAATTGGTGAAACTCCTGTAGCTGTCGCCGCGCATCAGGTAGGTCTCCACGGCAGCCCCTTCCGCCAGCACGGCATCATGGCTGTCGAGAACGATGTTGTAATAGTCGATCAGCTTGTCCATCGACACGCGCGCGATGCTCTGCCCGTTGACCAAATCCTTGACGCGGATCAGCACGTCATCGATGAGCAGCGCATGGTTGGGCGAAAGATAAAGGTCGCGCTGCGGTGTTTTCCCGTCGATGGCATGGCGCCTGACGCGGATCGGCATCACGCTCTCGTCCCATTGCATGCCGCCCTTTCTGTGGCTCTGCCAGCCGACCCACTTGACGGGGCGTGCGTCGCCCCGGACCGTAGTCACAAGATCGCCGACAGACAATGCCTCCACCGCCACCGGGCCGCCGGGCGTTTCGATCAGCGTTCCTTTCAGGAGACAATTGGCGCCGGAGCCTCCTCCGCCGCCACCGCCATGTCCGCCATGCCACCATTTCGTGCCCAGCGCCTGTGATGGACGGGAAGACACCGTTGCCGCAAACACGCCCAGCGCCGCAACCTTGGCGGCAGTGGCGGCTGTGAGGCCCAGAAAATGCCGTCGCGCACGACTGCGCGGCGAATGCCCGTTCTTGTCTGAAGACATGAATCCCTCCGCTCTTCTCGTTACGGCACCGGCCTGAAAATCAGCGTGGATTTCTAGCAAAGCACGATGCGCAGCTTCAAATTCCGAAGCGTCGTTCCGCGTTGCCCGGACCAGCGGCGCTTCGATGCTTTGCCCCAAGTTACGACTCCGATATTAGCCGATCCCGCCCCCGAAAAGATTCCTGCAATCAGGCCATAAGGCCTCTCGAATAGGTGTAGGTCCTACCGCTAAAGGTGAATTTTTCTGCCGTTGAGAGGCGTTGCCAGCGGTCGTTCCAACTGAGGTTAAACGCTCCCCATGAAAGTGTGATTTGTAACATGCTCAAAAATAGTATACCCCCCTATTCTAACAAGGGAGCGTTTCCATGAGCACGCATCACCATGCCGACCATTCCGGGCGTCATCCAGTCTCCGGACACGACCATGTCTTTCTGGGAGAAAACCACCGGCGCAATGAAAAGCGGACATGGCTCGTTATCGCCATCACGGCGACGATGATGATCGTGGAGATCATCGCCGGAAACCTTTACGGCTCCATGGCGCTCACCGCCGACGGCTGGCATATGTCCACCCATGCGGCGGCGATGCTGATCGCGGCCCTCGCCTATGTTTATGCACGCAGACACGCGCATAATGCGCGGTTCACCTTCGGCACCGGCAAGCTCGGCGATCTGGCAGGCTTTGCCAGCGCCATCGTTCTGGCGCTGATCGCACTCCTGATCGGCTGGGAAAGCTTCTGGCGGTTCAGCGCACCGGTCAACATCGGCTTTCAGGAGGCCATTCTGGTCGCTGTCATCGGGCTGATCGTCAATCTCGTCTGCGCCTGGCTCCTGAGGGACGACCATTCGCACCACCATGGCCATCATCACCATGAACCGGGCCACGATCATCATCACGGTCATGACCAGAACCTGCGCGCCGCCTATATGCATGTGCTCGCCGACGCACTGACATCGGTGCTTGCCATCGCGGCGCTTCTGCTGGGCAGTCTTTATGGATGGCTTTGGCTTGACCCGGCGATCGGCATCGTCGGTGCGGTGGTGATCGCACGCTGGTCGTGGGGGCTGATCAAGGACACCGGCTCGACCCTGCTCGACTACCTGCCCGATGGAGAAGACCTGCCGGACGAGATCGCCGAAATCATCAGCCGCGAGGGCGGGGAGATCGCCGACCTGCATGTCTGGCAGCTCGGGCCGGGCCATCACGGCGCCATCGTTTCCATCATCGCGGAGGAGCCGCGAGCGCCGTCCTATTATCGGAACAAGCTTGCTGCAATCCATGATTTGTCGCATGTGACGGTGGAGGTTGAACCGCGCACCGCGTGAATGCCAGCTACATTGCCATGAAGGACCGAAGCGCTCATGACCCATACCATCCGCGAGAAGCAGAAGCTCATCAACCGCGTGCGCCGCATTCGTGGCCAGCTGGAGGGCGTGGAACGGATGCTCGAAGACGAAAAGGGCTGCGCGGAAGTCATGCAGGTGATTGCGGGCGTTCGCGGCGCGGTCAACGGGCTGATGGCGGAAGTGATCGAAGACCATATTCTCGTGCATGTGGCCGATGGCGCCCTTCCGCAAAAGGAGCGTGATGAAGGCGCAGGCGAACTTGTCGACGTGGTTCGCGCCTATCTGAAATAAACCACATGTTGACATGCGCCCGAAGCAGGAATAGCTAGACGGCATGAACAAAGCACGCATCAGCACCCGGTCTTATTACGCCCCGCGCACATAGCGGCGGGTTTGCTTTGTCATAGTTCAACCGCTGCATTGCCAGCGGTTGAGTTTCAAGGACAGCGCCTCTGGCCATGCGGCCCTTAAGAGGTCAGTCCATGTCTCGCGACAGAAATCAGCATACGAAAATCGGCATTATCGGCTTTGGTGCATTCGGGCAGCTTATTGCCCGTCACCTGAACCCGTATTTCCGGCTCTATGCTTACGATCCCGCCGCAGAGCTGGAACAGACCGCACTTCTGCACGGCGTTGCCCTGGCCTCCGTGGAGCAGGTTGCGGCCTGCGATATCGTCATCCTTGCAACGCCGGTTGCGACGCTCGAAAGCGTGGTGGATAAGATCGCCCCGCATCTTTGCCCCGGCACGCTCGTTCTTGATGTCGGCTCGGTCAAGGTCGGGCCTGCCGACATCATGCGGCGTGGTCTACCGGCGCATGTCGATATCGTCGCCACGCATCCGCTGTTCGGTCCGCAAAGCGCGCGCCACGGCATTGCCGGACTGAAAATCGCCGTCTGCCCCGTGCGCGGCACGCGCTTCCACCGCGTTGCGGCCTTCCTGAAAAAGCACCTTTCCCTCGATGTCATCATAACGACACCGGAGGACCACGACCGCGAGGCGGCAATGGTTCAGGGCCTGACGCATCTGATCGCCCGGGTTCTGGTGCAGATGGAGCCATTGCCAACCCGCATGACGACGAAGAGCTTCGATCTTCTGATGCAGGCGGTCGGCATGGTGCGTCACGATGCGCCGGAAGTATTTCAGGCCATCGAACACGCCAACCCCTACGCTCCGCAGGTGCGAAGGCACTTCTTCGCACTGGCCGATCAGATCAATGAGGAACTGGCGCGCGTGCAGCCCATGGCTGCCAGAGAGGAGGCTGCATAATCGCATCCCCCCGACAAATGCCGCTACAGGGGCATTTCGGAAGTCTGCTTGACCGTCTGGCTCGGTACGTCGGTCTTCAGGTTCTGAACGCCCTTGATCCGGCTCAGATATTCCGACTGGAAGCGGCGGTAATCCTCGATATCCGCCGCGACCACCCGGATCATCGCATCATAGTCGCCCAGCATGAAATAGCATTCGAGCACCTGCGGCAGCTTCAGGATTTCCTTGGCGAAGGTCTGCAGCGTCTCCTCGTCCTGCTGGTCCAGCCGGATGCGCGTGAAGAAAGTCAAACCCTTGCCGACCTTGGCCGGGTTCAACACGGCGACATAGCGGTCGATCACGCCCGCCTCTTCCAGAAGCTTCACCCGCCGCAAGCAGGGCGAAGGCGACAGGCCAACCTCGCGTGCGAGGTCGTTATTGGCGATGCGGCCATCGCGCTGCAGCACGCGGAGAATCCGTTTATCGATCTCATCCAGTTTCATTGGCTTCAGATTCCATTTATGGCGATATCTGTGGCATTTCCTGCCAAACATTGACCCATACCGGCGTAATTCGCAACCAAATTGCCGAAGAGAACGGTTATAGTTGCGAAACCTCTCAAGAAAGCCCGCAAGAGACTGACCAAGGGGCGGCCGCGAACCAGCGGCCAGCCACAGTATCTTGCAGCCAGATGAGACGCCCGACGCTGCACAAGCGCCGCCAAACAACCAGACAGAGCGCACCGCTCCAGCAGGAATTCTATGGATATTTCACAGGCCTATGCGCCTCAAAAAAGCAGATCCGGGCGCGGCTCGGAATTCCGTCGCGGGGCCGCAGCCGGTCTGCCGGTTCTGCTTGGCATCATTCCCTATGCGCTGGTGCTGGGCGCGCAGGCTGCTCAAAAAGGCCTCAGCATCGTGGAAGTGCCGCTGATGACCGGACTGAACTTTGCAGGCGGGTCGGAATTTGCGGCCATCCAGCTCTGGACCTCACCGCCGCATGTCCTGCTGATCGTCGCCATCACCTTTCTGGTCAACAGCCGCCACCTGCTGATGGGTGCGGCGCTGGCCCCGTTCATCCGCCATCTGCCCAAGCGCAAGGCATTCGCCAGCCTGTTTCTGATGTGCGATGAAAGCTGGGCGCTCGGCCTTGCCGATGCCAAACGCCGCCAGTCGAAGGGCATCAATCCGGCCTTGAGCCTCACCTTCTATGCCGGCGTGGCGATTCCTTTCTACCTTGCATGGGTTTTATTCACCACGCTGGGCGCTGCCTTTGGGCCGATGATGGGAGACCTGCGCCCCTATGGTTTCGACATGGCGTTTCCGGCGGTATTTCTGGTGCTGCTGGCGGGCATGTGGAAAGGCTTCGCGGCCGCGCGGCCCTGGCTGGTCAGCCTTGTCGTGGCCGCACTGACCTATCTCACCATTCCCGGCGCCTGGTATGTCGCCGCCGGGGCCTTGTCCGGTCTCGTTGCAGCCTATCTGCTGGCAGGTGAAGAATGATCGATCCGTTAGCTGTTCTGACCATCGTCCTGATGGCAAGCGTCACCTATCTCACGCGGATCGGCGGCTATGTGCTGCTGCGCAACCGCACGCTCAGCAAACGTGCAACGGCGGTGATGGAAGCAGCCCCCGGCTGCGTCCTGATCTCGGTCATCGCGCCCGATTTCGTGTCGGACAAGCCTGCCGACCTGATAGCGCTCGCGATCACCATCTTCGCTGCAACGCGCTTTTCCATGCTGCCGACCGTGCTGATCGGCATCGGCGCGGCGGGGCTTTGCCGCTATTTCATCGGATAGCCGCGCTCCAGTTCAGTGCAAGTGCTTCAGCTTGTCGGGATTGCGTACGACATAAATCCCGACGATCTTTCCTTCTTCGATATCCAGCGCCGTCGTCTGGATTTCTCCATCGGCTTCTTGCGTGATGAAGCCGGGCAACCCGTTGATGAAAACCGTGCGCAAGAGCGCGGACTGGTTGCCGCTGAAATAGGCGGCCAGTTTCTCGTGAGTCTTCATCACCTCCTCGAAGCCGAAAACAGGCTTCGGGAAAGCCGGACGCTTGCCGCCGCCATCGGCATGAAGGTTCACATCTGCCGCCAGCATCGCACCAAGCGCATTCATGTCGCCACTGCGTGACGCCATGAAAAAGGCCTGCGCCAGTTCGAGCCCGCGCTGCCTGTCGACCTGAAAACGCGGACGCTCTTCGCGCACATGCTTGCGGGCCCGCGCCGCAAGCTGGCGGCAGGCTGCGGCATCGCGCTGGATGGTCCGCGCTATCTCGTCGAAATCCAGCCCGAAGACATCGTGCAGCAGGAAGGCCGCACGTTCCAGCGGCGAAAGACGCTCCAGCGCCAGCATGAGCGGCAGGGTCACGTCATCATCCGCTTCTTCTTCCACAACCGGGTCGGGAATCCACGGCCCGAAATAGGTTTCGCGCTGGTTGCGCCCTGATTTCAAAAAATCGAGACATAGACGGGTGACGGTGCGGCGCAGGAAGGCTTCCGGCTCGCGCACCTCGCTGCGGTCGGCGTTCATCCATCGGATGAACGCCTCCTGCACCATATCCTCGGCATCGGCGACCGAACCCAGCATACGATAGGCAACGCGGATCAGTTTCGGGCGCAGCGGATCGAAGCTTTCGGCTGCATCGCCTTGGGAGGATATGTCGGTCATCAGACGGCTGCCTTTGCGACAGGCTGCTTGGTTTCGGGTTCGAACCAGAGATTGAAGCCGACCGCCATGCGGTTCCAGCCATTGATGATGTTGATCATCAGCGTAAGGTTCACCTGTTCTTCCTCGGAGAACTGTGCCTGCATGGCGCTGCGTGCTTCTTCCAGATCGTGGCCTTGTGACAGGCGGGTCAGCGCGTCGACCCAGCCCAGCGCCGCACGCTCGCGCTCAGAATAGCATGGTGCTTCGCGCCATGCCGACAACAAATAGATGCGCTGTTCGGTCTCGCCCAGCGAACGCGCCTCGACCGTATGCATGTTGATGCAATTGGCGCAGGCATTGATCTGCGACGAGCGGATTTTGACGAGTTCGATCAGGCTCGCTTCCAGACTGGAGGCGATGGTCATCGAAGCGGCCATCCAGGATTTCATCGTGGCGGGGGCAACGTTGAACGGGTTGAGCAGAGGGGTCATGGTATCGTTCCTTTTGGTTGAAGGGCTTTCGATAGACATGACGAGCGGGCAATGCCGAATGTGACATGAGACAGAAAAAAATTTGAGCGCCTGGCGTTCTGGCGCTTATGCGATGGAGCAAGTCTCCCCCGTAGAGCGACGAAGGAAAAGACGCACGAGCAGGCCCCACGATCGGCATTGCATGTTTTGACTGGACAATTGGACTGCTGCATCTGGATGTTTACGCGGGTCTCCTCCCCGTTGCGATGGTATCTCCCTTTCGCTGTTCTCTTCGCACCTGCCGCCACCTTCCCGGCTTTTCATTGCCCGGCACGCTGCTTCGCCCCCGCCTCTTTCTCCGTTTCCCAATCCGTCCCTCCTTTCCTGTTATCCTCGGCCCGATCTCCTCACCGTGTCTCCCCTTCCTGAAACAACAGTTGCGTTCCTCGTGATGCCGGGCGGCAAAGAACATTTTTTGCGCTCCGGTGCTCGCGTATCCTTAACCCCGCTCCCCTCCGTGCTCGAAAATCGCTCTGTTCGCCACGACCTGATGAATGTGCAACTGTAGTGCTAGCTTTTCACCCGCGTTGACAACATACCAACTGGTCGGTATTGTTTGGAGAACAAGGCGGAGATTGCATCGGAAAGCCCGGCTTCCATTTGAAGTGATGTTGAGGAGGAACCATCATGACGAAAACGCCTTCCAGCGGCGACAGTCCGCCACGTCCTATCATCACCGCATTTGAAAATTCTCCCGATCGCGGCCGAGGGATGGCGCGGGACATGCCCGTTCGATGGGCGCTTGAAGAGACCGGGCGGGACTATGATATGCGCCTCGTCTCGTTTGAGGCGATGAAAGCCCGCCCCCACCTCGATCTTCAACCCTTCGGGCAGATACCGACCTATCAAGAGGGCGATCTGGCGCTGTTTGAATCCGGCGCGATCGTGCTTCATATCGCGGAGCAGAACCCCGGTCTTCTGCCGGATGACGCCAATGGCCGCGCACGCGCCATCACATGGATGTTCGCTGCGCATAACACCATCGAACCGGTAATCGTCGAACGGGAAATGGCCGGTTTTGTCGAACGGCAGGAAAGCTGGTACGAGCAGCGCATGCCGATCGTGGAAGCGCGTATCCGCAAAAGACTGGACGCACTTTCCGCCTGTCTGGGCGATAATGACTGGCTTGAGGGCGCATTCAGTGCCGGTGATCTTTTGATGGTGTCCGTACTGCGGCGGCTGAAGAGTTCAGGCATATTGAACGACTATCCGAACCTTGCCGCCTATGTCGCGCGCGGGGAGGCACGCGCGGCTTTCAAGCGCGCATATGACGCCCAGCACGCGGTTTTCCTCGCCGCATCGAAAGATTGAGCCTTTCTGCTGCCATCTATCCGCAGTCGAGTTCGCTCAATATCCATTCCCTGAATGCGCGGATTTTTGGCGTGGTGCGGCGGGATTTGGGATAGACCAGCCAATAGGCGCGACCATCGTCGCCGAGAATGTCGAAGGGCTGGATAAGCTGGCCGGTGGCGATTTCCATCTGGTGGAAAGCGGGCGTCAGGATGCCGACGCCCTGCCCTGCGGCAGCCGCCCGCCCTTCAATGTGCTGCGCTCCAAGCCGGTTCTGCGTATTGCCCGGTAATTGCGGGTTTTCGATCCCCGCCGCCTCGAACCAGATTTTCCACCAGGGGTCGCTCGCGTCGATGATCTTGAGCCGTAGCAGGTCGGCAGGTTCCTTCACCCCGCCGATGGTTGCGGCCAGAGCCGCGCTCAGCATCGGCGTGAAACTCGCCTTGATGAGCTGATGCGCTTCCAGTCCCGGCCATTTGCCGAAGCCGCTTCGGATCGCGATATCGACATTGGTCGTCGCGAAGTCGATCAAGCTGTCGGACGTGTCGAGCCTGACCGCAAGCGATGGATGCCGCATCTGGAACGAGCCGAGCCGATGCGCCAGCCAGTTGGCGGCAAAGGTGGCCAGAACGCTGATCGACAGGGTGCCCTCCGCATCCTCCCGCAGGCTGGCAAAGGCATTGCGCATCGTCTCGAACGCCTCCGTGATCGCGGGCGCGAGCTGCTTGCCAAGTTCGGTCAGCTCCACCTGCCGCGGCATACGCAGAAACAGGGGCGCGCCGACGCGCTCCTCCAATATCTTGATCTGGTAGCTGACCGCAGCCTGCGTCATGCCCAGCTCCGCCGCAGCGCGGGTGAAACTTGCATGGCGGGCGGCGGATTCAAAAACGCGAATGGCCGATAAAGGGGGAAGCGCTGTCGTCATGATGCATAAGTTCTCCTTATGCACACTACTCGATGTTCAATTGGAAAACAAAGGTTTTCCGGCGCATAGCTATAGGCAGAATTTAACAGGCGGCTGCCTCCCACAGCCGCTTCATCCGATAGGTGAGATCATGAAAAACCTCGATTCTGCCTGCGCGACCGCCACGCCCTGCCCGATCAGCCACGCAACGGAAAGCGGCTGGAGCGCGCTGTTTTCACGCCTGTTTTCGTTCAGGCGCACCCGTGTCACCATCAACGAATATTCGCCGGAGTATCTCTTGCGGGATATCGGCATCGGTGATGGGCGCACGCAATATTATTCGCGAGACGGGCATAAGCTGCCCGAATGGCGGTGACCCCGTCACGCGCTGATGACGGCAAAGCCGCGCGCCTTGAGGCCGCGACGGTCCTCGTGCAGATTGCTGACGAGGCGGCTGCGGCTTCCGTCCAGATGCGCGCCCATCAGCGCCGTCGCCTTTTCGGCATTTCCTTCGCGCACCGCGTCGAGAATGGCGCGGTGTTCGGCCCATGCGCGGGCAAGTGCTGCCTCGTCGCGCACCTCCAGCCAGCGCGCCCGTGAGAGGCGCTGCATGGCATCGCGCACGCCACGGCTGAGAAACTCGTTGCCGGAAAGCCGCGCCAGCTCGATATGAAAATCCATGCCGATCCGGTGCCATTCCTCGCGCGAGGTGTCGGCATCGCAACTGTCCAGCATGGCCGCAATCGGCTCTACGCCGTTGCGATCTTCCAGCGCGCAGGTCAGCTTTAACGCGGCGATTTCCAGCGCCTCGCGGTAGACGCCGATCTGTTCGATTTCGCCAAGATTGATCGGCGAAACCGTCCAGCCGCGCCCTTCGCGGCAGATCAGCCCCTCCGCTTCCAGCCGCAGAAGTGCCGCCCGGATCGGGGTGCGCGAGGCGGCAAACTGCGCCTCAATCCAGCGTTCGGTCAAACGCTCGCCCGGCCCCAGTTCAAGGCCGAGGATCATGTCGCGAAGCTGCGTTTCAACCTGCCTCATCTGTGACATTGGCAACCATTCTCCGTTTTAAGGCAGCGCCCCGATTGACAAGTCGTTTTGACAGGCGCATTCATGCATACCGTTTTGGTATCCCAAAATGGAATACATTGCAATCGCGAGACATGACATGAGCACCGCCCAAGCCGCTGCCGACGATGAGACCGCAGCCTGCCAGGAAAATGTGACCGCCGAAGACAACCCGGAACGCTACTGGAAGCAGAACCTGCTGATCTGCCTCCTCGGCTCCTTCACCACGCTCATCGCCATGTCGCTCCTTCTCCCCTTCCTGCCGCTCTATGTGGAACAGTTGGGTGTCGCGGATCATGCGGCGATCGTGCAGTGGTCGGGCATCGCCTACGGCGCGACCTTTCTGGCCGCAGCCTTCGTCGCGCCGCTGTGGGGCAAGCTCGGCGACCGTTACGGGCGCAAGCTGATGCTGATCCGCGCCAGCCTCGGCATGGCCATCGCCATGTCGCTGATCGGCATGGTGACGAGCGTGTGGCAACTGGTGGCGCTGCGCCTTTTCGTCGGCATTGCGGGTGGCTATTCGTCCGGCTCCATGATCCTCGTCGCCACGCAGACGCCAAGGGAAAAAACCGGCTGGGCGCTGGGCGCGCTTTCTGCGGGCATCATGGCGGGCAATCTGGCAGGCCCGCTGCTCGGCGGCGCATTGCCGCCGCTGATCGGCATCCGCGCAACCTTCTGGCTGGCGGGCGGCGTGATCTTTCTCACCTTTCTGGCCACGACATTCCTGATCCGCGAAGAGCGCAAGCCGCCCAAGCCGACGAAAGAGCAGAAGGCGGAATCCATCTGGGCAGCCGTCCCCGACAGGAAACCGGTTATCGCCATGCTGGTGACGGGCATGCTGCTGCTTTTCGCCAATATGTCGATAGAGCCGATCATCACCGTCTATGTGATGCAACTGATGGACGACCAGACGAAAGTGACGCTGATTTCCGGCGTGGTGATGGCCGCTGCCGCACTTGGCAGCATCCTGTCGTCCTCACGGCTCGGTCGCCTTGCCGACCGCATCGGCCATACGCGCGTCATCATCGGCGCCCTGTCGGTTTCCGCACTCCTGTTGATCCCGCAGGCCTTCGTGACGGAAGCCTGGCAGCTGATCGGCCTGCGCTTTCTGATGGGGCTGGCACTGGGCGGCCTCCTGCCCTGCATCAGCAGCGTCATAAGGCACAATGTCCCCGACCGTGTGGCGGGCGGCATTCTCGGGCTTTCCGTCTCGGCGCAATATGTCGGCCAGGTTGCCGGGCCGGTCGCGGGCGGCTTTGTCGGCGGTCACTTCGGCATGCGCTCCGTGTTCCTCGGCACATGCCTGATCATGATGCTCGGCGCATTTTATAACTGGACCGTGCTGCGCAGGAACCCGTAATTCTGTCATGGACCGAATCCCCAACCATGGCGGAACCAGCATGACAGCACATATCTTCGCGCCCTTTGAAACGCTCGCCGAAAGGCTGCTGCCCCATGCGCTCGAACATGGCGAGGACGGGTCGCACGACCTGTCCCACCTTGCCCGCGTCTGGAAGAATGCAGCCGCCATCCAGCGTCATGAAGGCGGCGATGCGGAAGTGCTTTGCGCCGCTGCACTGCTGCATGATTGCGTGAGCGTGGAGAAGAATTCGCCTGACCGAAACCGCGCTTCGCGTCTGGCGGCGGAAAAGGCGACGGGGCTGCTGCGCGATCTCGGCTGGAATGAAGCGAGCATCGGCCTTGCCGCCCACGCCATCGAGGCGCACAGTTTTTCGGCGAATATCGAGCCTGTCACGGTGGAAGCGAAAATATTGCAGGATGCCGACCGGCTCGATGCCATCGGCGTCATTGGTGCAGCGCGGTGCTTCTACATTGCGGGCCGCATGGGCAGTGCGCTTTACGACTGGCGCGACCCGCACGCCGAAAACCGCCCGCTGGACGACAAGCGTTTCGCGCTCGACCACTTCCGCACGAAACTGTTCGGCCTTGCCTCCGGTTTCAAGACGGAAACCGGAAAGCTCATGGCAGCCGAACGGCACAGGCGGCTGGAAGCCATCTTCGATGACTTCCTCGCCGAAGCCAACAGCTAGATTGGTAGATTGTGGTTATGGCGAGCCGAAAATGGTGGAGTTTGAGCACCGGAAGCGCAAAACAACGCCATTTGCAGGCCGCCAGAGCCACAATCTCAGATTGAGTAACCGCCGTCGATATTGAGTGCCGTCCCTGTCACCATGGAGGCGGCGTCCGAGGCCAGCCAGAGAGCGGCTTCCGCCACATCGTCGGGCGTCGAGAACCGGTCGAGCGGAATGGTCGCCTTGAGCGCTGCCCGGGCTTCCGGCGTATCCTCCTCCAGAAACAGCTTCAATGCCTCACCCTCGCTTTCGGCAGGGCAGATGCAGTTGACGCGGATGTTCTTTTCCGCCAGCTCCAGCGCCATTGCCTTGGTCGCGCTGATGATCCAGCCCTTGGAGGCGCTGTACCAGACAAGCCCCTTGCGCGGACGCAGCGCGGTTGCCGAAGCCGTGTTGATGATGACGCCGCTGCCCTGATGCTCCATGATCGGCACGACGATCTGGGTCGAATAATAAAGCGCCTTCATGTTGACCGCGGCGATCAGATCGAAATTGTCCTCCGTGACTTCCGTCAGCGGCATGTTTCGATGTGTGAAACCGGCATTGTTGATCATGATGTCGATGGAGCCGAATGCTTCAAACGCCGCGCGCGCCACGCGCTCCATGTCGTCCTTGCGCGAAACATCGGCCTGCACGGCAAGGCCGTTCTTGCCGATCTCGGCGAGTTCATCCTCAACATGCTTCACGTTCACATCGGCGAGAACGACCTTGGCACCCTCGGCTGCAAATCGGCGCGCCATGCCTGAACCGAAGCCCGAACCGGCGCCGGTGATGATTGCGACCTTATCCTGCAGCCTCTTCATGTCATTCTCCTTTGGCATAACGTCGTAAATCTATTCGTTAATTGGGTTTGCCCCAGAAACCCAAAAATCTGCTTCAATTCCGCTCGTTCGGGCAGGCAGCTCTATCTGCTTTCCCACCCTTCCGTCGAGTGCAATTCGATTTCAGAGCCTGAATCAAATAGGTTTTGAAGCGGGTTCTCAGGCGGCATCCGGGCGTGAACTGGTGAGATGATAAGGCTGAAGCAATATCTCGGCGGGAATACCCCACGCGCGATTGATCTTGTAGGCCATGTCCATATTCAGCGCCCTGCGCCGGTTGAGAATTTCCGAGGCACGGGAACGCGACCCTATGACCGCTGCGAAAGCGGACTGATTCAGCCCATGCATCTGCATATATGCCGTGATCGTTTCTATCGGCCCGGCAAGCGGGATCGGAAACTGTTCACGCTCATAGGTTTCGATCAATGCCGACAACACATCAAACCGGTCAGCCTCAGGCGAACCCACTTCCGGCAGCTTGTCAAAATATCCGGCAATTTCTGCCAGAGCCCATTGATAATCAGCTTCGGTTCTGATCGGACGAATATTTTCCATCACACTGTCTCCGGATTGATGCGATCATATTCCTTATGCGTGCCGACGAATTTCACCAGCGCGCGCCCGAACGGGTAAGCGACGTGAACGATCAGGCGGTATTTGTTCCCGGCGATATCAAAGATGACACGATTGTCCGCTACGAAATCAACTGTCGAACCAAACATCTTCTTGATGTCGGATGGACCGGTCCATTGCGCCTTGCTCACGAGAGAAAACCACACCACCAGAGGAATTTCGGCTTGCGGATGCCTGATCCAGAAATCCCTCAGGGTTTTGCGAGCGATGATCTGCATGAAGCCTAAGATAGTCTATTCCCATAATGGGAACAAGCCAAATGTTCCCAATCCGGGAATATTGTCTTGGGTTGCTTCACTTTCGCGGGAATGCGGCATTGCGACTGTTGAATTTAAATCGATTAGATAATAGACAAGGGCAGCGTTAAAATCGCATGCTGCCCACAGCCAGACTGATTTGCGCAAGAAGAGAAGAGAGCGATAGATGACCAGCCAGACAATCCCGGTAGAGCCCTTCGACTGCATCGTGTTCGGCGGTTCCGGCGATCTTGCCGAACGCAAGCTCATCCCGGCGCTGTATCAGCGTCAGCGTGCAGGCCAGCTCACCGACCCGACGCGTATCATCGGCGCATCGCGCAGCGCCATGACGGATGACGAATACCGACAGTTCGCACGCAATGCCATTCATGAGCATGTGAAGCCAGAGGAAGTCGACGAGAAGGAAGTCGACGGGTTTCTCGCCCGCCTCAGCTATGTGGCTGTCGATGCGAAGTCGGAAGAAGGCTGGGATGCACTCAAGACCCTGATCGGCAAGAAGCCGGAAAAGATCCGCGCTTTCTATCTCGCCGTCAGCCCGACGCTGTTCGGTGATATCGCCACTCGGCTGAAAGCGCACGGGCTGATCACCCGCGACACGCGCATCATCGTGGAAAAGCCGATCGGTCGCGATCTGGAATCCGCCATGGCGCTCAACGACACGCTCGGCAGCGTTTTCCGCGAAGACCAGATTTTCCGCATCGACCACTATCTCGGCAAGGAAACCGTGCAGAACCTGATGGCGCTGCGCTTTGCCAATGCGCTTTATGAGCCGTTGTGGAACTCCGCCCATATCGACCATGTGCAGATCACCGTCGCCGAAGCGGTCGGCCTGGAAGGACGCGCCGGCTATTACGACAAGGCGGGCGCGCTGCGCGACATGGTGCAGAACCACATTCTCCAGCTTCTCTGCCTTGTTGCGATGGAGCCGCCTTCATCGGTCGAAGCCGATGCGGTCCATGACGAAAAGGTCAAGGTTCTGCGTTCTTTGAAGCCGATTACCAATCTCAATGTCGAAGATGTGACGGTACGCGGTCAGTATCGCGCCGGTGCCTCGGCGGGCGGGCCGGTGCGCGGCTATCTGGAAGATCTGGAAAGCGACACCAGCAATACCGAAACCTTTGTGGCGCTGAAGGCCGAAATCGCCAACTGGCGCTGGGCTGGCGTGCCGTTCTACCTGCGCACCGGCAAGCGGCTTGCCACGCGCGTTTCGGAAATCGTCGTTACCTTCAAGCCGATCCCGCATTCGATCTTTGGCGAAAGCGCCGGCAAGGTGATCGCCAACCAGCTCGTCATCCGGCTCCAGCCCGATGAGGGCGTAAAGCAGTGGCTGATGATCAAGGATCCGGGCCCGGGCGGCATGCGCCTGCGCCATGTGCCGCTGGACATGAGCTTTGCCGAATCCTTCAGCGAGCGCAATCCGGATGCCTATGAACGCCTCATCATGGATGTGGTTCGCGGCAACCAGACGCTGTTCATGCGGCGCGACGAAGTTGAAGCCGCATGGCGCTGGGTCGATCCGATCCTGCAAGGTTGGGAGTTGAACAGCCAGCCTGTGCAGGGCTACACGGCAGGAACATGGGGGCCGTCATCGTCCATCGCGCTCATCGAGCGTGACGGGCGTACATGGCACGAAAGCCTCTGATTTCTGTCTTGGAAGGGAATGGAATGAGCATCGAACGGCACGATTTCACCAGCGGAACAGAACTGGCGCAGGCGCTCTCCGAAGCCATTGCGAACAAGCTGAATGCCGCCATCGCTGAACGGGGACAGGCAACGCTCGCCGTCTCCGGCGGCACCACGCCGCTCAGGCTGTTCGAAGTGCTCTCCCGCAAGATGATCGACTGGAACCTCGTTACGATCACCCTTGTGGATGAGCGTTTCGTGCCCGTCGAAAGCGACCGCTCCAACGAAAAGCTGGTGCGTGAGCATCTTCTGCGCGACCATGCGGGCGTGGCACGGTTCGTCGGCCTTTACAATCCGGCGGCGACGGCAGAAACGGCGGCGCTTGCCGCCGCCAGCCGCATTGATGCGCTGCGTCGTCCTTTCGACGTGGTGGTGCTTGGCATGGGCAATGACGGGCATACCGCCTCCTTCTTTCCGGGTGCGGACCGCCTCGATCAGGCGATCAACCCGAAAACCCGGGCGCTCGTGCTGCCGATCCATGCCGAGGGTGCTGGCGAGAAACGCCTGACCCTGACCCTTCCCATCATCGCCGAAGCCGAAATGCTGGTTCTGCATATCGAAGGCGCCGCCAAGCAGGCAACGCTGGAAAAGGCGCTTTCCGGCGATGACGAGAATGAAATGCCCGTGCGGGCTGTCTTCCATCATGCCCGCACACCGATCCAGCTTTACTGGAGCAGCTAGAGCGCATCCCGAAAAGTGGGAACCGGTTTTCGGAAAAGATGCGCGATAAAACAAACAGATCGAGCATTTCCGGCGATTCATGAAAAGCAGGAAATGCTCTGGTTATATCGGCAAAGGTGACACCCATGCCCACCGAGACGGCGCATAAACGCATTCAGGAAATCACCGCGCGCATTCGCGAACGGTCCAAGCCGACGCGCGAAGCCTATCTTGGCCGTGTGCGTGAGGCTGCATCCAACAAGCCGAAGCGGGCGGTGCTGGGCTGCGCCAATCTCGCGCATGGATTTGCCGCCTGCGGTCCGCACGACAAGGCGGCGCTGACCGGCGACGAGATTCCGAACCTCGGCATCATCACCGCCTATAACGACATGCTGTCGGCGCATCAGCCGTTCGAAACCTTTCCGCAGCTCATCAAGCAGGCTGCGCGTGAAGCAGGCGGCGTGGCGCAGGTTGCAGGCGGCGTGCCCGCCATGTGCGATGGTGTCACGCAAGGGTTCGCGGGCATGGAACTGTCGTTGTTCTCCCGCGAAGTGATTGCGATGGCGACCGCCGTCGGCCTGTCCCATGATATGTTCGATGCCGCCGTCTATCTCGGCGTCTGCGACAAGATCGTTCCCGGCCTCATCATCGGTGCGCTGGCCTTCGGCCACCTGCCCGCCGTGTTCGTGCCTGCCGGACCGATGACCAGCGGCCTGCCGAACGACGAAAAGGCCAAGACCCGCCAGCTTTATGCCGAAGGCAAGGTCGGTCGCGCCGAATTGCTGGAATCGGAGTCGAAATCCTATCACGGCCCCGGCACCTGCACTTTCTACGGTACTGCCAATTCCAACCAGATGCTGATGGAAATCATGGGCCTGCATCTGCCGGGCGCATCCTTCATCAATCCGGGCACGCCGCTGCGCGACGCCTTGACCCGTGAAGCGGCCAAGCGTGCACTGGCGATCACCGCGCTCGGCAATGAATATACGCCGGTCGGCGAAATGCTGGACGAGCGTTCCTTCGTCAATGGCGTCATCGGTCTCAATGCGACCGGCGGTTCCACCAACCATACCATCCACCTGATCGCCATGGCCGCTGCCGCCGGCATCAAGCTGACATGGCACGATATTTCCGAGATTTCCGACGTGGTGCCGCTGCTGGCGCGTGTCTATCCGAACGGTCTTGCCGATGTGAACCATTTCCATGCCGCTGGCGGCATGGGCTTTCTGATCCGCGAGCTTCTCGATGGCGGGATCCTGCATGAGGATGTGCGCACCGTCTTCGGCGAAGGTCTGCGGCCTTACGCCATCGAGCCGAAGCTTGGCGCGGACGGCAATGTCGTGCGGGAGCCGGTGCCGGAAAAAAGCGGCGACGACAAGGTTTTGGCGAAGATCCATGCGCCGTTCCAGCCTACCGGCGGCATCAAGGTCCTGACCGGCAATATCGGCAATGCGATCATCAAGGTTTCCGCCGTGAAGCCGGAACGTCAGGTTATCGAAGCGCCCGCCAGGGTATTCAACGATCAGGCGGCAATGCAGGCCGCGTTCAAGGCGGGCGAACTGACCGGCGATTTCATCGCCGTGGTTCGCTATCAGGGTCCGAAAGCCAATGGCATGCCGGAACTGCACAAGCTGATGACAGTTCTGGGCATCTTGCAGGATCGCGGCCAGCGTGTGGCCCTTGTCACCGATGGCCGCCTGTCCGGCGCATCGGGCAAGGTTCCCTCCGCCATCCATGTCACGCCGGAAGCGCTTGATGGCGGCGTCATCGGGAAAATCCGCGACGGCGATGTTATCCGCCTCGATGCCGTCAACGGCACGTTGGAAGCCTTGACCAATATTGCCCTGCTGAACGATCGCGGCGAGGATCGCCCCGATCTTTCCGGCAATGAACATGGCATGGGACGCGAATTGTTTCGTGCTTTCCGCCAGATCGCCGGTCGGGCTGACGAAGGCGCTTCGGTGTTCTGAAAAGGCCCAAAATGAAATTAAGGCAAAACAGTGATTTCAGCTGTTTTGCCTCTCAAACCATCAAAACCGGAATGAAACTGCACAAAAAGCGCAGTTCAATTGTGTCAAAAAACTGGCTTTTTCACGCCAGCAGTGCGGCAAGCCGAGGTGAGCGTGTTCGCCATCAGCATGGCGATGGTCATCGGACCGACGCCGCCGGGAACCGGCGTGATCGCTCCGGCGACCTTTTCGGCTTCCGCGAAATCGACATCGCCGACCAGTCGCGTCTTGCCTTCGCCCCTTTCAGGCGCCGGAATGCGATTGATGCCGACATCGATCACTGTTGCGCCGGGCTTGACCCAGTCGCCCTTGACCATCTGCGGGCGTCCGACCGCCGCCACCAGAATGTCCGCCGTGCGGGCAATCGCGGGCAGGTCTTTCGTGCGGCTGTGCGCTACCGTAACCGTCGCATTGGCGGCGAGCAGGAGATTGAACATCGGCTTGCCGACAATGTTGGAACGCCCGATCACCACGGCATTGAGCCCCGAAAGATCGCGGCCATGGACGCGCTCGATCATGATCATCGCGCCCGCTGGCGTGCAGGGAACGAAAGCCGTTTCAACCTCACCGGTGCCAAGCTTTCCGACATTGATGAAATGAAAGCCGTCGACATCCTTGTCCGGGGAAATGGTCTGGATCACCCGGCCTGAATCAATGTGCCTGGGCAGCGGCAACTGCACCAGAATGCCGTGGATGGCGGGGTCGTTGTTCAGGCTCTCGATCAGGTCGAGAAGCTCGCGCTCCGACGCCGTTTCCGGCAGGTCATGCTGAACGGAGTGAAAACCGCATTCCTTGGCCTTGCGGCTCTTGGAGGCGACATAGACCTGACTCGCCGGGTCTTCGCCGACAATCACCACTGCAATACCGGGCACGATGCCGGTTGCAGCCACGAGCTTTTCGGTCTCGGTCTTCACCGTGGAAACCACATCCTCGGCGAGCTTCTTGCCATCAATCAGTTGGGCCATAGCGAGCGCTCCGTTCATTCGGGATTGTCTGGGAAATACACGACATATTTTCCGCACACATGCCCATAAGCGTCATGACGCCCGATGACAATTGGCGAATGCGCGACAATGCAGGATTTTATGGCAGGATTTTATGAAATTTCAGAACGCCGGGTCATGTCAGAGCCGCGAAGCACGGGACGAACGCACCTCGTCGATGGCACGACCGAGGGCGGTGTTTTCCCTCGGTCGGCTGACACCTTCATTCTCGGCTTCCCACCGCGCATTGGCCTCGCGGATCACGGCGGCAAGACGCGTCTCGCCATAGGTTTCAAGAACCTCTTCCGGTTCGGCTTCCATCTTTGACGGCGACCGGGGCTTGCGCCCGGCCAGCGCCATGGAAAGAAGGCCAAGCAGGAAACCGCCCCCAAAGCCAAGGGCGATGATCCACTGCGGCGGGAGATCGCGCGGGTTCGGTTCAGCAATGGCCGGCGCTACAATCCGCACCGTCGCCGCGGAACCAGCCGAGGCCGGTTCGCCGCGCGCCGCACGCATCTGCAAATCTTCAAACAGCGCCTGCTTCGCCGCTGCATCGCGCTCCAGCATTTGCAGGCGGGCTTTGTCGTCGTCCGTAGCGGGCGCCGAGCCGAAACCGGCAATGGCGGCGGCGGCTTTTTGCTCGCGTTCGACCGCATTCTTAAGATCGGCCTGCAAAGCGCTGCGCTGGCTTGAAATCTCCGTCGCGATCTGGGCCTCGATCTGCTTCGCTTCGCCCCCCTGCCCCGCGGTGCGATAGCGCTCCACCAGCGCTCCGAGGGCTCCGGAACGCATGCTTTCCGGCACGCCCTTGCGGACGAGACTTTCGGCGTTGGCGCCATTCAGGCTGTTGGCCTCGGCTGCTATCCGCGCCGTCTCGGCCTTGCTGTCGGCGAACTCGCGCTGAAGCGCGGCCTTGTTGTTGTCATCGCCGAAATCCCGGCTCATACGAAAGGCATTAGCCGCCTGCCGTGCCGCTTCGGCATCTGCTTCCAACCGTTGCAGGCGCGCCGGGAGGTCGCCTTCAGGCCCGCCCGTGGAAGCGCCGCCCTGCAGATGATCGCGAAACGCCTGCGCAACGGCATTGGCGAGCAGTGCCGCCGTTTCCGGCTTGTCTGCCGTCGCTTCGACATTCACCGTCCCGCTGTCCAGCGCCTGCGTGAAATCGAGGCGCTGGCGCAGCAATTGCGCGCCCGACAAGTGGGGCCATGCAACTGCGGGGGACCGCAGGTCTTCGGGCAGCAGTCGGGTCAGGCGAAAACGCAGTTCCTCCAGAACGGATGGGGCTCCGAGGTCGGTGGCACGTTCGATACGCGCCATCTGCGCGGCCCGCTCAAGAACGGCATTGGAGGCAATTTCGCTGCGCCGCTCCGGCGGGAAGACCTGCAGGGAAGCAGTAGCCGCATATTGTGGCGGTACCAGAAAGGCATAGGTAGTTCCGATAATTCCGCCCAGCAGCGTGAAACCGGCCAGAAGCCCCCAGCGCCGCCTGCGACGGGGCAATTTCACCGGCTGGCCTTCAGGCTTTGAAGCGGTTGCGGGAGTTTGCGGCACTGGTTGCGCCCTGGCCGCTGCACCATCGAGATTGGCCTGCAAGGCGTCACGCACGGCGTACATCCGGCCTTGCATATCAGCCTTCGGATCAATGGAGCCATCATGCTCGGCGTCCAACAGTTCCTGCTTGCGGCGAAGCAGTTCTTCCCGGCGTCTTTGATGTTCGCGCTCTTCAGTATCCTGAAATCCACGGAACGAGGAAGCAGGTTGCAGGAATTCCGGCGCATAGGCCAGAAGCGGGCGGCCAGCCGCACGTTTCCCCTCTCTGTCCCTCTCCACCATCGTTCCGTCCCGATTGCACCCTGTTTATTGATCCAGATTAATATTCATCATGGCAAATAAACCGTTAAAATTGCAATTATATACGTTGATTCATGCAGATAAATCAGGAGGCCCGCATGAACGCCGAAACGGAATACACCATTGATCCAGACCGGCTGAACGGCATCATTCGATTTATCCAGAATGCAGAACGACTGAAAAGCACATTACGTTCCGGCCATACCTCTCAAGGCCGACCGGAAAGCACCGCCGAACATAGCTGGCGGCTTTGCCTGCTGGTATCGCTGTTCGACCGGGAACTGGGCGATTGCGACCGGCTGAAACTCATCAAGATGTGCATCGTCCACGATCTGGGCGAAGCGATTTCGGGCGATGTGCCCGCCATCCATCAATCCGCCGATGACGGGCGAGCCGAGCGCGAAAGAGCCGACCTCATGACGCTGTGCGAACCGCTGCCGGACGATCTGCGCACGGAAATCATCGAGCTTTGGGCGGATTATAACGAAGGCCGCTCACCGGAGGCGATCTTCGCCAAGGGCTTCGACAAGCTTGAAACCATGATGCAGCACAATATCGGGCTCAATCCGCCCGATTTCGACTATGCTTTCAATCTGGGTTACGGCGTCAGGCAGACCGCCCGCCACCCGCTGCTGCGCCAGTTCCGCGAAATCGTGGACGGTGAAACCCGGCGCAATGCAGGAAAGGTTTAACTCAAGGTCGCGAAATGGCGTAGCGTGAAGGTGATCTGATAAACCAGCGCAACTGCAGCAAAAGCCGCATGATAGCGCCTGTCTCCCCAGAACACGGCAATCAGGCTGAACAGGATGAAGCAGGCGACCTGTATGGGATATTCGATCCCGTAGACCCGGTAGTGATCGGCGCCCTTCAACAGCGTGTCGATGAAATCGGCGACATAGACCAATGCCAGAATGCCGAAGAACCACTTGCGCCGGGAAATGAAGTAATCGCGGTAGCCGGTATATTCCTCCATGCTGTCGGGAAAGAGCAGCGTGCAGAGCAGGAAATGGAGACCGGCATAGAAGATCACGAAGAGATACTTCTCGAAGGTCCACAGTTGAATGGTGCGCAAGCCGAATTCGAACCACCAGAAATGGATGACCGAAAGCAGGATGAATCCCACCCAGGCCAGATGGACCGGATAAATCTTCTGCTTGCCGGGATGCTGGATGAACCGCGCCAGTCCTGTCAAAAGGCGGGAAACGCACAAGCCGAGGATCATGCCTATGATGATGCGGACATGGCCGAAAGCTTCGGCGGGCGGCACGCCCGTTGTCAATGCCGGATCCATTCTTCCCCTCCGAAACTGCACTCAATTCAGGCTCATAGTGCGCGATATAGCCTGATCGATCAATGATTTAACCTTAGAAACACGTGGATAGGCCGCATATGCTTGCGCAGTCCGGCGAGGCGGCGCTATACCATGCTCCAAACGAACTCCAAGGGTGGAACGATCAATATGCATGACACGGTAATTCTGGTCGGTTGCGGCAATATGGGCTTCGCCATGCTCAAGGGCTGGCTCGATAGCGGTATCCTCAAGGCGAAGGACGTTTATGTCGTGGAGCCGACCGAAGCGCTTCGCGATCGCGCTGCCGGCGCTGGCGTCCATGCCTTTGCCGATGCAGACGCCCTGCCCGGTGATCTGAAGCCGCGCATGGTTCTCGTAGCCGTCAAGCCGCAGGTCATGGCAAAGGTTCTGCCCGCCTATAAGCGGTTTGCATCGGCTGCCACTTTCGTCAGCGTCGCAGCGGGCATTCCGGTCGCGCTTTTTGAAAGCGAGCTGGGACAGGACGCTGCCGTGCTCCGCTGCATGCCCAACACGCCAGCGGCTATCGGCAAGGGCATGCTCGTCACCTACAAGAACGCCAATGTGAGCGATGAGGACGAAGCTTTCATCGCGCGTCTGCTTGAGACCTCCGGCAAGGTTGCGCGTGTGGACGAGGAAGCGCTTATGGATGCCGTCACCGCCGTTTCGGGTTCCGGCCCGGCTTATGTGTTCCACTTCATCGAGGCGCTGACCGACGCCGGCGTGACCGCCGGTCTGCCGCGTGAAACGGCAGCGTTGCTTGCCATGCAGACCGTGATGGGCGCAGGCGCTCTCGCCGATGCCAGCACGGACACGCCATCAAAACTGCGCGAACAGGTGACGAGCCCGAACGGCACCACCGCTGCCGCGCTTGAAGTGCTCATGGGCGGCGACCGTCTCAAGACGCTTGTGGCCGAGGCCGTGGAAGCGGCCCGCAAGCGTTCGGTGGAACTGGGCAAGGCCTAGACAAATAGTCTCGGCACCGCATCGATTAGCGCCTTTGTGACAAGCGCTTGCGGTGCCGTTATCAATTCCTGCGTCGGGCGGCATTCAACGATCTGCCCGCGCTCCATCACCGCGATACGATCCGCCATCCGGGCCGCGACCGCGAGATCATGCGTGATGAAAAGATAGGCCGTCCGCTCGGCTTTCTGTATTTCCCGCAACAGGGCGAGAATGGCGCCGCGCACGGTGACATCGAGCGCCGAAACCGCTTCGTCCAGCACGACCAGCGACGGAGCAGTTGCAAGCGCCCGCGCTATCGCCACACGCTGGCGCTGCCCGCCGGAAATCTCATGGACGCCGCGCCGCGCCAGCGCCGGATCAAGCCCAACCCTTTGCAGAAGGCTGGCAATGTCGCGCTTCAGCCCGTGAATGCGCAGCGGCTCGCGCAGGAGATCATAAACGCTCGCACGCGGATTGAAGGCTGAAAGCGGGTCCTGAAATACCATCTGCATGCGCGCGCGCTGCCTGCGCAGTTCAGCTCCCTTGAGCGCCATCCAGTCGCGGCCTTCAAAGCGGATTGCGCCACTTTCAGGCGGGTGAAGCCGCAGAAGTGCCCGCGCCAACGTGGACTTGCCGCTGCCCGATGGACCGACCAGCGCCAGCGTTTCGCCCGGCTCGATCGTGAGGCTGATGCCGTCAAGCGCAATGGTGTCGCCATAGCGAACCACAAGCTGATCTGCCTGCAAAAGCGGTTCAGCCATGCGCCGCCTCCAGCAACGGGACGGCGGCAATCAGTGCCCGGGTGTAATCCGTCTGCGGGTTGGAGACGATATTTCGTGCCGGGCCGAACTCCACCAGCTTTCCCTGCCGGAAAACGGCGATGCGGTCGGCCAGTCCCGAGGCCAGCGCGATGTCATGGGTGATGAAGATCAGCGTCATTCCGTCCGTGCGCACCAGTTCGCGCAGGAGAGAGACGATCTCCTTCTGCACGATGGTGTCGAGCGCACTTGTCGGTTCGTCCGCGATCAGCAGGCGCGGGCTGGCGGCAATGGCGAGCGCAATCGCGATGCGCTGTTTCTGCCCGCCGGAAAACTGATGCGGATAGCGTGCGAAACTGGCGTCGGCTTGCGGAATATGGACACGCTGTAAAAGACCTGTCGCTCTTGCTTTCGCCGCCAGCCTGTCGATTTGCGCATGGGCGCGAATGGTTTCCACAAGTTGTGCGCCGACGGTCATCAGCGGATCGAAGCTCGACGCCGGGTCCTGAAACACGAAGCCTATATCGCGGCCCGCTCGCGGCTTGCCATCCGCCCAATCCAGTTGACCGGAAATGTGCGCATTGCCCGGCAGGAGAGAGGCCAAGGCCAGCGCCAGCGTGCTTTTGCCCGAACCACTTTCGCCAATGATCGCCAGCGTTTCGCCCTGCCCGATATCGAGATCGATATTCTCCAGCGCGGGCTCGCTGCCGTAGGATACGGAGAGCTTCTCAAGGCGGACAAGGGGGCTCACGACAGCACCTCCCGCCGGGATATGGCGTTCGTCAGCCCTTCGCCTGCCAGATAGACGCCGACAACAGTCAATGCCAGCGCCAGACCCGGCAGGATGGAAAGCCAAGGGGCGGAACGCAGGACCGTGCGCCCTTCGGCGATCATGCCGCCCCAGGTGACGCGGTTTGGATCGCCCAGCCCCAGAAAGGACAAGGCCGCTTCGATCAATATGGCGGAAGCGACGATGACCGGCGCCAGCGCCAGCACCGGCGGCAGCGCATTGGGCAATATCTGGCGGAAGGCGATTTCCATCGGGTGCATGCCGATGACGCGGGCCGAGGCCACATAGTCGCTTTCGCGGATCGAAAGCACCTGCCCGCGCGTGAGACGCGCGGCCTGTGTCCAGCTTGAAAGGGCGATTGCAGCAATCAGCACCGGCAGCGACGGCCCGGCAATGCTGGTGAGCGCCAGCGCCAGCAGGAAGCCCGGAACTGTCTGGAAGGCTTCGGTGATGCGCATCAGCACTTCATCAACGATGCCGCCCGCAAAACCAGCCAGCGTTCCGACGATGCTGCCAAGGACAATTGAAGCAAGGGCCGCGGCCAGCCCGACGCCCAGCGATGTGCGCGCACCATAGAAAAGCTCCGCCAGAACATCGCGCCCAAGCCGGTCCGTCCCGAAAAGAAAATGCGAATTTTCAAGGGGTTGCAGCAGCGGTGTTGCGACAATGCTTAAAGGATCACCGGGAAAGACGAGAGGTGCGGCAAGTGCCGCCAGCACCAGCAGCGCCAGCAGGATTGTGCCTGTTATACCCTCACCCGTTCTGAAATAACGTTTAGGCTGGTTCATGCCCTGCCATCTCCCCTCGCGATGCGCGGATCGAGCCAGAGATAGATCAGGTCGATGAGGAAATTGACCGCGATCACCATGATGGCGCTGACCAGAATGACGCCGAGCAGAAGCGGCGTGTCACGGCTCGCAACAGCCTCCTGCGCCAGCCGCCCCAACCCCGGCACGGCGAAAACGCTTTCGATCACCACGCTGCCGCCCAGCATGGATGCGGCCTGCAAGCCCAGCACGGTCACGAGCGGCAGCAAGGCGTTGCGCACCACGTGGTGCAGGACAATGCGCGAATGCGAAATGCCCCGCGCCCGCAAGGCCCGCACGAAATCCATGCGCCATATATCGGCCATGGCGGCCCGCATGACCCGCAGGTAAAGCGCCAGATAGATCACCGCCAGCGAGACAACCGGCAGCACCAGATGGACGGCAATGTCGCCTGCCCGCGCCAGCCCTTGCTTGCCGGAGGCGATTGTTTCAATGCCGCTCGACGGCAACCAGCGCAGCCTGATCGAAAACAGGATGACCAGCACGAGCGCCAGCCAGAAACCGGGGATCGCATAGAGAACGAGCGATGCGACTGACAGCACCCGGTCGCGAAAGCTTCCGGGCCTCGCCCCGGCCACAATACCGAGGAGCGAACCCGCCGCAAAGGAGAGAGCGGTCGCCGCTCCCATCAGAAGCAGCGTGTTGGGCAGGCGTTCCAGTATAACGTCAAGAATGGGCCGGTTGAAACTGACGGACCAGCCGAGATTACCCTGCGCAAGCGCTGCCAGATAGGCACCAAGCCGGTGCCAGATGGATTGATCCAGCCCCCAGCGCGCCCGCATTTCTGCAATGGTTGCCGCATCCCCGCCAAATGTCACGGCATAGGCGTCGACGGCATCGCCGGGCGCGCTTTCCAGCATGAAGAAGCAGCCGACAATGACAATCAGCAGCACGATGATGCTGCCGACCAGTCGCTTGCGGAAAAGGGCCAGAATCTGTTTCACAATGGCAGGATACAATCAATCCAGGTGGTTCGTCACTGTTCGAGCCAGGTATCCCCCCAGTTGGAAACAGCCCAGCGCGGATTGTTGGAAACATTCTTCACGCGGTCGCTTGCAACCGTGATGAAACCCCATTCCGCGACATTGATGAGCGGCAAATCCGCCTGCACCATCTGCTGGAACTGGTGGTAAAGGGCGGTGCGCTTTTTCTCGTCGATCTCGCGCGCGGCCTTGGCGATCAGCGCATCCAGTTCCGCATTGGCATAGCCACCCTGATTGGAGAACGGCACGCCTGCCGGAATGCCGCTTTCGACCAGAATTGTGGTCGATATGGCCGGATCACCCCGATAGACCGTGGGCGCAATGGCGAGATCGAAATCATGATCGGTGTAAACCGCCTTCTGATGCGCGGCGGAATCATTGTTGATGATGTGCGCATCGATGCCGACAGCGGCAAGCGCCTGGCGCAGATAATCGCCGAACTGTTTCGTTTCGTTGAAATAGGGTGCGGGCAAAAGCCTCAGCGTGAAGCGCGTGCCATCCTTGCCCCGCCTGTAGCCCGCCTCGTCCAGAAGCGCGTTGGCCTTGGCGACGTCGAACGGATAGGACGGCACGTCATCGGTATGAAACTGGCTGTCATAACGCGGCACGGGGCCGGTCGAAGGCTTGGCGTAGCCGAGGAAAATCGTCTTCACGACGAAATCGCGATCGATAGCGTGGGCGATCGCCTGCCTGACCTTCAGGTCGGCCAGTTCCTTGCGGCGATGGTTGATCTCCACCACCAGCTGATAGGTCAGCGCCTCATACCCCTTGGAAATGACGGTGAGGCCCGGAACTTTCGAGATACGATCAAGATCGGCAAGCGGCACGGCGGAAAAGGCGGCCAGGTCGATTTCCCCGGCCTCCAGCGCACCCGCCGCTGCTGCCCTGTCCGGCAGCACGCGATAGACGATCTCGTCCAGATAAGGCTCGCCTTCGCCCCAATAATCGTCGTTGCGGGCCAGTCGGTAATATTCGCCGGTCTTGTGCTCGGCATATTTGAAGGGGCCGGTGCCAATGAGCTTTTCATTGGCAGGATTGGCCATGATGTCACTGCCTGCAAAGACGTGCTTCGGCAGCACTGCTGTCAAGGTTGGCAAGGCATTGCGGATAAGCTGGAAGGGCGTCGGCTCGGAGAAATGGAAGATAGCCGTCAGATCATCCGGCGTTTCGACCTTTTCCAGCGCCTTGAAGACGACACGGCCAAGGTTTTGCAGCGGTTTCCAGACTTCCATCGCCGAAAAGGCCACGTCCGCCGATGTGAAGGGCTTGCCGTCATGCCATTTGACACCATCCCGCAGGCGGAATGTCGCCGTCAGCCCGTCAGCGGAACCTTCCCAGCCGGTGGCAAGACGCGGCGCGAGACCGCTCTCGCCCTCGAAGGAGGCTTCCGCCAGAGGCTCGACCACCTTGCTTGCGACGAAAAAGACGCCATTCGATGCCACGATGGCCGGATTGAGATTGCGCGGCTCTGAATCTGCGGCCACAACCAGCCGCCCGCCTTTCTGCGCCTGACCTGCCGCAGCCGACCGTTGCGGCCAGACGGCGACAGCAGCCAAGGCGGTTGAGCCCGCCAGAAAAGCCCTACGCGACAGAACCAGTTGCGCCATATCCCGTGCCCCGCAATCTTGCCTCAGTTGTTCGCATTTCTACATCAGTCACCCATAAATGACAGGATCAAAATCTGTTACGGTGACAATAAATGCCGAAAAAGACTTCGCTTTCCGGCATTTGTAACCGTAGAGTAAAACTAATATTTCAAAGATTGGCCAGCTTATTATTGCAGTAATTCAACCTATGCGTTTGAATTATTTTTCCGCCAAAAGCTGAATTAAAGAAAATCGCCTCTTGTCAAACAGGGCTTTCTCCGTAGATCATGGTTAATTATGTGTTGTCGTATTTCGTGAGCTTCAGTTTCTGATCGGCACACATAGACCGGTGAAGAGCATTTCATGGCTCTTGTTTGAAATGCATTTGTGCGCTGCCAGTTCATCCATCCAGCGGCAAATGCCCCCTGAAAAACTGAACCACATTGGAAGAGAGGAAACAGAAATGTCCAGTTTGCTGCCCCCGCTTCATGACGGTCACGCACCGATCTATCTGCATCATGCATTTCAGGATGCAGTCGATGCCTATGAGGATTGGGCCTTGGAAACCGCCGAGCCGTCCGTTCAGATCAACGGCAAGGTGACACGGATCAGCGTCGTCTTCCGCCGCCTGTGGAACTGCACCGACATGGTGCCCCGCCACACGCTGGAAGCGCTGAAAGCTATCGTCCCGACCGGCATCATTCATGCTGAACACTGGAAGGAAACGCCCACATTCGCAGAAGCTGCCCGCATCATGCGTGCCGCTCTGGAAAGGCGCAAGGCACGACTGCTCCCGGTCGTGTGCTGATTTTCCCGAACAAATAGAAACGGGCGGATTTTCCGCCCGTTTTGCATGCCCAGGCTCAGGAAAGCCGTTCTAGACAGCAGGATCGAGCTTGCGGAAACGCACGCGGGCGCTGCGCTCGATGGCGGCGACGGTCAGTTCATCCAGCGTCCAGCGGTCACGCAGCATCTGGAGGAATTCAAGCTCTTCCTGCTCCACATGCAGATCGGCGGCCGCCACTTCGACCGCCAGCGCATAGGCCGTATCGTAGAGGCGTTCCGGCAAGGCGTCATGCGCGAGATCCAGGATTTTTTCCAGTCCGTCCTCGTCCGCCAGAAGCGCATAGCAGTCGCTGGCGAGTTTCGGCAGGCGCTCCTTGTCGAAGCCCTGAAAGACCGGCAGGCGGGAAACGACATTGCCGATGGACGACAGTTCGGCATCGGTCATCGTCGTGTCCGCAGCAGACGTCGTGATCATGATGTAGACAAGCGCATCCTGCGGCGTGATCTTTTTCATCGGGCTACTCCTGTACAACATGATCGGAATCATCATTTCATTGGAATTGACCAGAAAATTAGGAAGCCTCACGCGGTTACGCAAGGAAATTCGGCGCTGACCGTTGACGGCACCGGGGTTGCCGCGCCATAGAGCAGGGGTGCGCATTTCGCGCATCGTTTTCAAAGAATAAAGCCCTTCACAGGATATCAGGATAAAATCATGACTTCGCACCGCCTTCCCGAAATCACGCTGACCCCGGAACTGACCGCGGCGGCTGCGGAAGCGAAAGCATGGCCCTTTGAAGAAGCGAAGAAAATCCTCAAGCGCTATGAGAAGACCGGCCTGCCCGATACGGTGATCTTCGAAACCGGCTATGGCCCATCCGGCCTGCCGCATATCGGCACCTTTGGCGAAGTGGCGCGCACCTCGATGGTGCGCAATGCCTTCCGCATCCTGACCGGTGACAAGGTCAAGACGCGCCTGATCTGCTTCTCCGACGACCTCGACGGCATGCGCAAGATCCCCGACAATGTGCCGGACAGGGCAGCGCTCGAGCCCTATCTGCAAATGCCGCTTTCGGCCGTTCCGAACCCGTTCGGCGGCGACTACAAGAGCTTTGCGGATCACAACAACGCCATGCTGTGCCGCTTCCTCGACACTTTCGGCTTCGATTACGAATTCGCCAGCGCGACCGAATATTACAAGTCCGGCAAGTTCGACGCCGTGCTGCTCAAGGCCGTCGAGCGCTATGACGACATCATGAAGGTGATGCTGCCGACGCTCGGCGAAGAACGGCAGGCTACCTACAGCCCGTTCCTGCCGATCTCGCCCAAGTCCGGCCGCGTGCTCTACGTGCCGATGAAGAGCGTGGATGCCAAGGCTGGCACCATCACCTTCGACGATGAGGACGGCGTTGAGACCACCCTGCCCGTCACCGGCGGCAATGTGAAGCTGCAATGGAAGCCGGATTTCGGCATGCGCTGGGCGGCGCTCGGCGTTGATTTCGAAATGTTCGGCAAGGACCACCAAACCAATGCGGGCGTTTATGACCGCATCTGCGAAATCCTCGGTGGCCGCGCACCGGAACATTTCGTCTATGAACTGTTCCTCGACCAGCTTGGCCAGAAGATTTCCAAGTCGAAAGGCAACGGCATTTCCATTGACGAATGGCTGGCCTATGCGCCGACCGAAAGCCTTGCGCTTTACAATTTCCAGAAGCCGAAGACCGCCAAGCGGCTCTATTTCGATGTCATCCCGAAGGCGGTGGACGAGTATTTCAGCTATCTTTCGGCCTATGAGCGTCAGGAATGGAAGGACCGGCTGAACAATCCGGTCTGGCACATTCATTATGGCAACCCGCCGAAGGTGAACCTGCCGGTCACCTTCGCGCTTATGCTCAATCTGGTCAGTGCATCGAATGCCGAAAATCCGGGCGTGCTGTGGGGCTTCATCTCGCGCCACGTGCCGGGCGTCACACCGGAAAACAATCCGGAACTCGACGCGCTCGTCGGCTATGCAATCCGTTACTTCAACGATTTCGTGAAGCCGACCAAGCAGTTCCGTGCGCCGGACGATGTGGAACGCGCAGCCCTCGAAGCGCTGGATGCGAAGCTCGCAACGCTGCCTGCCGGCACCGATGGCAACGACATCCAGAACGCCATTCTCGATGTCGCCCGCGCCATTGAGCGTTATCAGGACCATACCAAGAAGAGCCCGGAAGGCGGTCCCGGCGTTTCGGTTTCCTTCTTCCAGATGCTCTATGAAGTGCTGATCGGTCAGGAACGCGGCCCGCGTTTCGGCTCATTCGTCGCGCTTTACGGCATTGATGAAACCCGCGCGCTGATCAAAAAGGCGCTGGCTGGCGAACTGGCGTAGAGATCAATACTTAACCCGGATCAATGAATCGAACAAAAGGGCGGCTTCGAGCCGCCCTTTTGTTTATACCGACACCCTCATCCCGAGGTGCGGAGCGAAGCGCAGCATCATCCTGAGCCTGCCGAAGGATCGAAGGACGAGGGTCAGGAACTCCAGCACGCCCCTTCGACACGCTGCTTCGCACCGGCTCAGGATAGGGCTGGTTGCAGCCCATAGCGGGATGATGGCTTTGACTTGGAGCGTTTCCTGTTCTGCTTAAATTACTGGAAATGCTCTCAATTCGTCCCGCTCTATTGTGCGGGCGGCGCGGGTGGAAAACCGTCCAGAGGCTGTGGCGATGGCGATGACGGCTGCGGTTCCGGTTCAGGGGCCAGAGGTGAAGGGTTATCCATCATATCGCTGCTGCCGGGTTCCGGATTGGGCAGCGACGTATCGGGCTTGTCGCCGAAAATCCCAAGGCGTGCTTCCACGGCCTTGCGGCCTGCTTCCTCATAGGCGCTGCCGGGGGCAGCCTTCGCCCAGCCATTGGCGACGAGCCACGCGGCGGCATCTTCATTGCCAAGCGTGCATTCGGTCGCGACCGCGGCGCCACTATCGTTTTGCGGCAGGCGGCACATGACGGCGCGGGAGCGCAGCCACTGCCGGAAGGCTGTGCGCGCCTGCATGCCGCACGGCCAGCTTTCGCCGGAAGCGGTCTGGCAGGTTTGTTCGACGGGGACGATTTCAATGCCCTGCAACTCGATCGTGCGGCCCTGGCTTTCCAGCCGTCCGGCCGCCACGGCGACGGGACGCTGCAAAAGCTGCATCTGCTCGCCTGCGTCAACAGGCGTAGCGGGTGCCGGTGGCTCGGGTGGCTTTGGCGTGGATGCAAGGCCGAGATCGCTCAGCGGCGGGCGTGGCGCTTCGCGTTCCATGCCGCCATCATCAGCCTGATCGTTTGGCTTGCCCGGCTCCGACGCCTGCCCATCGGCGGAACCTGTCTGGCCCGGCTGCGACGGCGTTCCCTCCGGCGTATTGCCCGTTTCAGGCGAGCTTCCCGGCTCGTTATAGGCGAACTGTTCGACAACGATGCCGTTGCCCGTACCGGTCTTCGTCTGTGCATCACCGGAAACGATGACGACGACGGGACGGTCCAGCGCGCCATAGAACGGCGCCACGAAGGCCGCGACCAGTACAGCGCCCGTTATACCCGCCAGCCCGCCGAAAACGGCGCGCGCGTGGCTTTTGTTCTGCGATTGCGCCATTACTGGCTCGCCCACAAAATGCGGGCGACCCATTCGATATCCTTGGACTCGAAGACGCGGTTCGGATGCTCTGGATTGAGCGAATGAAGCTCAATGGTTCGCGGCGTCTGGCGATGCAGAATCTTGGCCATCACTTCTCCGTCTTTCGTTCGCACCACCACGCGATCGCCCCGGCGAATGGCGGTATTGGGAGCAACGATCAGCGTATCGCCATCCCGGTAAAGGGGCAACATGGAGTCGCCCGAAACCTCCAGCGCATACACCCCTTCGCCCGTGCTGGCGGGAAATTCCACGATGTCCCAGCCCTGCCCTGCCGGAAAACCGGCATCGTCGAAGTAGCCGCCCGCGCCCGCTTCGGCCATGCCGAGCAGCGGGATCGACTGCATGTCCTGCGTATATTCGCCAAATTGCGGCGTGCGGGTTTCCCCGCCGATGAGCCGCGTGAACTCATCGAAGGTCGAGCCGGTCGCTTCCATCACCTTGGCCAGCGATTCCGTCGAAGGCCAGCGCGCGCGCCCGTCCGACGCATAGCGCTTGGATTTGTTGAAGGTCGTCGGGTCCAGCCCTGCCCGACGCGCCAGCCCGGACGCACTCAGGGAATGACGTTCGGCCAGAGCATCAATAGCCGCCCACACGCTCTCGTGAGAAAACATAGTCATGATCCGCCACATAGGTTCCGACATATCATCCAGACAGCCCCGTCAGGAGATATGTTTCAAAGGATTTTAAACCTAATCTTCCGTCCCATCTTCAGCTGCAACCTACCGAAAAAGCGTGAATTGCGCAAGATGGCTGAATTAACAGGGAAAATTTTCTTATTGGCGGTGAACGCAATCCAGCAGCGGCGGAAGCGCAAACAAAAGCGCGGCATGAAACATGCCGCGCTCCGATGATCCTGCGAAGGGTGAGCTTACGCTGCCTTCTTCGTTTCCGCCTTGTACGGATTGAAACGCTTGTAGAAGCTTTCGCCGTTTTCAGCCATGTCGATGAGAAGCTTCGGCGCCTTGAACTGCTGGCCGTATTTCTTCTGCAATTCCTTGGCGAGCTTGACGAACTTCTTCGCACCCATGCCATCGATATAGGACAGCGTACCGCCGGTATAAGGCGCGAAACCGAACGCCAAAATGGAGCCGACATCGGCTTCACGCGGGTCGGTGACGATGCCTTCTTCCATCACGCGGGCAGCTTCCAGGGCGATGGTGACGAGGAAGCGTTCCTTCAACTCCTTCACATCGACCTTGTCAGGGTCCTGCTGCGGGTAAAGGTCCTTCAGGCCCGGCCACAGATGCTTCTTGGCGGGCTTGGCCGGATAATCATAGAAGCCCTTGCCATTTTTGCGGCCCTTGCGGTCGAACTCGTTGACGAGACGATCAACCAGTTCCACATGGCGCGGATCGACAGCCTTTTCGCCCAGATCGGCAAGCGTTGCCTTGAGGATCTTCTGCGACAGGTCGATAGCGGTTTCGTCATTGAGCGCCAGCGGACCGACCGGCATGCCGGCCATGCGGGCGGCATTTTCGATCATCGCAGCAGGCACACCTTCAACGAGCATGTTGTAGGCTTCCGACATATAGCGCAGCACGCAGCGATTGACGTAGAAGCCGCGCGTGTCGTTGACGACGATCGGCGTTTTCTTGATCGCACGGACGTAATCGAGCGCGACGGCCAGCGCCTTGTCCGACGTCTTCTTGCCCATGATCACTTCGACCAGCATCATCTTGTCGACAGGCGAGAAGAAATGAATGCCGATGAAGTTTTTCGGACGTCTGGAGACTTTCGCCAGGCCGGTGATCGGCAGGGTCGAGGTGTTTGACGCGAAAATCGCGGACGATTTCAGAACTTCCTCTGCCTTTTCGGTCGCGACACGCTTGACTTCACGATCCTCGAACACGGCTTCGATCACCAGATCGGCACCGTCGAGAAGAGCATAATCCGGCGTCGCGGTGATGAGCGACAGGAGCTTTTCCTTGTCGGCCTCAGTGGCGCGGCCTTTCTGGATTTCCTTGGTCACCAGATCGGCGGTGTGCGCCTTGCCCTTGTCGGCGGATTCCTGATCGCGGTCGATCAGCACGACGGGAATGCCGGCCTTCGCCGTCACATAGGCAATGCCTGCACCCATGAAGCCAGCGCCGATAACGCCGATCTTCTTGAGCTTGGTCGGCTTTTCGTCCGCCGGGCGGCGCGCGCCCTTGTTCAGTTCCTGCAGCGACACGAAGAGCGAGCGGATCATCATGCCTGCTTCGGTCGTCTGGAGGATTTCGGTGAAATAGCGCTGCTCTATCTTCAGGCCGGTATCGAACGGCACCAGCAGGCCTTCATAGACCGATTTCAGGATGGCAAGCGCTGCCGGATAATTGCCGGAGGTTTCGCGGCGCAGGATTGCCGTTGCGGCAGGCCAAAGGTTCGCACCGGCAGCCGAATAGATCGCGCCGCCCGGAAGCTTGAAGCCTTTTTCATCCCATGGCTGAACCGGCTTCAGACCGCCCTTGATGAGCTTCTTGGCGGTTTCGACCAGCTTCTTGGCCGGAGCAATCTCGGTGACGAGGCCCATCGCCTTGGCGCGCTGCGCCGTCAGGCTGGAGCCGGTCGTCATCATCTGCAGCGCATCCTGCTGGTTAGCAAGGCGAGGAACGCGCTGCGTACCGCCAGCGCCCGGAAACAGGCCGACTTTCACTTCCGGCAGGGCCATCTTCACGCCCGGCGCATCGGATGTCACGCGGGCATGGCAGGCGAGCGACATTTCGAACGCACCACCCATGCAGGTGCCATTGATGGCCGAAACCCAAGGCTTGCCGCAGGTTTCAAGCTTGCGGAAAAGGCCGCTCATCTTGCCGACATTGTCGAACAGCGCCTGCACGGCGGCCTGATGGTCCTTGGCCTTCTGCTTCTGGAATTCCTTGAACATGCCTTCCAGCATGGTCAGGTCCGCGCCGCCGGAGAAGCTGTCCTTGCCGGATGTTATAACAACACCCTTGACCTTCTCGTCGGCGGTCGTTGCGTCGATGATGGCGTTCAGTTCCTGCATCGCCTCGACGGTGAAGACGTTCATCGACTTTTCAGGCATGTCCCAGGTGACGAGAGCAATGCCGTCGGCGTCGGTTTCAACTTTGAAATTCGTGTAAGCCATTCGTAAAACCTCCCTCGCCCTATACGCGCTCGATGATCGTCGCCGTGCCCATGCCGGCACCGATGCACAAGGTCACCAGCGCGGTATTGAGATTACGGCGTTCCAGTTCATCCAGCACCGTGCCGAGGATCATTGCGCCGGTTGCGCCCAGCGGATGGCCCATGGCAATGGCGCCGCCATTGACGTTGATCTTGTCGTGCGGAATGTCGAAGGCCTGCATGTAGCGCAGAACCACGGCGGCGAAGGCTTCGTTCAGTTCGAACAGATCAATGTCCGAGAGCTTCATCTTTGCCTGCTTGAGAAGCTTTTCCGTCACATCGACCGGGCCGGTGAGCATAAGCGCCGGTTCGGAACCGATATTGGAGAAAGCGCGGATGCGGGCGCGCGGCTTCATGTCGAATGCCTTGCCAGCCTTCCTGGAGCCGACGAGGACGCCAGCCGCGCCATCGACAATACCGGACGAGTTACCGGCATGGTGGACATGGTTGACTGTCTCGATTTCCGGATGGGCCTGAATGCCGACGGCGTTGAAGCCGCCCATTTCACCCGGCATCACGAAGGACGGGTTGAGCTGGCCCAGCGCCTGCATGTCGGTTGACGGGCGCATATGCTCATCATGATCGAGAATGGTCAGACCGTTCTGGTCCTTGATCGGGATGACCGAGTTCTTGAAATAGCCCTTTTCCCACGACTTCGCGGCACGTTTCTGGCTTTCGACGGCATAGGCGTCGACGTCATCGCGGCTGAAGCCGTATTTCGTGGCGATCAGATCGGCGGAAACGCCCTGCGGCATGAAATAGCCGGGGAAGCCGACCGAGGGGTCCATGTACCAGGCGCCGCCCGACATGCCCATGCCGACGCGCGACATGCTTTCGACGCCGCCGGCGATCACCAGATCGTCGGAACCAAACGCGACTTTGGCTGCGGCCAGATTGATCGCATCGAGGCCCGAAGCGCAGAAGCGCGAAATCTGGATGCCCGGCGCCTTGAAATCGTAACCGGCTTCAAAAGCGGCGGAACGCGGAATAACTGCACCAGCTTCGCCGACAGGATCGACGCAGCCGAAAATGATGTCATCGACCTTTGCCGTGTCGATGCCGTTGCGGTCGCGCAGGGATTCAAGAACCTTCGCGCCCAGACGGACGGCTGGCACTTCGTGCAACGAACCGTCCTTCTTGCCACGCCCGCGCGGTGTGCGCACGTGATCGTAAATATAAGCCTCAGCCATTTTTGCTCCTTCCCGCCAAATTTTGGCCCGCCAGGCCCGAAAGCCCGGCGTAATCTCTGGTTCAGAATGTGTCCGCTTCGAGCGCCATCATCGAATCCGCACCCGACTGGATGCGTGCGAGATGGGCTGCACTTTCCGGCATGATCCGCTCGAAATAATAGCGTGCAGTGACAAGCTTGGCTTCGAGGAAAGCCTTGTTGCCTTCACCCCTGCCAAGCTTTTCTTCCGCGATCCTGGCCATCCGCGCCCACATGAAGCCGAGCGCCACCAGACCGAACAGATGCATATAGTCGTTGGAGGCGGCACCGGCATTGTCGGGCTTGGCCATCGCATTCTGCATCAGCCACATGGTGGCGGCCTGAAGATCGTTGAGGCCCTTCTTCAGGTGCTTGGTGAAGAAGGAAAGCTTCTCGTTCTTACGATTGGCTTCACAAAATTCTCCCACTTCCTTGAAGAAAGCCGTAACCGCGCGACCGCCGTTCAGCGCCAGCTTGCGGCCCACCAGATCGAGCGCCTGAATGCCGTTGGCGCCTTCGTAGATCATGGCGATGCGCGCATCGCGCACATACTGGCTCATGCCATGTTCTTCGATATAGCCGTGGCCACCGAACACCTGCTGCGCCATAACGGCATGTTCAAAACCCTTGTCGGTCAGAACGCCTTTCAGCACGGGTGTCAGAAGCCCGACGAGATCATCGGCAGTCTGACGCTCGGCCTCGTCACCGGAGCGGTGCGCGATGTCGGAGTTGAGGGCCGTCCACAGAATGAGCGCGCGACCGGCTTCGTTGAAAGCGCGGATATTCATGAGGTTGCGGCGAATATCCGGATGGACGATGATCGGATCGGCCTTTTTATCGGGCGCTGCGGCACCCGAAAGCGCACGGCCCTGAATGCGCTCACGCGCATAGATCACGGCATTCTGGTAAGCGGTTTCGGCAATCGAAAGCCCCTGCAAGGCCACGCCCAAACGCGCTTCGTTCATCATGGTGAACATGGCGCGCAGGCCCTTGTGGGCTTCGCCGATGAGATAACCCTTTGCCTCGTCATAATTCATGACGCAGGTGGCATTGCCGTGAATGCCCATCTTTTCTTCGATGGAACCGCAGGAAACGCCGTTGCGCTCGCCCGGATTGCCGTTTTCATCGAGAATGAACTTCGGCACGATGAACAGCGAAATGCCCTTCACGCCTTCCGGCGCGCCATCGATGCGGGCCAGCACCAGATGGATGATGTTTTCCGCCATGTCATGTTCACCAGCCGAGATGAAAATCTTCTGGCCGGAAATCTTATAGGAACCGTCTTCCTGCGGGGTGGCGCTGGTGCGTAGCAGGCCCAGATCCGTGCCGCAATGCGGCTCGGTCAGGTTCATCGTGCCGGTCCAGGTGCCTTCCACCATCTTCGGCAGATAGGTGTCCTTCTGCTCGTCGGTGCCATGGGTCAGGATCGCGGCAATCGCGCCCTGCGTCAGGCCCGGATACATGGTGAGCGCCATATTGGCGGAAGACATATATTCGCCGACAGCCGTATGCAGCAGATAGGGAAGCCCCTGTCCGCCATATTGCTCCGGCACGGCGAGGCCGAGCCAGCCGCCTTCACGATAGAGATCATATGCTTCCTTGAAGCCCTTCGGCGTCGTGACCGAGCCATCCGACAAACGCTTGCAACCTTCACGGTCGGCCGTGTGGTTGACCGGGAACAAGGTGCCTTCCGCAAGCTTCGCGCCTTCCGACAGGATCGCCTCGACGACATCGGGCGACGCGTCGGCAAAGCCCGGCAGATTGTTGTAACGCTGATAATTCAGAACGTCGTTGAGAACGAAATTCGTATCCTCAACTGGCGCGCGATAGCTCGGCATAGAAATCCTCCAATTCACCACCTGAGCCGTTCCGCGATGATTGGAACGAGCCCTTAACCGCGTTTCATGCCTGCATGCCACATTATAGCGAAATGTTGTGACAGCGCGCATGTTGCAGCAAAACCGGACGAATTTCTCCGAAAAACAGTCCTTTTTGCCGCTTTTTTGACCGAGCACCTCACGGAATCCGCGCTCACCCCGTCAATTTCGGACCGAAGCTAACCTACTTTGACGTTTCCGTAAACGTCAAAAATTACACAACTTCGTGCGGGATGGGGAAATGCGCACCTGTAAACGCCGCCTAGGTTTGTCTCCCTGCGCCTTGGTATGGTCATTTCGTTGCGTTTGATTTGTCCAGATAAGAAAAACCCGCGAAACTTGGCTCCAGAATTTTACATCGCGGGCCATACGAATCCGTGAACTTGATCGCTGTCTTATGTCCGCGTTGGCGAAGCAGGCGGCAGTCACCCTAGCGGAGCAAAATTCATATCGATATAGTGACGGTTGAAAAGGGCAACTGTCGGGGCAAATATGGCGGATATTATTTCGAATATTAGCGTCTGTAGAAACGCAGGAATTCTCGAAGAAAGAAATGGCCGTTCGGAAAGCCTTAGCTTCCGAAAATACAATCTCATTTACGGCTTCAATGGTGCAGGTAAGAGTACCTTGTCCAGGCTTTTCTCATCTTTAGAATTCGGAGAAAGGCACACTAAACTGCCTAAGGACTGTGCCTTCGAGATAAGCTTGAGCGACGGCACTACATATGGCATCCCCGCCAATCCGAAAGGGCTGGAACGACGGGTGACAGTCTTCAATAGTGACTTCGCCGAAAACAATTTCCAGTGGGTTCACGGAAAGGCGCGACCGATTTTTCTCATCGGCAAAGACCAGGCTGATGCTCATAAAGAATTGGGAAATATAGAGAATCATATTCTCGAACTACAGGGCCGATTTGCAACCGCCAAAACATCTGAACAGCATGCTCTCAAAGCCCTAACTGCATTCAAGCGTGACCGGGCGAAGCTAACGGCGGATCGTCTGAATCTCGGTGGCCGCAAATATGAAGCGCCCCAGCTCACAAAAGATTATGAGCAATGGCCAGCGGCAGATACGCCTGTAATCTCGGTAGACGCCCTCAGAACAGCCGAAGATCTGAGACGAGCATCCGAGCCGATGGCTCCAATTCCAGAGATTCAGTTCGATAGCACGACAGTGCCAGCTGCATTCCGCTTCATTCGAGACATGTGCGTACAATCCCTCGGTACCGTCGCACTTAAGGAAGTCGAGAATTATCCGGATGCATTGCTTTGGATAAAACAGGGACATGAACTACACACGAAGCACGACCTCTCGGTATGTCTTTTATGCGGGAACCAGTTAACACCCGAACGTCGTGACGTTCTGCGCATCGCGTTGGACACAACTATCGATCAATTTATAGATCGTCTCTCCAAAACCTCGTCAAAATTGAATTTCGTAATCGATATTCTATCTGAACTTCGCGACCATTCCCCTCGCGCTGACTCCTTATATTCAAACCAAATCGACCAATACAAATCGCAGAGAGCGGACTTTGATGAAAAACTAAAAGAAACATTGAGAGTCTTGCGACTTCTTAGAGAAATTCTCGATCAAAAAATTGCCGCCCCAGCGAGCCCTGTAGATATATCGCATCTGCCCGAAGCGAATGAAATTGAAACCATCAACGATCAATTGTCGGCTTCGGTATCTTCGTTGAACGTGATGATTGCTGAACACAACAAAACGGTAAACGGGTTTAAGCAAGCCAAAGAAGAAGCTGAAATTACAATTCGCAAGCATTTTATCGGTGCTTGTAGAGCTGATTTCGACATAAATGTTAATGCAGTCAGCGAGGCGATCAAGTCTCGGGAAACGATAGAACGCACGCTTGCTGAGGCTCAAACCAAAGCCGAGAATCTTCGACAGGCCATTCGTACTCATGGTCCAGCGGCAGAAGCTATCAATAAACTCGTGAAGTCATACCTTGGTCATGGGGAGCTTACGATCCACCCTATTGAAGAAGGTTATGAGGTTCGCCGTCACGGAGCGGTGATAGAAGGATTACCTAGCGAGGGGGAGAAAACTGCGATCTCGATAGCATACTTTCTCTCAACCATTGAAGCAGACGGCAAGGCTTTTAAAGATGCCATCGTCGTAGTCGACGATCCGGTGTCCAGTTTGGATACGAAAGCTCTGAATTTTGCGTGTTCATTAATTCGCACACGGCTATCCGGCGTCTCTCAGCTTTTCGTGCTTACACACAATCAGCAATGTATGAATGAGTTCAGAAAAGCGTGGAAGAAGGGAGCTGAACTGCGAGATGGTAAACAACCGACTACTTCTTTACATTTTCTTGATGTCAAGATCGCGCAAGATAGTTCGAAGCGTTCTTCAAAGATAATACCGCTACCAACGCTCCTACGCGAATACGATTCCGAGTATCATTTTCTTTTTGGGCAGGTACTTCGTTTCCGCAATGCAGGCGAAGAACATTTTGAACACGGTTACATGATGCCGAACGTGCTGCGTCGGGTTCTAGATGTTTTCCTCGCGTTCAGATGCCCTGGGAACTCGGGCCTTACAGGAAAAATCGACCAGCTGTGCAAGGCACATCCTGAATTGGACCGGGATCGCATCGTGGCATTAGAACGACTGACGCAAGTTGAATCCCATTCAGATAGCCTCGATGATCTTATATCTTTTTCTTCGATGACAATCGAAGAAACACGCGATGCCGCAAACGCGTTGATTGTCATGATGGATCATGTAGATAAGTCGCATCTGGCGGCCCTTACAAAACTTTGCAAATAAATTGGTTCGCATACTCCTTAAGTAATCTATGGGTGAGCCAAAACGCCGAATAGATTTTGTCTACAGAATAGCAAAAAACCTGAGATGGCCAGGAATTATTGAGCATGCGTGCAGAAGACCAAATATTTAAGGACCTTTCCGAACTATGTCAGTCACCTGGGTACATACACGCCTTGGCTATACTTTGTTTTCGCAATACGGCCGTTGGAATTTCTGAAGAGCTGAAACCTCACGATTTGGCTAGACTTGCAGATCCATCCACCTTAATACGTACCGAGCTAAATACCCTTTATGGGTTGATGATCAACGGCGCAATCGACTTCGCATTGCCGACACAAGAACAACTGTCGAGATATGTTGAGAAAAGCTGCCAACTACTAGAAGAATTGCATAACGCTATATCTGCGTCCGCAGCGACGCTTTTTAAAGCAGAGAACATTCTGGATTCCAGCTTTAACCCGTTTGCTTCGGCGGCAGTTATGCGCGAACCAATATTTTACGCTGCGGAATCCGCGTATCCGTTTCAATATCGAGATCTAGAGCGCGTCCACTTTACTCGGGGTCATATCCGCAGGATTTGAAGTAATTGGCGCATTCTTGTGGTTCGAACAGCGTGACGATCTGGCCGACGGTATTCCATAAGCCCTCGACGGTTCGCTCGGCTTTGGCGCGCAAGACGGCCTTGAGCTTAGCGAAGGCCTTCTCGATGGGGTTGAAGTCTGGACTGTATGGAGGAAGGTAGAGCAAGCGGCACCCCACACCTTCGATTGCAAGACGCACGCCCTGCGCCTTATGTGACGGCAGGTTGTCCATGATGACGATGTCGCCGGTCACCAAGGTTGGAATGAGAACCTGTTCGACATAGGCCTGGAATGCGACGCCGTTCATCGCACCGTCGAGGACCATGGGCGCGGTCATGCCGGATAGTCTGAGTGCACCGGTAAATGTCGTTGTCTTCCAATGGCCGTGTGGGACCGGTGAACGGCATCGATCTCCGCAAGGGGCTCGTCCGCGAAGCCGGGACATCTTCGTGCTCAGGCCGGTTTCATCAATGAAGACGAGGCGCGCTGGATCGAGATCGAGTTGGCCGTCGAACCAGTCCTGGCGACGCTTCAGCAGATCAGGACGGTCCTGCTCCAGTGCATGTGCGGTCTTTTTTTGAAAGTCCAGCCGCGCTTTCGCAGCCAGACGTCAAGTCCACTGCGACCGATCGATACGGCTCTCTCCTTATACAATCGCCGGACCATCTCGTTGAGCGTGATGTCCTTCGCCTCTTCGATCATGCCGAAGATGAAGTCCTCGTGAGGATCCAGGCGTGAGCCGCCGCGTCGGCCCTGCTTCGCCGGGGTCAACAGACCTGCCCGCGCACTCGCAATCCAGGCGATGGCTGTTGAAATCCCAATCCCAAATCGGGCTGCCGCTGAACGCGCCGACATGCCATCCCGTGACGCAGCCAGAACGCGGCTACGCAGATCATCACTGAAAGCCCGGGTCATATTGCCTCCAACCAAATCACCAGTCGGAGCGATGGAATCAGAATTCGGCCACCAAGGGAATCCTCAACGCGATTCCGCGTTCAATGGACGCGCTCTAGCTCATTATAAATACCAAAAAGACACCCAATGGTTGTTGGAAAAAAGAGCGTTCGACATCGAAGCCGCCCAATTAGTCTGCAAAGCAATACTGGATTTGTTGAACCAGCGCCTTTTTTCAACGTTGTTTGCCTTGAAAGGGCAACCCAAAGAAACATGGACAGTACTGCCCGGTTTCTCGTTTTCATGTGCGGAATTGGCAATGATCACTGGCCTTTCGCAGGATGTCATACTGAAATGCATAGAACCTTTCTGCGTTCCCACTGCACCAGCCAATGCGGAATTCACCTCATTACATGCGTTTAATAAGGCATATGCGCTCCCTATTATTAGAAAGGGCGAGGACGAATTCGTCATTCTGCAACCAGCCTACGGTTACAGCGAAGCAATATATGACGCGCCATTCTATTGGATGGGCGCTGATAAAGAATATTGTTCAACGGCGATGAGACACCGTGGGGATTTCGCGGAAAATTTTACTTATGATAGATTAGTCAAAATTTTTGGATCTTCTCGTGTTTTCAAGAATGTGGAAATTTTGCGTGGAAAGGCAGAAACACTTGCCGAAATTGACGTACTGGTTGTTTTTGGAGACCGTATCATTGTTTTGCAAGCAAAATCCAAAAAGTTAACACTTTCAGCTCGAAATGGTAATGACCTTCAGTTGAAAGGAGACTTCAAATCCGCAGTTCAGGACGCTGTCGATCAGGCATATCTTTGCGCCTCCTTACTGATTGATCAAACGGTGACGTTGCGCTGTAGAGATGGCGTAACACCGCAGTTGCCCTCAGTACCAAAAACTATTTTTCCATTGACAGTCGTTTCAGATCACTATCCGGCATTGGCTTTTCAAGCAAAACAGTTTTTGAATATCCGTTGTACCGAGACAATCGTCTCACCGCTCGTCACTGATGTCTTTACTCTAGACGCGATAAGCGAATTGCTTTCTACACCACTTCGCTTTCTGAGCTATATTTGGCTAAGAGCGAAGGCCTCTAAAACGGTATTCGTGAACCATGAACTGGTAACGCTCTCGTACCATCTTCAAAATAACCTGTGGGTCGAGCCGCAGACTAATCTACTAATGTTGGACGACAGTATCTCGCTTCCCCTTGACGTGGCTATGGCGGCTCGTCGGGAGGGTATTCCCGGTCGCAAGACGCCCGAAGGATTACTAACCAAGTTCTGCGGCACGCGGTTTGAAAAAATTGTAACGCAGATTGAAAAGGAAGCGGCCGCCCCGGCGATTGCGCTCGGCTTCGCGCTCATGGAGCTAGGGGAAGCTTCAATAAACGAGATAAATCGAAATCTTGAAGTAATCTCAAGACGCGCTGTTAACGATGGGAAGCTCCACGATTTTAGCCTCGGTACCGACAATCCTGTCAGCGGCATCACGTTTCACACGGGCGGAGGCATCATTGATGCGGAGAAACGCCTATACGAGCATTGCAAGCGCCGTAAGTACATTGAGAGAGCCGAAGTCTGGCATGGAGTAGTTCTTACTAATGATGGATCGATTAAATTGGCAACAACTCTTTCAGGAAAATGGGAAGAAGATTTATCCCTCGAAGCAGAAATTTTGAAGACCTTAGCCAGTAAATCGCGCCAAGCTAATCCCACTCAGGCAAAATTGGGCCGCAACGAGAAATGCAGTTGCGGAAGCGACAAGAAATATAAAAGGTGCTGTTATAACGCCGCTTGATTTTTTTACAAAGCGAACGACATTATTCTATACTCATTCGATATGTCCGCTGTGGCATAGTCTTTGTAATGTCATCGGTATGCATAAAAATTTATAGCAATCTCGGAGATATACCGTGCTTACAAGTAGCCGACGGGAATAGCTGACTTTTGGCGTGGAGTTAGCCGCCCCCCTGGAATAGAAAATCCAGCTAGACTCCTGCTCATGATTGTTCCATCTATTGCTGATAATTGGGTGGGTTAAATCATGGATGTTGATTGCCACTGAGAACTGACCCGGCGTTTCCACCGAGAATTGACCCGCCTGTTAGGTATGTTTCGGGTCTGCGGTCGTGGTCAAGTTCCTCGTTTTCTCCTTTGTCGTTTTAGTGTCGTGCGCAGAGCTGTTCTTGAAGCGGAAGCTGTCGTTTCCGGTTTCAAGGATGTGGCAATGATGGGTAAGCCGATCGAGCAATGCCGTGGTCATCTTGGCATCACCGAAGACGCTGGCCCATTCGCTGAAGCTGAGGTTCGTCGTGATGATGACGCTGGTTCGCTCGTAGAGTTTGCTGAGCAGGTGGAAGAGCATCGCACCGCCTGACGCGCTGAACGGCAGGTATCCAAGCTCATCAAGGATCACGAGATCAGAGTGGACAAGGCGATTGGCGATCTGCCCAGACCGTCCTTGCGCCTTTTCCTGTTCCAGCGCGTTGACCAGCTCGACCGTTGAGAAGAACCGGACCCGTTTGTGGTGATGCTCGATGGCCTGAACACCTATCGCGGTAGCAATGTGTGTCTTGCCCGTGCCGGGGCCACCGACCAGAACGATGTTGTTTGCGTCGTCCAGGAAGTCGCAGCGATGAAGCTGCTGCACGAGCGCCTCGTTGATCTCGCTGCTGGCGAAGTCGAAGCCATTCAGATCACGATAGGCAGGGAAGCGTGCCGTCTTGAGCTGGTAGGCAGTCGAGCGAACTTCACGTTCCGCGGTCTCTGCTTTCAAAAGCTGCGACAGGATCGGAATGGCAGCCTCGAACGCCGGCGATCCTTGCTCGGTTAGTTCGCCGACGGCTTGTGCCATTCCGTGCATCTTCAGTTGCCGCAGCATGATGACGATCGCACCGCCTGCTGGATTATGACGCATGGCGGGCCTCCGTCTTTCTCAGGGCATCGTATCGTTCAACATTGGCCTTGGGCTCGTTGACGAGCGTCAGGGCTTGTGGCGCATCGATGGTCGGCGGCGTGAAGGATTTGCCGTCGACAAGGCGATGCAGCAGGTTCAGAACATGCGTCTTGGTCGGAACACCGGACTTCAACGCCATGTCGACCGCCGACAGGACGGCCTGTTCATCGTGTTGAAGGACGAGCGCCAGGATATCGACCATCTCCCGGTCGCCGCCAGGCTTCTTGAGCAAGTATTGCTGCAAGGCCCGGAATGCATCGGGAAGTTCGACGAATGGTGCACCGTTGCGAAGCGCACCTGGCTTGCGCTGCACTACCGCCAAGTAGTGCCGCCAGTCGTAGATCGTCTGTCCTGGCCTGTCGTGGGAGCGATCAATGACGCGACGATGCTCGCAAATGATCTGTCCTTCTGCGGCGGCCACAACACGGTCTGGGTAAACCCTTAGGCTCACCGGCCGATTGGCGAAGGACGCCGGGACGCTATAGCGATTGCGCTCCAGATGCACGAGGCAGGTCGGAGAGACACGCTTGGTGTATTCGACAAACCCATCGAACGGCCGGGTAATGGGCATGAGCGCGGGAGCTTCTTCCGCCCAAATGTCGGCAATGGTGCCACGCATCTGACCGTGCGGGGTCTGTGCCCAGAACTCCTTGCAGCGTTGCTCGAGCCAGTCGTTCAGGGCTTCCAGCGATGGAAAGCGCGGAACGGGCTGAAAGAACCGATGACGCGCATCCTGAACATTCTTCTCGACTTGTCCCTTCTCCCAGCCTGAAGCCGGATTGCAAAACTCAGGCTCGAACAGGTAGTGGCTAGCCATCGCCTGGAAGCGCACGTTGACGTCACGCTCTTTCCCGCGGCCAACCTTGTCGATCGCGGTGCGCATGTTATGGGATGGACGCCTCCCTCCGAACCTTCAGAATGAAAGGCCAACCAAAGGAGGAAGTCATGACATTCGAATTGCTCGCAATCGATCTCGGAAAGTCGTCGTTTCATCTGCACAGCATTGCTTCA